>CAIXWQ010000241.1 GCA_903923175.1 uncultured delta proteobacterium | reverse complement strand
CGCTGCTCGACCCGCAGCAGCGCGAAACCCTCGTGGCCCTCGCGGAGTACGTCGTGCGGTTCGCCTCCCCCGAGGAGCTCGCGCACCGAATCGTGGAGGAGGAGGCCGAGAACCACGGCGTCCCCGCCGAGGAGCTGCGACCCCACGGACGCGCGCGGCGCGACGTCACCCGCGCGCGCTACGCCGTCGTTCGTCGGCTCGGCGCGCTCGGGCTCTCGACGCGGCGGATCGCTGGGCTGCTCGGGTACAGCCACCACGGGCCGATCGCGCTGATCCTCAAGCACAAGCGGGAGTGGCGCCGATGAACTTCGCGGTCTTCGCGACGCTCGTGGCGCTCGCCGCGGGCTTCTTCCTCGGGCTCGCGCTCTCACGGTGGGCCGAGGCGGCGACGCCACCGAGCCCCCTGTCGATCCCGCCCGCCGCGCACGTGCTCGAGCGGTATCGCACGCAGGCACGCGAGCTCGCCGAGCGCGCGGTGGTTGCCGGGGCGCAGGTCGCGCTCGGTGCGCCCCTCGCGCCGACCGGGATCGAGCGGCACCTCGAGAAGGGGGCGCGCCCGATCGCGCTGACGGGCAACGCGATCGCTGCGCTGGCCGGCGCCGCGTTCATGGAGGGGGTCGTCGGCGTGCGTCGCGCGCTCGGCGTGCGCAGCGGAATCGACGACGGCGTGCTCGACGAGGCGGTCGCGGCCGCGCTCGAGGAGGTGAACCCGTGACGATTTGCAACGAAGGCTACGAGCTCGTGGCGCTCGACCGGGTCGCGCCGCACCCGCGCAACGCGAAGAAGGGAAACGTCGAGGCGATCCGCGCGTCGATCGAACGCAACGGCTTCTACGGCGCGATCGTCGTGCAGCGGCGCACCGGGCAAATCCTCGTGGGCAACCACCGCTGGAAGGCCGCAAAGCAGGCCGGGCTCCCCGAGGTCCCGGTGCTCTGGGTCGACGTGGACGCGGCGACCGAGAAGCGCCTGCTGCTCGTCGACAACCGCACAAGCGAGATCGGCGCGTACGACGACGAGATGCTCGCCGAGCTCCTCCAGCAGGTGCAGGCCGAGACCGGGCACCTCGAGGGGACCGGCTACGAGGAGAGCGATCTCGCGAAGCTCCTCGGCTCGCTGATGCCCGAGGCCGACGAGTCCGAGGCGGCGCCGAAGCTCGACGGGCTGAAGTACCAAGTCGTCGTCGACTGCGCCGACGAGGCGCACCAGGCCGAGCTGCTCGGGCGCTTCGAGGGGGAGGGGCTCAAGTGCCGGCCGTTGATCTTGTAGTCGAGTCGGCGATCTCGACGTCGGTGCGTGCGCGCCAGGTGTCGGCGATGTTCGACGTGCCGGCGCAGGAGAAGTGCTCGCTGCGCTGGCGCGTGGAGGTGCCGATCGACGCGGCGGACTGGAACGTGGGGCTCATCGTCGGGCCGTCTGGGAGCGGGAAGTCGACGATCGCGCGGCACCTGTTTGGCGAGCCGCAGGCGCTCGCGTGGGGGGCGCCGTCGGTGATCGACGACTTCTCGCCGTCGCACCCCGTCGAGGCGATCTCGGAGACCTGCCAGGCGGTGGGGTTCAACACGATCCCCGAAGTGGCTGCGGCCGTTCGCGGTGCTTTCGAACGGCGAGAAGTTCCGCGTCGAAATGGCGCGGCTGCTCCTCGAGGGGGGCGAGCAGATCGTCGTCGACGAGTTCACCTCGGTGGTCGATCGCCAGGTCGCGCAGATCGGCTCGCACGCGGTGCAGAAGTTCGTGCGCAGGCACGCGCGGCGCTTCGTGGCGGTGACGTGCCACTACGACGTGGTCGAGTGGCTGCAGCCCGACTGGGTGCTCGACATGGCGACGCTCTCGTTCCAGCGGAGGCGTCTTCAACGGCGACCCGCTGTCGAGTGCGAGGTCCGGCGCGTGCCGTACGACACCTGGCGCGTCTTCGCTCCGTTTCACTATCTGACCGCGGCGCTGCACACGAGCGCGCGGTGCTTCGCGCTGTACGCGAACGGGCGGCTCGCGGCGTTCGCGGGGCTGCTCTACCGGCCGCACCCGCACGCGCGGAACATCATGGGGGTGTCGCGGCTCGTGACGTTGCCGGACTGGCAGGGGCTCGGGCTGGCCATGGCGCTCGTGGACGCGCTGGGCGGTGCGTACAAGGCGACGGGGCGGCGGCTGCACACGTACCCGGCGCATCCGGCGTTGATCCGGAGCTTCGATCGGTCGAAGGCGTGGCGGCTCGAGCAGCCGCCGGGGGCGCGGTGCAACGCGACGCGCTCGAAGGTCCGCGGGGGGCTCGAGAAGGTCGGGGGGAGGCCGTGCGCGGTGTTCGAGTACGTGGGGGCGGCGGGGGACCGCAGCGAGGCGCAGAGGATGCTCGGGGACGGGGCGGCGTAGCCGTCGCACTTGCGTAACCCACCGGGCGCGGTCAGACTTTCGTTAGAACATCGTTCTGCCGAGGTCGCCGTGGTCAAGAAGCTCAGCCGAATCGGGAACAGCCTGGGGCTCATCATCGAGCGGCCCATCCTG
>CAIXWQ010000240.1 GCA_903923175.1 uncultured delta proteobacterium | reverse complement strand
GCTCGAACCGGAGCGCGCCGCTCCCCTCCGGCGCACGCGCGACCTCGAAGCCGTGCTCGATCCCGACCGGCCGCCGCTCGAACCACTCCTCGAGCCCGGCGCCGCGGTCGTAGCGCACCCGCAGCCCCTCGACCCGCGTCGTCGCCGCGTCGGCCATCGGACGCATCGCGCCCGCGCGCCCGGCGGCCGCGAGGCGGAGCCCGAACGGCCAGCTGTCGCCGTCGCGGTCGAGCCCGATCGCCAATGCGCCTCGATCGAAGCGCGCGCGAAGGTCGATCCCTGGCACGCGCGCGAACAGCGCCGACGGGCGGCTCGGATCGCGCTCCAGCGCGCCGCCGAGCGACGTGCCCTTGGCAGCCGTCGGCGCAGCCACCTCGACGCTCGCGTCGGCAGGCGCCTGCGCATCGCTCGCGCGCCCCGAGCACCCGGCCGCCACGACGCACCCGATCGCGACCAGCCCCATCCACGTTCGTTCGGACATCGCACCCCTCCCCGAGGCGGCGGAGCCTACGCGACACGCTCCCACCGCGCACCACGATGAACGCAGGTGTTCAGGCCGAAGCGACGTTCGGCGAATCAGGCGAGAGCGGGGGGAGCCGAGCCGGCGGGCCGCGGGTCTCACGCGCGTCGTGCTCGGGGCTCACGGCCGCGCTCGGCGAAGGATCTCCACCCCGATCGTCCTACGACCGCTGCCTGCAGGGCTCGTGCTGCGACGAGACGACGAAGCGGTGCGCGCCGCCCGACGCGAAGCGCTGCCAGTGAGAGGGCGCGTGCCGTCGCCATCCGCGCGGCGGCGAACTACGAACGCGCCGTGCCGTCGCTGCTCCCCTTCGCCCCGCCGTCGCGTCTCGTCGTCCGCGCCGTCTCCGCGCGCTTCGCCGACTGCCTCCGCTCCGATCGCGCCCCGTCGATCGACGTCCCACGCGCGCGCCGTCAGCACGATGGCTACGTCGAGGCCCTGCGCGCGCTCGGGCTGCACGTCGATGAGCTTCCTCCCGAGGACGACGCCCCCGACGCCTGCTTCGTCGAGGACACCGCGGTGATCATCGGCGCGCGCGCCGTCGCGACGCACCCGGGCGCGCCGTCGCGCGTGTGCGAGGTCCCCTCGGTCGCCGCCGCGCTCGCGCGCGACTGCGAGATCACGACGATGGCCCTGCCGGCCACGCTCGATGGCGGCGACGTGCTGCGCGTCGGCATGCGCCTCTTCGTCGGGCTCTCGGGGCGGACCAACCACGCAGGGCTCGACGCGCTCGCCGCCGCCGGGGCGCGCGAGGGGCTCGAGGTCGTCGCGCTCACCGTGCGCGACGGGCTGCACCTGAAGTCGGCGTGCACGCTCGCGAGCGCGACGGTGCTGCTGTTCGACCCGCGCGTGCTCGGTGAGCAGGAGCGCTGGGCGTTCGTCGCCGCCGGGCTCGAGACGGTCGCGGTCGACGAGCCCGCCGGCGCGAACGTGCTCGCGCTCGGCGACGCAGTGCTCGTCTCCGCGGCGGCGCCGCGCACGGCGGCGATGCTCGTCGCGCGAGGGCTCGCGGTGCGCGTCGTGGACGTCGGGGAGCTCCACAAGGCCGACGGCGCGCTCACGTGCCTGTCGCTGCGGGTGCCGCGCGCGGGAGCGTGGAGCACGTAGGCGTGCGCCTCACGGCACTCGTCGAGCGGGTACGCCGACCGCGGCTGCAGCTACGCGGGGTGAGGTTCTCGTCCTGAGCGAGAGCGGTCGTCG
>CAIXWQ010000239.1 GCA_903923175.1 uncultured delta proteobacterium | reverse complement strand
CTCGACGCGCTCGGCTCGCGCGCCGCCGTGCGCCTGCTCCGCCACACGCGCACCGTCCATGTGGAGCAGCTGCGCGCGGCGTTGGGGCTCTCGCCGCGCCATCGCGGGGCGTTCTACCGGCGCCTCTTTGCCGGCGGACCGAGCGAATCGGAGGTCCACGAGGCCGCTGATCTCGCGATTCGCACCGCCTCGTTGGGGCGCCGCGCGGGCGTCGGTGGAGCGGCCGCGCAGGTGGATCGGAGTCGCCCCGCAGCGCTGAGGATTCTGCGCACGCGATGGTCGCTGCGCGCGTATCGCCATCACGGCGTGCCCGATCGCGAGACGCCGCGGTTCTCGACGACGCCACTCGCCGGCACCGACGCGATCCTCCCGATCACGCACTCGGCCATGCTCCTCGAGGAGGGGTTGCAGATGGGGCACTGCATCGCCGATTACGAAGATGCGATTCTGGCGAGCCGATTCGCTGCCTACCGGATCGTCGCGCCCGAGCGCGCCACGCTGCTGCTCGACGTCGGCGACCTCGCCATTCTCGAGCTCCGCGGCGTGTCCAACGCCGATGTCCGCGAAGAGACGCGATGGGCCATCGAGGCGTGGATCGCCGACGCGTCTGCAGCCCGCGGATGAGTCGCGCCGAACGCCTCGTCAGGTCCTGCGGTGCTCGGTCGTCACCTGGGCGGCGTCCCCGCCGCGGAAGGAGCTCATGCCGAGATACGACGTCGTCTTCGTCGACCCCCTCACCTTCGTGCACGAGGCCTTCCCCGAGCTGGCCGCGGTCGTGACTGCCGGACGCGGGCCGGGTGGCGCGCGGACCTCGCTGCGTGTGCCGCACCTCGACGCGGTGCGGGCGGAGTGCGCGCCCGCGACGAGGCTGAGGCTCGAGGCGTGGCTGCGAGGCAAGCGCCGCGGCGACGCGCTTCGGCCGCTCTCGAGCGACCGCTTCGAGCTGATTCGACCGGAGATCCTGCGCCGCCTGCACAACGTCGCGAGCCAGGCGAACGGGCCCACCGTCGCGGTGCTGACGCTCGACGTGGAGTGGGCCCACGAGCTCCACCGGTCCTATCCGGGGCTTCCGCTGCTTCGCTACGAGGGGCGCGGCGTCTGTCAGTGGTTCGCGAGCCTGCCTCCGCTGCCGCGTCCCGAGGTCGTGCGCGAGGCGCCGCCCGAGGCGCCGAAAGAGCCGGCATTCGGCGCGCGGCTCCGCCGGATCGACGATGGCCCGATCGCCGATCGTCAGCCGCTCGCCGCTGGGATTGCTCTCGGAGGCGCGCTCCGCGGCGGCACGCTGGGGCGCTGCATCGCCAGCGGCGGAGAAGGGTGGATCCACCAGGTCGTCCTCCCCGGTGAGACGGCCGCCTCGCGCACGCAGGTCGGCAAGGTGCTCAAGCGCCCGAGCGCGTGGCGTCGCGCGAAGCTCGAGTGGATGCTCGCAGTGCCGCATCGTCCCTCGGGCGCGGCGTGGCCTACCGCGCAGGTTAGCGATGCGCGCGGCGACTGGCTCGGGTTCCTCCTGCCGGAAGTCTCGGGCGACGAGTTGCAGCATGTGCTCCAGCGCGTGTGGAGCGCGGGCGACGACTCCCAGCGACCCACCCGTCGCCAGCTCGCACGCCTCGCGCGGCGCTCGGTCGTGCGCATCGAGGAGGTCCACGCGCTGGGCGTCTTGGTCGGCGACGTGCAGCCGAAGAACCTCCTCGTCACCGGCGACGACGACGTCGTGCTCATCGACACCGACAGTTTCCAGGTCGACGGTTATCCGTGCCCCGTCGGCATCGTCGAGTTCCTCCACCCCGAGCTGCTTGGTCGCGATCTCAAGCAGACGTTGCGCACGCCGCTCCACGAGCGTTTCGCGGTCGCCACGCTCGTCTTCCAGACGCTCATGGGGCGCCAATCCCCTTATGCCCACATCGGCGGCGCTACGCCGCTCGAGAACCAGCGAAAGGGGCACTTCCCCTATCGCGCGGGCGCCGGCGGGTTGCGCGGCGTGCCGCAAGGTTCCCGCGGACCGACCGCGCGGATGTGGGGCCACCTCTCGCCAGAGTTGCAGCAGGCGTTCCGCGCGTCGTTCGAGGACCGCTCGCCGCCCGAGCTTTCGGTCTGGAGGGCGCTCCTCGCCGAGTACGAAGAGGCTCTGGGCAACGGTCTCTACTCGAACGAGGCGATTCCGCCTGCGCGCCTGAAGAGCTGGCGAACAGGCGAGGGCGCGCATCGATGACGAGCCACGAAACGTGCACGTCGCGTCCGATCCACGGCGCGAGGTCCGTCTAGGACTTCGACGCGCCCCCCGCGCGCCAATTGCCCGGAAGCCCCACGGAGCCCTCACGATGCCCATCCCCGCCTCGCTCGCGCTCACAAGCCCCGACGACGATCTGCTCTGCAGTCCGACCACCCGACTCCCCATCGCGGTGATCCTCGATACGAGCGGTTCGATGGCCGGTCGGCCGCTCGAGGAGCTGCAGGAGGCGCTCGCGCTGTTCCTTGGCGAGATCGCCCGCGACGCCGACGCGAGCGCCAGCGCGGACCTCGCGGTCATTACCGTCGGCGGATCGGTGATGGTGCACCGACCGTTCAGCCTCGCGTCCAGCGGCGGCATGCCCGCGCTCGAGGCCGACGGCGCGACGCCGCTCGGCGAAGGGGTCACCGCCGCGCTCCGACTGCTCGACGAGCGCAAGGCGCAGTACCGCGCCGCCGGCACGCCCTACTACCAGCCGTGGCTCGTCATCCTCACCGATGGCGCGGCCACCGACGACACCTCGCGCGCGGCGGCGCAGACGGCGCGGCTCGTGCGCGAGCGGAAGCTCACGGTCTTCCCGGTCGGCGTCGGCGCGCGAGCCG
>CAIXWQ010000238.1 GCA_903923175.1 uncultured delta proteobacterium | reverse complement strand
GGCGGCACATGCCGCCCCCGCGCCCGCTGTCGGGGCGCCCGAGACGTGATCGAGCGACGTCTCGCTCGCCGTCGCGGCAGCCGGCGGACGCGGCCACCACCGCCGCCTCCAAGCCGGAGAGCGCCGCGTCGACCGCACCCGCCGCTCGTTTGCGTTCTTCTGCAGGAGCCGCGCTCTTCACGACCGTCGCGACGAAGGCTCGACTGCGATCGAGGTCCGCCAGCGCGGCCTTGACCGTGGCGGTGCCGTCGCCCATCTGGAGCCCCTGCAACCTGGTCTGCAGTTGGTCGACCTCCGCGACCGTCTGCGCGACGACGACCTCCGAGCCAGCGTTGGCCCTGAGCGCGTCGAGGTACTCCTGCTTCTTCGCCAGCGCGGACCGCGTCGACACGAGCGCGGCAGCATGGACGCGCGTGGCGTCGGCGAGCAGACGCCGCGCACGGAGTTCTGGTGACTTGCGCACCAGAGCCCGCCGCGTCGTGAAGCCGGGAACCACGAGCGCGAGCTGCATGATGGCCGCCAGGGCGAGGATGAGCGGCATGACCAGGGTGTTGCCCGTGAGGGGACCCGCCGCAGACGCATCCCTCAAGGCCAGCACTCCTCCGAGCGCGAGCAGAAGGAAGGACAGGCCGGCGAGGACCATGCACGCGAGCCAGACCTTGTGCAGCCTCCCGGGGTGCTCCGCCCGCCGTGGATTCTCCGACCGAGCACTCATGACGAAGTAGGCTGCGGCGGCCAGCAGGACCGCCGCCGTCGCCGCTCCCATCGAGAGCTTCGACTGGGCGTCGTGCTCCTCGGCCACCCGCTTCTGCTTCCGACGCACGGAGCTCAGCACGTCGTCGATGGGGTTCTCGCCCATGAGCTGGGCGCCGTATGCCGCATCGTGGGCGATCCCAATCAGCTCGCCGGGAGGAGGCGGCTGTTTGCAAACCCCGAAGCGGCTGACGTCGTACTTGTCTCTCGGCGGGTGCGCAGCGAGGCACTCACGGAACTCTTGCTCGGCCGCGTCGGTCAACGCCTTCAGCTTCTCGAGCTTCTGAACCCGCTCCTCGCTCCGCGCCGGGCTCGTCGCGATGGCGTTGACGCTCGCGCCCTCCGCCATCACCGCCGCCCCGAGCGCAAGCACGCACAAGCCGACGGCGACGCCGTCCATCACTGCCGCTCGACCCGCCATGTGACCCTCCGTCGAAGAAGTGAACCGTAACCCGTAGCTTTGGCTTCGTTCTAGATTTCCAGCGGACCGGGCTCCATCGGCGGCATGCGCCCCGCCGATCCCGCCCGTGTCCTCCAGGGCATCGGACGTCGCATCGCGGAGATCCGAAGGGATCGTGCGCTGACGCAAGAGCGGTTCGCCGAGGCCCTGGGGGTATCGGTTCGCTACGTCCAGTTCGTCGAGGCAGGAGACGAGAACCTCGGCGTCGAGACGATCGTGAAGATCGCCAACGCGCTGAAGGTGCCCGTCATCGACCTCTTCGCGCAGCCCACCAAGCCGAAGGCCGGCCCCGGGCGCCCGAAGAAGTCGACGTGATCAGCGCGCCCAGCGGCGGTGGCCGGCGATGAACGCGGCCGCCTCGGAGCCCGCCGAGCGAAGACGGTCGACGAGCCGGTGCCGTTCGACGCGCGTCGCGACGACGCCGACGAAGTACGTCGCGTCGGCAGGGAGTGCCTCGAGCGCAGTCTCGAGATCCTCGACGCCATCGAGCTCGAAGACGGAGAAGTAGAGATTGCCGTCGAGCCCAATCGCGAACTGCGTGGGCCGCTGCTTCTCCTTGGCCTTCCGGCCCTTCACCGGCACCTCGATGCGAACTGGCACGACCGGCACCACCAGCCACGCACGGGATGGTCGACGCCCGCAGCCACGGACCGGTGCACGCCGAAGGCGATCTCGACCAGCTCGTCCTCGTCGGCGCGGTGACGCGTGAGCTGCTCCACCTGCACGTCGGGCTTCGAGCCCTTCGTGGTCACGAGGAACTTCAGCCCGACGTCCTGGTAACCGAGCACACGCGCCGCCTTCGCGTAGGCCGTCGGCTGCAGATCGAAGTCGAGCTGGTCGGCCGCGTACTTCTTCTTCGCGGTCTTGAGCTCCCAGACCTGCCCGCGCCCCTGCTCGAGGACGACCGCGTCGATGCCGCCGATGAGCGGCACGGGCAGTACTTCGCCGGTCTTCGGATGCGTGAGATCGATCGCGAAGGCCAGCTTTACGAGAAGGACGACCTCATCTCGCGCGTGCTGGTGGACAACAGCGCGCGGCGCACCCGTCAGAAGAAGCTCGACATCCGGGTAGTCGTCGCGAATCCACCGTACTCGGTAGGGCAGGGTTCGCAGAACGACAACAACCAGAACGTGGCATATCCCTCGCTCGACGAGCGGATTGCGGAGACCTACGGGGCGCGTTCCACAGCAGTAAACGGAAGGCTCCTCTACGACAGCTACGTGCGCGCGATCCGTTGGGCCAGCGACCGCGTCGGTGAGAGCGGGATCGTCGGGTTCGTGACCAACGCAGGATTCATCGAGGCGAACACCGCGGACGGGCTTCGCAGGTGCCTCGTCGACGAGTTCACCAGCCTCTACGTCTTTCATCTGCGGGGTAATCAGCGAACCTCCGGCGAGCTGTCGAGGAAGGAAGGAGGGAAGGTCTTCGGGAGCGGCAGTCGCGCTCCTGTGGCGATCTCAATCCTCGTGAAGAACCCGAAGACCAAGGAGCGCGGTCAGATCTTCTTCCGCGACGTTGGTGACTATCGCAGTCGGGAGGAGAAGCTCGCAGCGGTTGGGGGCTTTGGCAGCATCGCTGGCATCTCGGCGGAGGAAGGTTGGACCCGCATCACTCCGGACGAGCATGGCGACTGGCTCAAGCAGCGCGACGAGAGCTACGGAAGCCACGTCGTGTTGGGCGTCAAGGGCAAGTCGAACGTGTCGCTGCGCTTGTTCCAGTCCTTCTCTCTCGGCGTGGGGACGAACCGCGATGCCTGGGCCTACATCCTTCACGCCGTCGACTACCGCGAGCGGTACGCCGACAACCTCGGCAAGGAGCTCCCGCGCATCCCGCGCGTGAAGGCGGCGACCGACTTTTGGGCCTTCAGCAAGGCGGGCCGCGCGCTCGGCGAGCTCCACGTCGGCTATGAGCAGGTGCCCGAGTACGCCGCGATGATCGACGCCCCTGCTTCACCTACCGGCGCGCACTACCGCGTCGTGAAGATGAAGTTCGGCAAGGGCAAGGACAAGAGCGTCGTCCATTACAATGACTTCATCACCGTGCGTGAGATCCCGCTCGAAGCCTACGACTACGTCGTGAACGGCAGTACCCGTTCACGGGTAGCGCCGACGTAGGTTTGTTCCGCAGGCCTCGCACTTTGTCCGATCAATCGTCCTGACAACTGCCGATTCTGCT
>CAIXWQ010000237.1 GCA_903923175.1 uncultured delta proteobacterium | reverse complement strand
CCGACGCGCGGAAGGTGGGCTGACGTGGCCCGGATCCCGACGTCGCGGACGAAGGCCGCCCCCGAGGGCGAGCGGTTCCACTGCTCCGAGCTCGGCAACGCCCAGCGGCTCGTAGCACGCCACGGCGCCGATCTGCGGCACGTGCGCGGCCAAGGGTGGATCGCGTTTGTCGAGACGCACTGGCAGCGCGACGCCGCAGACGAGGCGACCCGGCGGGCCAAGCTCATCGCCCGCGAGGTGCTCGTCGAGGCGACACAGTGCGACGACGACGGCCAGCGCAGCGAGAGGCGCGCATGGTCGGCGAAGAGCGAACGCGCGAACGTCATCGCCAACACCGTCACGCTGGCGAAGAGCGAGCCCGCGATCGCTGCCGCGCCCGGCGCCTTCGACCGTGACCCGTGGCACCTCAACATCGCGAACGGGACGATCGAGCTGCGCGACGGCAAGCTGCGCGAGCACCGGCGCGAGGATCTGATCACGAAGCTCGCGCCGGTCACGTTCGACGCGGCCGCCGAGTGCCCGACGTGGCTCGCCTTTCTCGAGCGAATCTTCGCGAGCAACCCGGCGCTGATCTCGTACGCCGCGCGCGTCGCCGGCTACCTGCTGACCGGCAGCACGCGCGAGCACTGCTTGTTCTTCCTCTTCGGTGACGGCGCCAACGGCAAGAGCACGTTCGCCAACACGCTCGCCCGGCTCATGGGCGACTACGCGACCGCGGCGCCGCGCAGCCTGTTGATCAGCAAGCGCTACGAGGCGCACCCGACCGAGCTCGTCACCCTCCACGGGGCGCGCATGGCGCTCTGCGCGGAGATCGACGGCGGCCAATCCTTCGACGAGTCGAAGCTCAAGGCGCTGTGCTCGGACGAGGCGATCACCGCGCACCGGATGCACGAGGACTTCTGGAGCTTCGTGCCGACGCACAAGCTCGTCATCAGCGGCAACCGCAAGCCCTCGGTCCGCGGCACCGACCTCGGCATGTGGCGCCGGCTCCGCGTCATCCCGTTCGAGGTGACGATCCCGCCCGAGGAGCGCGACCGCGAGCTGCTCGACAAGCTCGGCGCCGAGCTGCCCGGGATCCTCGCGTGGGCGGTGCGCGGGTGCCTGGAGTGGCAGCGAGTCGGGCTCGGCGAGCCGCCCGAGGTGGTCGAGGCGACCGAGACCTACCGCGCAGAGCAGGACGTCGTCGCGGACTTCGTCGCCGAGCACCTCGACCTCGATCCCGCAGGTCGCATCAGCCGCGCGGACGTCATGCGCCACTACAAGCGCTGGGTCGAGGCGAACGACGTCGAGCTGCGGGAGCGACTCCCCGCCGGAGAGCTCTACGCGCGCCTGCGCCAGAAGGGACTCGCCGACGTGAAGATCCGCGGCGTCGACGGGTTCGCCGGCGCGCGGCTCAAGTCGAACGTCGCCCTCGATTCCTTCGACACCAACGTCCGCCCGTTCACCCGCCGAGGATTCCGATGACGACCGACCACACCGCCCAGGGGGGAGGGGGGAAGGCGGGGG
>CAIXWQ010000236.1 GCA_903923175.1 uncultured delta proteobacterium | reverse complement strand
GGCGGTCGGCGAGCCCCGCCACGACGGCGTCGACGTCCTCGGCGGCGCTGGGCGCGCGCCGACGCGCCACCGCCCGCGCTTTCTAGCCGGCGCTCGCCCTCAGCGCCTCCAAGGGGATGACGTCCGGGGTCTCCACGACCTGAGTGGCAATGTCGAAGAGTGGGACTCTTCGCGGCTTCGTCGGCGTTCGCTATCGCGAGCTGACGCCGCGCCGAGGTGGAAGGGCGCGAGCGAGTGGAAGCGCGGGCTCGCGCATCTCTCGATCGGGATCGGCGACACGCTGTCTGCCGGCGTTCGTGACATCGAAATTCCGACACTCCCTTGCTCGTGGCTCCGTTCGAGTCGACGAGCGCCCCGGGCGCCCGGCGAGTGCTCCCCCTCGTCGATCGAGTCCTCCCCCGACGCCCGGCGAGTGCTCCACGTCCTCGCGCGACCGATTCCCTGCGCGTCGACCGCCCCTCGCCCTCGTCGATCGAGCGCTCCTCCAGGTTCCCGCGAGCGCTCCCCCTGCGGTCGGCGAGCGCGTCGGCGTGAATCGTCGAGCGCTCCTCCGCTCGGCTCGACTCATCCCCCGGCGTCTCGCGAGCTCTCCCCCGGCGCCCGGCGACCTGTTCCAGCACATGCGCGCATGACGGCTGTACGCCGAACTCGGCACCGAAGTGACACGGAAGCGCAAGGTCGGTTGCGCTGGTCTTCGTGCGGCCGGATGCTTTCGCGGGAGGCTCCAATGAAACGCTTCGCTCTTCCCGTCTCGGTGATCCTGGCCGTGGGCTGATCGTCGTCCGCCGACACGGTGCCAGGCACCGCCGACAGCACCGTCGTCGATGGCAGCGACGGCTCGCCCGACAACGGCACGTCGGACACCGACGCCGGCGGCGACTCGACCACCGACACGAAGGACACCTCCGTCACGCCCGATGGCGACCTGGGCGCGGACAGCTTCGACGTGCGGAGCGACCTGGGGAACGACGCGGACGTCGCGACCGAGACGGATTCTGCTGGCGGCTGTTCTCTCACAAGCGCGGGCGACGCCGGTCTGGCCGGTAGCCTGAATTGGGCGAGCCGGTTCGGGATCACCGGCTCGACAGCGACGAATGCGGTGGCGATTTCCCCTGGAGCCGCCGACGTTGCGCTCGCAGGGTACATTGCAGGGAGTACCGACTTCGGCGGCGGGCTACTCACCAACGCGGACGCCGGACCGGCTGGCGCGCCAGCGGGCTTTCTCGTCAAGTTCGATGCGAGCGGTACGTACAAGTTGGCGAAGGGCATTACGAACATCGAGCCCTACGGCGTTTCCATCGACAGTTCCGGGAATCTCGTCGCGGGCGGGAACTTCAGCGGTGCCACCGACTTCGGTGGTGGGTCAGTAACATCGACCGGAGACACAGATATCTTCCTTTCGAAGTACGAAACGACGGGCAAGCTCGTGTGGGCGAAGCATTTCGGTCTCGCGGCAAAGTCGTCCTTTTTTGGTCATCTTTCCTTGGATTCATCTGGTAATATCTACTTGGCCGGTGAGGCGGGAATCGTCGCGCTCGATTTGGGGTGCGGAGCGCTCCCATCAGCCAGCACATACTTTATCGCGAAATTCGACCCGTCCGGAGCCTGTATCTGGAGCCACGCTCCCGTGGTCACGGAATCTAGCGAACTCGGCATCTGGAGTTCCGTCGACTCGGCCGGAAACGTCGTTGTTGCAGGAGGCTTCTACGGTTCGATTGACTTCGGAAAAGGACCGCTCACCGCTCCCGGCACCAACCTCGACGCATTCGTCGCGAAATTCGACCCATCCGGAGCTGTCCTCTGGGCAAAGCGCTTTGACGGCACTTACGTCAAGCCCGGCGGGATCGGCACCGACGCTTGCGGCAACATTCTGCTGGCTGGCGACTATGTCGGGACGGTTGACTTCGGTCCGGGACCGATGACGACAAGCACGGATAGCGTGTTCGTAACCAAATTGAACGCGTCTGGTGTTGGCGTCTGGAGCAAGTCGTTCGTTCCAACGGGCTCCACTCTGAGCGTTCACGGGCTTGCGGTGGATGGCGCGGGAAGTCCGGCGATCACCGGAGGCTTCTCCGGCTCGATCGACTTCGGCGGTGGCGGGCTGATCGGCGGCTCTTCGACCTACGCGGCGATGTTCATCGCCAAGTTCAGCTCGGCAGGTGCGTACGAATGGGCGTACGCAGGAGGCCCGCCTGGCTCGACGGCGGGCTCCGGCGGCGAGGGCATCGCGGCGAACGGCGTCGCGGTGCTCGCGGCAGGGGTGTTCTCAGGCGGTACGCTCAAGATTGCGGGGAAGTCGATGGCTGCCGTGAGCGGCGACACGTACCTCGCGAGTTTCGCGCCCTGAACACTTGTCCCACTTATCTCCTTCGTCGAATGACCTGTTAGTTCGCTGAGGAGGTGGACATGGCTTGGGAGAACTCTGTGACGGTGGCGAGCGGGCCAGACGACGCGGCGCTGACGCTCACTGGCACGCAACCGAAGGCACCGCTGACCGGCACCGTCGACGGCGTCGCGTGGAGCAGTCTGACTGCCAACCAATCGCGTGTTCTCTTGTTGAACCAAGGCGGGTCGCCGGGGGTCGCCGCAGCCTCGAATGGCGTATGGGTCTACCAAGGTCTCAACACGCTGATGACACGTCCCGCCGTTGGCGACCCGTATCACAACGGCGGCACGCTCGACAACGAGACCGTCACGCGCGTGTCGCGAGGCGCCGTCTTCGCCCACTCGGCTTGGGCCTGTGTCACGAGTGGTAGACTGGTCGTGGACACAACTGCGATAGCGCACTCTCCGCAGAACCTCGTCGTGAACGTGCGCGACTTCGGCGCGTTGGGCGACGACACGCACCCCGACGACGCCGCCTTTCAGGCCGCGGCGGACGCAGTCGACGCGGCGCACGGGGGTGTCGTCCTCGTGCCCAAGGCGTCGGTCGCGTACTACTTCGGCGCGACGGTGACGTTCGGCAGCTACACCACGTTCCAGGGCGCCGGCGCGATGGGGAGCACCATCGTGGTCCACGGCGGGATCGCCGCGTTCAAGGCCAAG
>CAIXWQ010000235.1 GCA_903923175.1 uncultured delta proteobacterium | reverse complement strand
CGACGAGCGCCGCGGTCGCCGCGATCGCCGCGAGCCCCGCCGCCGAGCCGCCACGGCTCGGGTCGCCGGGCGTCTCGCAGCTGCACCCTCCGGGCGGCGCCGCCGCCGCCGCGATGGGCACGCACGCCGCCGAGTCGTCGCAGCGGTTGCCCGTGCTGCACTCCGTCGAGTCCTTGCAGCGGACGACGCACGCGCTCCCCTGGCACTGGTAGGGGCTACAGCCGGTGCGCGCGCCGTCGGGGCTGACGAGCACGTCGCCGTCGCAGGTGCCCGCCGAGGTGCAGTGGTGCTGGGCGTCGCAGCGGTTGCCGGCGGTGCAGTCCGGGTCGCCGACGCAGGTCGTCTTGCACGAGGTCGCGTCGCACTGGTAAGCGCCGCAGTCCTGCGCCTTGGGGACGGTGCAGGCCCCGCCGCCGTCGCAGCGCCCGAGAGGGATCGCGACGGCCGCCGCGCACGTCGCGGCGCCGCAGGTGGTCTCCTGGCCGGCGAGCTTGGCGCACTGGGTGACGTCCTTGCCGTCGCACGCCGCCGCCGCGCAGGGGTGCGCGGCGTCCGCGGTCGCGCAGGGGGAGCGCGTGCCGTGCGGCGCGTCGCTCACGGGCGCGCAGGTCCCCTCGGCCCCCGTCACGTTGCAGGCCTCGCACTGCCCCATGCACTCCGCGTTGCAGCAGTAGCCGTCGACGCAGTGGCCGCTCGCGCATTGATCCACGGCCGTGCAACGCGCGCCGGGGGCCTGCTTGGGCTTGCAGACGCCGGCGGCGCAGTAGCCGTTGGCGGCGCAGTCGCCGTCGAGCGTGCAGGTGGCCGTGCAGGCCCCGGCCCGGCACAGGAAGGGGGCGCAGTCGCTCGAGGCCGCGGAGACGCAGAGCCCTGCGCCGTCGCAGGTCGCGGCTTGGATGCTGGTGCCGGCGCAGGTCGACGGGCCGCAGCCGGTGGTCGGCAGCGCGAAGGAGCGGCAGGCGCCGGTGCCGTCGCACATGCCGTCGGCCTTGCACGAGGTCGGGTAGCCTCCGTCGATCGGGCACTCTCCGTCGGGGTCCGTGTTGGCGGCGATCGGCGCGCAGGCGCCGTCGGCGCCGCTCCCCTTCTTCGTCGCGCTGCAGGCGACGCAGCTCCCGTTGCAGGCCGTGTCGCAGCAGACGCCATCGACGCAGTTGCCGTGCACGCACTCGCGCGCGGCGCCGCAGCTCGCGCCGTCCGCGAGCTGCGGGACGCACGCGCTCGCGACGCAGTAGTTGCCGGGCGCGCAAGCTCCGTCGGCGGTGCCGACGCACGCGGCCGCGCACGCCCCCGCGTTGCAGGCGTAGCGGGCCGCGCAGGCCGTCGTGCCGTCGAGGCGGCAAGCGCCCGCGCCGTCGCACACGCGCGCGTTGGTCACGGTCGTCGCGTCGAGGCAGACCGCCGTGGCGCAGGTGTGCTTCGGATCGGCGCCGTTCGCGACCGGGCCGCAGGTGCCGTCGCTGCCGGCGCCCTTGCGCGCCGCGGTGCAGCTCTCGCATCCGGCGGTGCACGCCTTGTCGCAGCAGACCCCCTCGGTGCAGTGCCCCGATTGGCAGAACGAGTCGTCGCCGCACTTGGCGCCGGGCGCGCGCTGCGGGATCTCGACCACGAACGCGTCGAGGACGCCGAGCTTCGACGCCTGGAAGCCGCCCGTGATCGGGAAGTCGGTCGACGCGGAGAACCCGCCGACGAACACGCTGCCGCTCGGGCCGATCGCGACCCCATTGCTGGAGTCGTTGTCGTTGCCGCCGAGGTACGACGACCAGGCCAGCGCGCCCCCGCCGCTCACCTTCGTGACGAACGCATCCGAGCCAGGGCGAAACGTCGTCTGGAACCCGCCCGTGCTCGGAAAGTCGCTCGAGGACGTGCCGCCCGTGACGAACACGCTCCCGCTCGCGTCGGTCGCGATCCCTGCGCCGTAGTCGTTGCCGCTGCCGCCCAGGTACGAGGACCAGACGAGCGCGCCGCCGTTGCTCACCTTCGTCACGAACGCGTCGGAGGCGAAGAAGGGCAACGCCGGGGTGTGGAAGCCCCCCGCGCTCGGGAAGTCGGTCGAGCGCGTCCAGCCGGTCACCAAGACGTTGCCGCTCGCGTCGGTCGCGACGGCGGCCGCCTGATCGTCCTCGGTCGAGCCGCCGAGATACGACGACCAGACCAGCGCGCCTCCGCCGCTCACCTTCGTCACGAACGCGTCGCCCGGGCCCCCCACGAAGGCGTTCGCGAAGCCAGCCTTGGTCGGGAAGTCGGTCGACTGGGTCGCGCCGACCACGAAGACGTTCGCGCTCGCGTCGGTCGCGACGCCCATCGGCGTGTCCATCTGCGCGCCGCCGAGGAGGCTCGACCAGACGATCGCGCCGGCGCTGCTGATCTTGGTGACGTAGCCGTCCTGGGCGTCGCCGAGGGTGGTCTGGAAGCCTCCCGCGCTGGGGAAATCGGCCGAGGCGGTGGTCCCCGTCACGAGCACGTTCCCGCCGACGTCGGCGGCGATGCCGGTGCCGTCGTCGAGCTGCGAGCCGCCGAGGTAGGTCGACCAGACGAGCGCGCCCGCGCCGCTCAGCTTGGTCACGAACGCGTCGCCGTAGTTGAGATCGCCCGTCTTGTTGAAGCCGCCGAGGCTCGGGAAATCGGGCGAGCGCGTGAAGCCGACGACGAGCGCGTTGCCGCTCGGATCGGTGGCGACGTGGCGCGGCTCGTCGCCGAGCGCGCCGCCGAGGTAGGTCGACCAGAGGAGCGCGCCCGCGCCGCTCAGCTTGGTCACGAACGCGTCCTCGTTGCCCGCGAGCGTCTTCTTGAACCCGCCGGTGGAGGGGAAGTCGACCGACTGGGTGCCTCCGGTCACGAACACGTTCCCGCTCGCGTCGGTCGCGATCCCCTTGCCGACGTCCCAGTCGGTGCCGCCCAGATACGAGCTCCATTCGATGCTGGGGTCGATCACGACCGGCGCCTCGCCGCTCCACCCCTCGAGCGCGAAGCCGACCACGCCGTCGCGCACGACGTGGCTCACGACGAGCTCACGCCGCGACTCGCCCACGACCTCGAACGCCCGCAGGCCGCTCACGCGCAGCTCGCCGAGCCCCGTCGCGATCACGAGCCCGCGCCCCCGATCGGTCACGTGCACCTCGTTCGCCCCGCTCCAGCGCATGGCGATCGCGCGCACGTCGGCCCCCGGCGACAGCACGAAGCGATAGGAGAGCCCGCCGCGCGACGGCTCGAGGGCGAGGTCGATCCCCGGATAGAGCTCCTCCCAGGCGAGCTGCGCGTACGTGGGCTGGGACGTGCGCCACTTCGAGGGCTCGCCCACGTAGGCGTGCGCGAGGCCGCGCTGCGGGCGCTCGGGGAGCGGCGCGCGTCGCTGCGCGCCGACCATCCGGGCGAGCAGCCCCCAGCCGCCCGCGTGCTTTCCGCCGGAGAGCGAGAGCGCGAGGCCTTGGTCGTCGAAGAACGCCGACATCTCGGGGCGGCGCAGCACGAACCGGCCCGAGTCGTCGGGCATCGGCGCGATGGTCGTGGGGAGCAGGAATCCGCGCGCCGGGCTCGCGGGCGCGGCCGGCGCGGGTGGAAGCGCGAGCGGCGGGCGG
>CAIXWQ010000234.1 GCA_903923175.1 uncultured delta proteobacterium | reverse complement strand
GGGCGCGCAGGCGCTGGCCGCGAGGGCCGCGCTGGTCGCAAGCGCCGACGCGGCGAGCAGCGAGGCGAGGCGGGGCCTGGAGCGCATGGGGGGAGGATGGCCGCGGGGGAGCGGGTCGTCGATTCTCCTCGCGCGCCCCGTGGGTCGCCCGACTTGGAGCTCGAGCCGGCGTCGAACCAGGCTCCCGCCCGTGCCACCCGCGGCCGAGCCCGCCGCCCGACGGCACAACCCGGCACGCGACCATTCGAGTATTCGCCGGCAATTCAAGGTGATTCTCGTTGGCATCGCACCTGCTCTTGATCCGGGCAGGAGCCCGCCATGAGCCTTCGAGCCGCCCCGCCCCGCCCCACTCTCCACCGCGTCGCCCCCGCCTACCCGCGCATGCTCGCCGTCGGCGCCATCCTGCTCGCCGGGTGCGGCGGAGTCGTCCAGAAGGACGCCAGCAAGGAGCAGCCGCAGGTCCAGAACCCGCCGGACACCGGCACGCTGACGTTCCTCGACGGCGGCGGCACCGCGTCGCCCCCGTACGACGCCGGCCCGCCCGACACCGGCGCCGAGACGACGCTCCCGGACCCCGCCGGCGACATCGCGTACCCCTACGACGCCGGCCCGGCGCCCGTGACCACACCGCCGGTCGACCCTTCGGACGGCGCGATCGACGCGACCGACGAGACCGATCCGAGCTTCGGCGGCGGCGCCCCCGCCCCCTTCGACGGCGGCAGCGCGCCCGGCGATCCCGCGCCGATCGACGCCGGCCCCGCGCCCTCGCTCTGAGGCGCTGAGCCGCTGACGCTCCAACGCTCTGACCGAACCGCCGAGAAAGCGAGCCCGAATGAGCCTCCGTGGACGCCCCGCTCGCCCAGTCCCCTCGCGCACCGCGCCGTCGTACCCGCGGCTGCTGCTCGCCGCCGGTTCGCTGCTGGCGTCGAGCTGCGCGATCTACCCGCTCGGCGACACCGAGCCGCAGATCGGCGGCGCGGTGGCCTTCCCGTTCCCCGCCGCGGACGCCGAGCCCGACGCCTCCGACGCAGACGCCGCCGACGCGGCGGAGACGACGCCCACCGACGACGCCCAGCCGAGCGGCTTCACCGTCTCGCCCTACGACGCGAGCCCGGACGCGCTCCTCACGACCGACGCGACCGACGCGGAAGCCGCCGCGAACGGCGCGGACGGCGCGTCCGGCCTGGGCAGCGGCGACGCAGTAGCCTCCGAGACCACGCCCGCGAACGAGACCGGCGAGACCGGCGGCGACTGAACAGGAGCCTCGAGATGGAGCTGACGCTGGTCGTCGATCACCACTGCAACCTGCGCTGCGCGTACTGCTACGCGGGCGACAAGTTCAGCAAGCGCATGAGCGACGACGTGATGCGCCGCGCGATCGATCTCGCGATCGCGCGCCGGCCGCGCCACCTCGATCTCGGCTTCTTCGGCGGCGAGCCGACGCTCCACCCGGACCTGATCCTCGCGGCGATGGAGTACGCCGAGCGCGCCGCCGCGGCGGTGGCCGACGCGACGGGGCTCCCGCCGACGACGCTCCGGTACGTGCTGAACACCAACGGCACGCTGCTCGCCGCGGAGCGCTGCCGGGCGCTGCTCGCCGCGCTCGGCAAGCCGCGCACCTCGGCCGCGTTCGTGTCGATCGACGGCCCGCGCGACGTGCACGACGCCCATCGCGTCGATCCCGCCGGCCGCGGCAGCTTCGATCGCGCGCTCGAGGGGCTCGACGCGCTGCGCGCCGCCGGCATCCCGTTCCAGCTCACCGCCGTCGCGTCGAAGCAGACGGCGCCGCGCCTCGGCGACACGCTGCGCACGCTGCTGCCGCTCGGGGCGAACAAGATCATCGTCGCCTCGAACTTCCGCGACGAGTGGACCGAGCAGGATCTCGACGGCCTGCGCGCCGGCCTGCGCGCGCTCGGCGACGCGTGGATCGAGCAGTTCCGCGCGGGCGTGGCGATCGCGGTCGAGCCGCTGCACGCGAAGATCCTCTCGCACCTCAAGGGCGGGATGCCCTGCCCGAGCCGCTGCATGCTCGGCGGCGAGGAGCTCGCCGTCGCGCCGTCGGGGAGGCTCTATCCGTGCGCGCAGATGGTCGGCGAGGACGACCACGACGAGCTGGTGCTCGGCGACGTGTTCAGCGGCGTCGAGCGCGCCAAGGTCGTGACGATGCAGGCGCAGAAGGAGCGGGTGGAGGAGACCTGCTCGGAGTGCGCGCTGCGCGATCGCTGCCAGAGCCACTGCGGCTGCCGCCACGTCGCGCTCACCGGCAAGCTCGGCGAGATCACCGCGGTGCTCTGCGAGATCGAGGCGGCGATGATCGCCGAGGCGGATCGCGTCGCCGAGGTGCTCTACGAGGAGCAGTGCCCGGCGTTCCTGCGCTTCTATTACGAGAAGCAGTGGAACGCCGCGCACGGCCAGCTCACGCAGCTGCGCCGTGCGCGCGGGGTCTGAGGCTGCTCAGCCTCCGCGTCCCGAGCGGCGCGCTCAGCGCCGACGGCGGCGCGACGCGAAGGCGAGCGCGGCCACGCCGAACGCCGCGAAGGCCGCGGCGCCGGTCGCGGCCGTGGTGCGCGAGGCGGTGGCGCAGCTGCACCCCGAGGACGTCGCGGCGTCGGTCGGCGCGTCGGCGATCGGCCCGGCCTCGGCGCCGGCGTCGACGTCGCCCGGGCCGGTCTCGCCCGGCGCGTTCGTGATCGAGAAGGTGTGATCGATGTAGTACGCGCCGCTCTGCCCCTTGTTGACGAGCATGACGTACGCGTTGCTCACCCCCTCTGGGACGTCGAACGAGGCCGTGTAGGTCTGCAGCGTGCCCGTCGAGGTGCCCGCGTCGCCGGTGGTGCCGGTCGTCGCCGGGACGATGGTCGTCGTGTTGGGCTTCATCCCCTTCACGGTGAACGCGACCGGGGCGTCGTAGCTGACCAGGTACGAAGGCGTGAAGCCGGTGGCGCCGCCGCCGCCGAAGCCGCTGCCGGCGCCGCGGAACGTCGCCGTGATCTTGTTCAGCCCGGCCTGCAGCGGGACCTTCACCTGATAGAGGGCGGGCGCGTACGTGAGCGTCGCGTTGAAGTCGGCGGTGCCCGGCACGTTGAGCGTGTACTGGCTCATCGGGTCGGTGCCGCGCAGCGGCTTGCCCGCCCACTCGATCACGCGCTCGCAGCGCGGGAGCACGCCGCGCGCCGTGAGCTCGTCGCTCATCGCCTTGGCGGCCGCCGCGCCCATCGTGTTGCCGAGCGCGGTCACGAAGGCCTGCGTGAGGTCCTCGTAGCCGAGATCGCCCGACTTGATGGTGTTCATCACCGTGAACATCGTCGCGGTGAAGAGCTTCTTGTCGGCGTCGGTCGAGAGCGCGGCGCGCACCTTCCAGAGCGCGCCGGTGAAGAACAGGGAGTCGGCGTGCACCTCGCCGCTCAGATCGTTCGGGCAGGTGTTGGTGTTGGCGAGGTCGCGGATGCTCTTGAGCCCCGCCATCTGCAGGTCCTTCACCGCGTAGGTGCCGACCGCCGACTGGCCCGAGATCGAGGCGGAGAAGAAGTCGGCGAGCCCCTCGTTCATGGCGCCCGGCGAGACGGTCGCGCCTTGGGTGTCGAGGTGCCAATACGGCACGAGGTTCAGCGTCGCGTTCACGACCGCGTGCGTGAACTCGTGATAGATGACCTCGCCGTCGTACGAGTAGTCGGCCACCGGCCCTTGCCCGAACTGGAGCACGCCGCCGGTGATCTGCGTGGGATAGAGCGCCGGGAGCGACTGGCCGCCGGTCGCGCCGGCGACGAAGGGCATGTACGCGGCGTTCTGGTACGGCTGCAGCGCGGGGAGCGACGCGGCGTCGACGCCCGTCTCGCTGCCGGCCTCGGGGACGCCCGCGTCACCGGAGATGCGGCCGCCGGTCATCCAGTTGGAGACGACGTAGAGCGGCTGATCGGCAGTGGCGAGCTTGAACGAGCCATTGCCGGCGAACGAGCGGTAGTATTCGAATGCCTTGTTCGCGTGGTAGAAGATCTGCAGCTCGGCGAACGGGTCGCCGCCCTGCGTGTCGGGGGCCACGTCGTACTGGAGGAAATCGCCGCCGGTCGGATCGGCGGCCGCGCTCTTGGCGAGATCGCACACGTGCGTCTGCCGCGTGCCGTGGGTGCCGGTCGTCGTGACGACCGTCCCCTTGTCGACGCAGTTGTACGAGACGATGTCGGCGTTCTCCGGCGTGCTCGTGCCGTCGGGGATCGAGAGCGTGACCTCGGTGGTCACCCCCTTGTCGACCACGGGGTTCGTCGGGAACACCTTGGCGCGGTGGAGGAAGCGCACCGCGTTCACCGCGCCCACGACGCGGCCGGTGAGCGCGTCGACGGTCACCAGCGGCGCGAAGAGCTCGGGGAGCTGCGCGGGGGCTTGCACCATCCACGCGAGGCGCGCGCCGTCGGGCATCGGCACGATCACCAGCGTCGCGCCGGCGGCGGTGGCCGGCACGCCGCTGAACGACGTCGCGAGCGCGGCGGCCTCGGCGGCGCCGATCGCCGGCGTGACGCTCGCCGGCAGCTCGTCCTCGAGCCGAGCGGTGGCGAGGATGACCTTGCCGCGCGCGTCGAACGCGATGCCCGCGCCGCGCCCGTAGACCGGCACGCCGAGGTGGAGCTGGCGGAAGCGGTGCACGGTGGCGCCGACGAGATCGACGCGCGACTCGGCGTCGAGCACGACGTGCGCGGGGATGGCGGCGTGCTTCACGAGCAGGGCGCGCGCGGCGTCCACGTCGCGGATCGACGACACGGCGAGCCCTGCCGGCAGCTCGACCACGAGCGGCGCCGCGGTCTGCCCCGCGCGCGCGGCGGGCGCGGTCAGCAGGAAGGTCGAACACACCAGGCCGATCGCCGTCGCCAATGTCCTGTTTCGCATCGTCGCACTCCGTGGCGGCCGCGCCGCTTGATCGCGTTTTCGAGGGCGGAGTCTAGGTGTTCCACCGAATGGCAAACAAGGCGCGGAAAATTGCGCTGCGGTGCTCTGCCCGGTTTGCGCCCCTCGCAAGCCGTGCATCGACTTGCGCGTCAGCGAGGCATCAACACCGCGTGATCGGCGCAGGGATCGGCCTCGTTCAAGGCGCGCGACACGCGCGGCGAGCGCGAGCGAGCGAAGGGGACAATCGACGCAGACGCGGCCTCCGGGGGCCCGCGAGGGGCACGCTACGAGCTCAGAGGAACGCGAACGTGTCGCGCACGGCCTGCCGCGCGCCGCGGGCAATCGGGCGTCCGTGCGCGAGCACGAGCGCGTCGAAGTCGTGCTCGAGCAGCGCGTCGATGCTCCGTCGCGCCGCCTTGCGGTCGCGGTACACGACGCGCAGCAGTCGGTGCCAGCCGGGCTTGCCGAGGATGCCGCCGGCCTGCAGGTAGAGCTTGGTCGGCAGGTGATCGGGCGCCTCCACGAAGTTCTCGCTCAGGTCGCTGCTGATCACGCTGCGGGTCGAGGGGTGCACGAACACGGTCTCCTGGAGCATCGAGCCTCCGATCGCGTGCGGCACCAGCGCGCCTTCGAAGTCCTCGGCGCGCGCGCCGTCGAGCTTCGCGTCGACGCGCAGCTCGGGGCGCTTGCTCCGCAGCCCCGAAGGCGCGTGCACCTTGGCCCGCGGGTAGGCGCGCGCGGCGTCGACGGCCCACAGGTGGTGATAGACGTTCGGCGCGACGACGTGCGCGACCTCGCCGAGCGCGTCGATCTCGCCGCGCAGCGCCGCCCCGAGCTCGATCGGCGAGTGCAGCAGCAGCGCGCCGCTCGGCAGGCGAACCACGGTCATGCGCGTCCCGATCCGCATGCCGAGGAACGAGAGCGGCGCGTCGACGGTCCAGACGTTCTCGGCGAAGCGGGTGAGCATCGCGCGAGGATCGCGCATCCCGTGCCCGGCACCAACCGGCACCAGCCCGAGCGCGGCCGCGTGCTAGAACTTCGAAGCGTGACGCCCAGAGCTCCTGCGCCCGGCCACGGAACTCGCGCGCGCCTCGGCGCGCGCTGCGCGGCGCTCATCACGCGCACCGCGCGCACCGCGCTCACCGCGCTGCTCGCCGCGTGCAGCTCGAAGGACGCGGGCGCGCCGGTCTCGCTGGACGCTGGCGCCGACGCGACCAACCTGGCCGACGCGACCGACGCGTCGCCGACGCAGCTCGGGATCCCCGCGAGCACGGGCGCCTGGCAGGCCACCAGCGACGTGACCATCAGCGGGCGCGGCAGCGGCGAGCTCGGCGCGATCTCGCTGACGCACGGCGTGGGAACGATCACGTTCCACGGCGCGCCGGCGAAGGCGTTCTTCTTCGTCGACACGGCCGTCCCGCTCGGCACCGACGCGGGCGCGGCCGACGGCGGGCTCGCCGACGAGCGCGACTTCGAGATCCTCGCCGAGCAGGACGGCCGCGTCATCGCCGCCTGGCTCACTTGCTACAAGGGCTCGCTCGCGTACGTCTACTACGAGAGCACCGACGGGCTCGCCTCGGTGAAGTCCCAGTCGGCCTCGGGGACGTGCACGATCGTCGACGCGCCGACGACCGAGACGCCCGGCTGGCCGGCCGTCACGTTCCCGGCGCCGAGCGTGGTCTCCGGCTTCACGATCGCAGGCGCCGACGTCGCGTTCGACGGCACGGGCCCGGGCTCGCTGACGCTGAACGGCGCGCGCTGGGGGCTCTACCCGTTCCACACGATCGACTGCACCGCGTGCGCGTCGCCGGGGTGGTGGGAGCTGCACGCGATCCTCGCCGATCCGAGCGGCGCGGGCGCGTGCCTCGGCATCCTGTACCTGCAGAAGAGCGCGCCCGCGTCGGTGGAGCTGGCGTACCTGATGTGCCTGCCGGGCGTGACGAGCCCGATCCCGTACGATCAGAAGCTGTACGCGGCGAGCTGGACGAGCCCGTAGCGGCCTCGCTACTTGAGCTCGAGCCCGTCCCCCGCGAACAGCGCGGTCGGCGGCTTCGCCGTGACGGTCGGCTTCGGGCCGTCGGCGCCGTTCACGCCCGACTGCCCTGGAGCCCCTTGCGCGCCCGGCGCGCCTCCGCGCCCCGAGAAGCCGCCCGAGCCCGCATCGCCGCCCACGCCGCCGCGACCGCCGAGCGCCGCGGGGGCGATCCGCTTCGCGAGCTCGGGGTGGCGCTGATCGAAGTACACGACGAGCTTGCCCGCGCGGCCGCCGTTGCCGCCCGGGCCGCCGAGGCCGCCGCGCCCGCCGTTGCCGCCCGAGGAGCCGCCGTTGCCGCCTTGGCCGCCGG
>CAIXWQ010000233.1 GCA_903923175.1 uncultured delta proteobacterium | reverse complement strand
TACGAAGAGTGCTCGATGCCACCGCCCCGGCTCATCGAGATCACGCCGTCGCCGACCGTGCTGGGCGCGGTGGCGCGATATCGCTGGGATCGGCGCGATCCCGACGGGGCCGCGCGACTCGACCTGGCCGATTCCCTGTGGCTCGAGCCGCTCGCCTTCGATGACCGAGGGCTTGTTGCCACGGTCGCCAAGGAGCTGCGGGTGCAGCCCTACGAAGCGCCCGTTCTCCAGAAGCTGCGGTCAGGTACGCGCGACCACGCCGAGCAGTTCGCGTCGGAGGGGTCGGTCCTGCTGGAGATTCGCGAGGTGAACGGCGCGAGCTCGGTGCCGACCGACGCCGCCCTCGCCGACCTCGTCGCGCGCGATCTACGCGGCCACGAGCTGCGCCTGTTCGTCGACGTCCTCGACGCCTGCGAGTGGCTCTGCCTCGGTCCGAAGCGCGCGATCGTGTCGCTTCACCCCGACGTGCGGAAGCTCGACGACCGCGGGCGATTTCACGCCTCCGACGGCCCCGCGGTGCGCTGGATCGACGGCACGGAGCTCTGGTGCTGGCACGGCGTCGAGGTCGGTCGTCGCGCTCTCGAGGCGCCCGAGACGCTGCTCCTCGGCGACGTGCAGCTCGCGAATGGCCCCGCAGCGCGACGCGCGCTCATCGAGTGCTACGGGCTTGGACGCTACCTCCTCGACGTCGGTGCGCCGTCGATCGCGCGCGACGAAGCCGGCGAGCTGTACCGGCTCGAGCAGCCCGGCGAAGAGCCGCTCGTCGCGGTGCGGGTCGTCGATCGCGTGCTCGACGCGGCAGGTGTCCCGAAGGAGCACTGGATTCGCGTCCCTCCGCACCTGCGCAGCGCGCGCGCTGCGGTGGCGTGGACCTTCGGCATCGAGCCACGGAAGTACCGTCCGAAGGAGGAGACGTGAACGACGCGAAGCCCGCTTCCGATCCGGGGCTGATCCAGGCCTACGACCTCGTCGTCGAGACGTTGCGAATGCTGCAGAGCGGCCTCGCTGCGTACTCAGACTCGCTCGGCGTCGGGAAGCAGACGGGCGACGCGACCATCGATGCGCACTCGGGCGGGCTCTGGCCGGGCGATGTCCTGCGGCTCACCGGCCCGCGGCGCGCGGTGTTCTGGGCGGCGATCAGGTTCGCCAGCGACATGGCCGATACCGAGTCGGCGGAGCCATGCCGCGTCGTGCTCGTCTGCCCGGGGTGGGCGCCGTCGCTGCTGGGCGTGGAGCTCCTCGCCGCGAGCTCGGGCGTCTCGCCGCACACGCTCCGTGCCGGCCACGTCGACACCGCGGGCTTGGACCGCGTCATCGCCAACGCCCAGAGCATCTCGCAGCAGTGCCTCTTCGTCGACACGGTCTCGACGAGCCTGGGCGCGCTCGATCGTCGGCTGCATCGCCAGGAGAGGCGCGAACCGGGGATCTCCGGTTGGCGACGGCTCGTCGTCATCCTCGGCGCGAACGCGAGCTGGACGGGTACGCGGAGCGGAGAGGCGCTGGGCCTGGGGCTTCGGCGACTGGCGCGTCGGCGTCGCACTGCGGTGATCTGGGTCGAGGAGGCC
>CAIXWQ010000232.1 GCA_903923175.1 uncultured delta proteobacterium | reverse complement strand
CGGTCGCGACGCCCGCGCCGGTCGGTCGCACCGGCAACGCGGGCGAGCTCCAGGCGCTCATGAACGCCGCGCTCGCCGAGGGGAAGGCGGTCTACGTGCCGCCGATCCCGAACGTCGGCTTCGGCGCCTTCAAGGTGCCGCCCTACGTCGCGAAGCCCGGCGATCAAGTGGTGCCGTTCTCGCGGCGCCGGCGCCTGACGGCCGCGCACATGGTCTACTCGAAGAACGTCGCGCCGCAGGTGGTGACGGTCGCCGAGATCGACATGTGGCGCACCGCCAAGCTCCGCGACGCGCACAAGGATCGCTACAAGAAGCAGGGGATCGGGCTCACCTACCTCGCGTTCGTGGTGCACGCGACCGCCATCGCGCTCAAGGAGAACCCCTCGCTCAACGCGCGCGTGCTCGAGGACGCGGTCGTGCTGCTGCGCGACATCAACGTCGGCGTGGCGGTCGACACCAAGGACGGGCTGGTCGTGCCGGTCATCCGCCGCTGCGACACGCTGAACGTCCGCGGCGTCGCGATGGCGATCGACGACGCGGCGGCCAAGGCGCGCGACGGCAAGCTCACCCCCGACGATCTCTCCGCCGCGTCGTTCAGCGTCAGCAACCCCGGCCTCAAGGGAAACCTCTTCGGTGGCGCGATCATCAACCAGCCGAACGTCGGCATCCTGCGCATCGGCGAGCTGAAGAAGCGCCCGGTGGTCGTGGAGCACGACGGCGTGGACGCCATCGCCATCCACCCGGTGATGTACATGGCGCTGTCGTACGACCACCGCGTCGTCGACGGCGTGGCCGCGAACTCGTTCCTCTGGCGCGTGCGCGATCTCCTCGAGAAGGGCGAGTTCGAGGTCTGAAGGGCCGCCCGGCGATGGCCCCGATGGGGTGAGCGGAGCTAGACCCCTCGGCGGCGGTGCCGCAGGGGGGCGGGCGCCCTCGGTCGCGTCGCTCGCGCGCGAGGTCGGGTCGCGCTATGCGTCGCGCCGCCTTGCCACCGTCGCCCCGAAGCTACGCCCTCGCCGCCCTGACGCTCGCGCCGGCGCTCGCCGGTTGCCCGCGCGAGGTGCCGGCGCAGCTTCGCGAGCACGCCTACGAGCGCGCGATGAGCAACGTGGTCGAGGCGCCCGCGGGCTCGGCCGTGCGGCGCGCGCGCGTCCTGGTGCGCTACCACGTGGGCAAGCCGGTCTGGGGCTTCATGGCCGAGGCGGAGCGGCTGCTGGTGGTGACGCGGTTCGATCGCGGCCCCGCCGACCTGCTCGCGACGCCGGCGGCGGCGGCGAGCGCGGCGAAGGAGCCGGCCGAGCGCGACGTGGTCGTGCGCCTCGGCTACCGGCGCGCGCACTGGGGCGAAGACGCGGCGCCCTTCCTCGCGTGGGCGGACGCGCCTGCCTTCGCGCTGCGCCTCGCGCCCGACGGGCACGCGCTCGCGCTGTCCGAGGACGCCGGCGCGCGCTGGTCGTACGTCGCGCTCGACGCGGGCGACGAGCCGTTCGCGTGCTCGCACCTGCGCGTCGACGCGAGCGCCGCGGCCGGTCAGGACCCGTTCGCGGCGCTGCCGACGACGCGCGAGCTGTCGCGCTCGATCCTCGCGAGCGGTGGCCCGAGCGACGGTCGCGGCGTCGCGCACCCGAGCGAGTCGACGAGCGGCGCGATCGCGGGCACGGCGATCGCGACCAGCTTCGGAGGTTCGTGGAGCGACCTCGAGCTGCGCGGGGCGCTGCGCTACGCCTGCGCGCACCCGGACGACGCGCCGCTCGGCCGCGAGGTCGCGAGCGCGCTGGTGCGCGAGTCGTCGTCGGCCTCGATCTGGGATCTCCCGACGCGGACAAAGGTCGTCGCGTGCCTCGGGGCCTTCGCGCGCACCGACGCGGCGACGCGCGAGACGCTCCTCGGGACGCTCCGCTCCGCCTCGCCCCGCGCGCTCGAACAGCGGTCGTTCGCCGCCGAGGGGCTCGCGGCGATCGGCGACGAGACGGTGCAGCGCGCGCTCGCCTCAGACCTCGACCGGCTGCTCGGTCAGGCGCCGCGCTTCGGCGAGTGCGACCTCGCGGCGCGCGAGGCGTGGTCGCTCGCCTCGGTCACGACGCTGCTCCGCGCCGCGCCCGCCGACGTCGAGGCGGCGTTGCTTCGCTTCGCCCGGAACGACGCGTCCTGCCTCGGCGGCCCGACGATGGACGTGGTGCGCGCGCAGGCCGTCCGCGCGCTCGCGGCGCTCGGCTCGGACGCCGCGCGCGCCGCCCTCGACGCGCTGGCCCGCAGCTGCGGCGGGGCGCTCCCCAAGTGGCCGGGGGCGTTCGAGAACGAGTGGGAGGTCGCCAACAAGAGCGACTGGTCCGTCGCGCCGGTCGGCTGCTGGGCGGGCGCCGCCATGGCGCGACGCTGAGCCGCTCGACCGATCTCGGGCCTTGGCTCAGGCGCGTCGTCCTGGGGTAGGCTCGGGTCGACGCGTCGAGCGCGGCCGGTGCGCCGCGCGCGTGGCGAGGGGGCGACGGTGTCAGAGGCCGAACGAACGCTCGAACACGATCTGCGCACGCTCGTCGAGCAGCTGCCGTTCGACGTCTGGGTGCGCGATCGCGAGCACCGCTGCCTCTACGCGAACGCGATCTGCCGCGCGCGCTGGCCGGGGCTGGTCGGGCAGCTCGACGTGGACGGCGCCCCCGACGCGCAGGTCGCCGCCCTCTGGCGCGCGAACAACGACCGCGCGCTCGCCGGGGAGATCGTGCGCGGCGAGGTGCGCTACCGCATCGACGGCGCCGAGCGCGCGGTCGTGAACATCCTTTCGCCGATCCGCGTCGAGGAGACGATCCGCGGCACGGTCGGGGCGAACATCGACGTGACCGAGCAGCGCGTCGCCGAGCGCAAGGCGGAGGCGTTGAGCGCGCTCCTCTCGTCGCTCTTCGCCCATGCGCCGATCGCGATCGGCGTGCGCGCGCTGCGGGGCGACGATCTCGTCCACGTCGAGGACAACCCGCGCGCGGCGGCCATGTTCGGCTCGACCTCCGAGCGACTGCGTGACACGAGCGAGCGCGAGCTCGGCGTGAACCCGCGGCTCATCTCGGCGACGATCGCCCGCTACCGCGCCGCCGTGGCGACGGGCGAGCCGCAGACCTTCGAGCTGTCGTTCCACACCCCCGAGGGCGAGCGGACCTTCCTCGGCAAGCTCGCGCCCATCCCGAGCGATCGCGAAGGCGAAGAGCGCTTCGCCGTGTTCGGCGAGGACGTGACGACCCAGCGCTCGCTGCAGGCCGGGCTGCTCCGCGCCGATCGCCTCGCCGCGCTCGGCACCCTGGCGGCGAGCATCGGGCACGAGATCAAGAACCCCGCGCAGTACGTGCTCACCTACCTCACGCACGCCGTCGAGCGGCTCGAGGAGTCCAGCCGCGGACTCTCCTCGGCCGGCGCGGAGCAGGTGCTCGCCGACGTGCGCGCGGCCGGCGAGGGGGTGGCCCGCATCGTGACGCTCGTGCGCGACCTAGGGCGCATCGCGCGGCCGGATCCGCCGCACCTCGAGCCGATCGACGTGCGCACGGTGCTCGACTCGGTGCTCCTGCTCTCGGGCGGGCACCTGCGCAGCCACGCCCGCGTGTCGCGCTTCGACGCCCACGAGCTGCCGAAGGCGAAGGCCGACGGCGTGCGCCTCGCGCAGGTGCTGCTGAACCTGCTGACCAACGCCGTGCAGGCGTTCGGCGATCGGCGAGGCAACTTGCTCGTGCGCACCAGGCTCGCCGAGGGGGTCGTCCGCATCGAGATCGAGGACGACGGACCGGGGATCGCCGAGGAGCTCCGGGGTCGGCTCTTCGAGCCCTTCGCGACCACCAAGGCGAGCGCCGAGGGGAGCGGGCTCGGGCTCTACGTGTCGCGCCAGATCGTCGAGTCGATGTCCGGCCGGATCGGCATCGAGTCGTGCCCGACGGGCGGCGCGCTCGCGTGGGTCGAGCTGCCGATCGCCGCCGAGGGCTGAGCGTCCCGCGAATTTGCTCGCGCGCGCCGCGCGTCGCCGATCATGCTGGATCCGTGCACGCGCCTCGTCGCCGCTTCCTCGCGCGCCTGCTCGCCGGCGCGACGGTCCTCGGACCGCTCGGGGCTCTGCTGCGCGCGCGGCCCTCGAGCTGGGCGGCCGGCGCGCGCCTGATCGGTCGGGCGGGGGCGGCCGAGCCGCCGGGGCCGCTCGACGAGAACGGCTACCTGCTCGCGCACCCGGTGTCGCCGCCGGCGGGCTTCGAGTTCCGCTACCTCGAGTTCGCCGACACCACGATGTACGGGGCGCGCTCGCTGGCGATCGCCGCTTTGCCGCGCGATCTCGCGCCGGGCGAGCGCGCGCCGCTGATCGTGCTGCTCCCGGGCGGGCACCACATGAACCAGCGCTACGACGTCGGCGTGTGGGGATGGTGGAGCGAGTACCTGCTCGGCGAGGCCATGACCGCGCTGCGCGCCGCGCCGCCGCTGACCTCGAAGCACTTCTGGGACTACGCGCTCCCGGCGCAGGTCGAGAAGTTCGACGCGGCGGTGCGCAAGACGCCGTGGCGACACGCGATCGTGGTGACGCCGTGGGTCGTCGGGCGGCAGACCGAGCTCGAGCCGCACGGCGCGATGATCGTCCCCTTCCTGCGCGAGCTGGTCGCGCGCGCGCGCCGCGAGCTCCCCGTGTCGACCGGCCGAGAGGCGACCGGGCTCGGCGGGATGTCGGCCGGCGGGATGTGGGCGCTCTACTGCGGCGCGCGGCTCCCGGAGCTCTTCGGCTCGGTCATCGCCATCCAGCCGTACACCGCGGGGCTCGTCGCGCCGCTCGCGGAGGCGATCCGGGCGCGCGCGCGGCCGCAGCGCGTGCGCGTGCTCACGAGCGAGGACGACCACCAGCGCGAGAGCACCTGCGAGCTCGCGTACGAGCTGCGCGCGGCGGGGCTCGAGCTCGAGCTCGACGAGTACCGCGGCCTGCACCGCTGGGAGTTCGCGGCCGGGCCTGGGATCTACGACACGCTGCTCCACTTCGATCGCTGGCTGCGCGGCGAGGAGCTCGACGGCTCGCGCCCCTTCGCGCGACACGACGGCAGCCGCGAGGCGCTGGTCGCGCCGGCCCCCGCGCCGCGCCCGCGCGTGGAGGCGAGCGCGGCGCCGCTGTCGAACTCGCCGAACGCGTCGAACGCGTCGAAGGCGTCGGACGCGCCGAACGCGTCGAACCGGCCCGTCGGCTCGCGTGCACCGGACCCTCCGCGCGTCGCGGCGGGGCGCCCGTGGTCGACCG
>CAIXWQ010000231.1 GCA_903923175.1 uncultured delta proteobacterium | reverse complement strand
TCGACGCGCTCGAGGCGCGCGAGGACCTCGACGAGATCGAGATCGTCGACGAGCTCCCCGACGATCGTCTCCCGAGCCTCCCGCCGGTCGCCTTCACGCCGCGCTCTCTGCGCGAGGCGTTCACCGAGGAGAGCGCGCCGCCGATCCCACCGTCCCGGCGCGCGCCGTCCGACTCGCCCCACGCGGTGCTCGCCCGCGAAGCGCGCGCCGCGCTGCTGAAGGGCGACGCGCGGCGCTTCGCTTCGGCGCTCGACGAGCTCGACGGCCTCGTGTCGCCGACCGCGCTCGCGCGCCTGCGCGGCCTGCTCGCGGTCTCGCGCGGCGACGTCGCCTCCGGGCTGAAGCTGATCCGCGACGCGCGCGCGTCGGCCAAGTCGGAGTCGGAGGTCGCGCGCGCGGCGCTCGCGTTCGCCATCGGCCTCGGCACCCTCGGTCGCCGTGACGACGCGCTCCTCGAGGCGCTCGACGCGCTCTCGATCGAGCGGCGCGTCGGCCACCCCGACGGCGCGCGCGCGTGCCGCAAGGTCATCGAGCGGCTGCTCGGCGCCAGCTGATTGCCGCCCGCGAGGCTTTGGCGCAAGCCGTCCGCGTGCCCGAGCGTTCGGGCAACGCGAGGAGCACCATGGCAAAGCTGAGCAAAGAGATCGTCATCGTCGCCGCGAAGCGCACGCCGTTCGGGACGCTGCAGGGCGCGTTGAAGGGGATCACCGCCACCGACCTCGCGGTGCACGCGGCCAAGGCCGCGCTCGCGCAGTCGGGCGTCGCCGCGGCCGACATCGGCCACGTGATCGTCGGCAACGTGCTCCAGAGCAGCGCCGACGCGATCTACTGCGCGCGCCACGTCGGCCTCAAGGCGGGCGTCCCGATCGAGGTCCCCGCGCTCACCGTCAACCGCCTCTGCGGCTCGGGCTTCGAGGCCATCATCCAGGGCGCCATGCTCCTCGAGCTCGGTGACGCGCAGGCCGTGCTGGTCGGCGGCACCGAGAACATGACCCAGGCGCCGCACGTGCTCCGCGGCGGGCGCGAAGGCTGGGCCTTCGGCAAGTCGCCCGCGCTCGAGGACTCGCTCTGGAGCTGCCTCACGGACAGCTACACCAAGGAGCCGATGGCGATCACCGCCGAGACCCTCGCGGTGAAGTACGGCATCACGCGTGACATGTGCGACGAGTTCGCCGTCCAGAGCCAGAAGCGCTGGGCCGCCGCGAACGAGGCGGGCGCCTTCAAGGACGAGATCGCGCCGATGGAGCTGCCGTCGCGCAAGGGGCCGGTCACGGTCGCCGTCGACGAGCACGCGCGCCCGCAGACCACCAAGGAGTCGCTCGCGAAGCTCAACCCCGTCTTCAAGAAGGACGGCGTGGTCACCGCCGGCAACGCGTCCGGCATCTGCGACGGCGCCGCGATGCTCGTGCTCACGACGGCCGAGTTCGCGAAGGCCAAGGGGCTCACCCCGCTCGCGCGCCTGGTGCAGTGGGGCACGGCGGGCGTCGATCCGACCGTGATGGGGATCGGCCCCGCGTACGCCATCCCGAAGGCGCTCGAGCGCGCCGGGCTGAAGCAGGGCGACGTCGATCTGTTCGACATCAACGAGGCCTTCGCGCCGCAGTTCCTCGCGTGCGTGAAGCACCTCGAGCTGCCGCTCGACCGCACCAACGTCAACGGCGGCGCCATCGCGCTCGGCCACCCGCTCGGCGCTTCCGGCGCGCGCATCACCGCCAACCTCGTGTACGAGCTCCGCCGCGCGAACAAGAAGCTCGGCGTCGGCTCCGCGTGCATCGGCGGAGGGCAGGGGACGGCCGTGGTGATCGAGCGCGTCTGAGCGCACGCGACCACGCGCGAGGGCGCCGCGCGGAACCCCGCCGGCGCCCTCGGCCATTTCCGTGGCCGTGGCAGCACTTCAGTTGCCGCAGGTGCCGTGCGGGTAGCTCGCGGTGATCCAGCTCTGCAGCGTGGCGATGTCGGCCGCCGAGGCGCCGCCGCCCGGCGGCATCGTGCCGGCCATCATGCGCGCGACCGATCGCATCGCGTACGTCTGACCAGGGTACGAGCTCGAGATCGCCGTCAGGTTCGCGTACGTGACCAGCGGCGGGGACGTGCCCGCGGCGCTGTGGCACCCGGTGCACTTCGTGTAGACGGCCGCGACGTCGCACGGCAACGCGGTCGGCGGCGGCGCGGTGTCTGCGACGGCCGTGTCTGCGACGGCCGTGTCTGCGACGGCCGTGTCCGCGACGGCCGTGTCTGCGACGGTCGTGTCGGCGACGGCCGTGTCGGCGCTGTCTGCGATCGCCGAATCGGCGGCGTCGGCGGCGTCCGCGACGGCGTCCGCGACGGCGTCCGCGACGCCCGAGTCGACCGGCGTGGCGTCCGGCGTCTCCTCGGAGGGCTCGTCGGTGGGCTCCTCACCCGGCTCCTCGATCGAACCCGAGTCCATCTCGCTCCCCGCGTCGACCGCGGCGTCGACGCCCCCCGCGTCCGCGGCCGGCGGCTTCGCGCGGCGCGGATCGTGGCGGTGCTTCCAGCCGTGCTCCGAGTCGTCGCCGGAGCCTCCGCCCCAGCGCCCCTTGTGGTCCTTGCCCATCAGGTCCGCGGTCGCTTGCCCGTCGGGTGGCTTCGCGTCGCCGCAGCCCGAGATGGCGAAGCCGGCGCCGAATGCGCAGAGAGCGAGCAGGGCGAGCGTGTGTTGGCGTGTGTTCATGCGCGTTCACCTGATTCGTGCGAGCGCGATCGAGCCGCTCCACGGTGGTTGCGCGCGCGGCGTGCCACGGGAGACCGCCCCGCGGCGCGCTGCGCGCTGACTCCGACGAGGCCGCTCGTGGGCCCATGACGCCCACTGCAAGCACCGATCGCGCGCGTGGTCGTGTGCAGGTCGGACGGCGCGCGCGCGGCGATTGACGCTCGCTTCGCGCATCGCGCGGGCTGCTCGACGATCGGGCGCTCCGTGCGCCTCGCGGGCGCGCCGACGCGCGGGGCCCGGCTCCGCGCACCGTCGTGTTGCCAGGCGCGCTACCGGTGGAGTCTCCGGGGGCACTCGCGCGCGCGGAGCGTGCCGCCGAGCACGTGCGGCTTCGTACGCCTCAGTCCGGCAGCGCGCCCGCGATCGCGAGGCGCACGCGATCGACCAGCTCGTCGCGGCGCTCCCAGCCGAAACGCGCGGGATCGATGGGCGGGTGGAAGGTGACGTCGACGCGGTGGCCGCGCCGGATTCGCTTCTCGTGCGCCGGCACCACCTCGCGCGTCCCGACGATCGTGACGGGGAGGATGCGCGTGCGCGTGTCGAGCGCGAGCACGAAGCCCCCCTTCTTGAACGGGCGGAGCGAGCCGTCTGCGCTGCGCGTCCCCTCGGGGGCGATCCAGACGTTGATGCCGCTGCGCAGCCGCCCTGCGGCGCGGTCGATGCTCTGCTTGGCGCGCTCGTGGTCGCGGCGGTCGACCTCGATGAACTCGGCCGCGCGCATCGCGCGACCGAAGATCGGGATCGCGTAGAGCTCCTTCTTCGCGATCATCCGCAGCGTGCGCGGGAAGGCCTGGAAGAGCACGGGCACGTCGTAGTGCGACTGGTGGTTCGACATCACCACGAAGGTCTCGTCGCGCGGGACACGCTCGAGCCCGTGCACGTGGAGCTCGACCTCGGCCAGCGCGAGCAGGCGCCCCGACCACGCGCCGATGCGCTCGTCGCAGAGCTTGCGACGCGAGCGGCCGAGCACGCCGTCGAGCATCGTGGGGACGGCCGTGCGCAGCGTCTCGGCGACGGCGCGCAGAGCGAGCGCGTAGGAGCCGTGTTCGCGCTTCGGCATCGAGCGGTGAAGTATAGTGATCCTCGAGCTCGATGGCCGAAGACGCGACGCAAGCCCCGGGGACGCTCGATTGCCTCGCGTGCGGCGCCTGCTGCCACGGCGACGAGGGCTGGGTGCCCGTGAACCGCGAGGACGACGCGCGGGTGGCGTCGACCCCGGCCCTGGCGCGGCACGTCGTGCTCCTGCGACGCGGGGAGTACGCGAAGCGGAGCCTGCGCATGGTCGACGGCGCCTGCTCCGCCCTCGCGCGCGACGGCGGCCCGACCCGCTGCACGATCTACGAGGATCGCCCGTCGCTGTGCCGCGCGCTCGAGGTCGGTTCGCCCGGCTGCCTGTCGGCGCGTCGCGCGCACGGCCTCTGAGCCGGGATATTTCGGACGCAAGCGCGTCCGTCGGATAGGATGGAGGCCGCTTGCGCGCTCGGAGCTACGACCTCGACGGCCTGCTCGAGCTGCCTTCCACCCGGGACGCGGCGACGCGACGGGCCAATTTCCGTCAGGCCATCGCGAGCCTCGCGCGCGCGGGGAGCTTCGACGGCCCCTCGCCCCTCGACGGCATCTCGCCGGCGGTGCTCGCCGACGGCGTGCGCGTCGCCCTCGAGACGGGGCTGTTCGACGAGCTGGACTGGCTCTCGCCTGCCTCGGCGGGCGTCGCGCTCTACGAGATCGGCGCGGCGCTGCCGCCCGGCAACGAGAAGCGTGAGCTCGGCCGGCGCGTCCTCGCGCGGCTGCACGAGGGGACGGCGGAGGTCTTCGCGGCCATCGCGACGCGCATGGCGCTCGGCACGCGCAAGGGGCTCGGCGGCGCCGCGATCCGCGCGCGCGTCGGCCTGCTCTTCGCCGCGCCTCCGAGCGCCGTCGACGCGGGCCCGCTCGCCTACACGCTCGTCTCGCGCCGCGAGCTCGCGCGCGAGTGGATCGCGCAGCCCTCGACCGGCTCGCTCCCCGCGCGGCGGCTCGCCGCCCGCATCTTCGAGCGCGCCGCCGTCGTGGCCGCGCGTCGCGCCGCCGCCGGCGACGACTTCGCCCCGCGCGTGTTCTCCACCGAGGCGGTCGCGGGGCCGTTCGCGCGCCTGCTCGCCGATCGCGAGCCGCTCGTGTGGCGTCACGCGGCGGTCGCGCGCGGGCTGCTCGCGGGCATCTCCTCGAGCGCCTGGAAGCAGACGATCGACGGCCTCGCGCCGCGCCTCACGCCGACCGAGTGGCGCCGCTCGGCCGTCTCGCTCGTCTCGGCGATCGCGACCGCCCCCGAGCGCGCCCTCGCGCGGGCCCAGGAGCTCGTGCGCTCGCCGCTCGCGCAGCACGACCGCGGGCTCGTCGCCACCATGGTCTGGGGGCTGCCCCGCGCGCTCGACGCTGAGCCCGAGGCGGCCGAGCAGCTGCTCGACGCGATCGTCGACGCCGACGCGGCGGGCGCGGCCGAGGGGATCGCCGCGATCGCGCGCGAGCTGAGCGGCGATCCGGGGCGTCGCGCCATGGCGACCGCGCGCGCCATCCTCGCCGATCGCATCTCCGGGCAAATCGACGACGACGTCGAGCGGATGGTGCTGCGCGCGCTCGCGGAGGAGCTCGCCGCGGAGCCCGCCGGCGACGCCAGCCTCCGCGACGCCGTCGCCGCTGCGTCGCAGGCGTGGATCGAGCAGGGGGCCCGCGAGGCCTACGCGTCGGCGCTCACCGCGCTCGAGACGGCGCGCGTGGAGCTGTCGACCCTCGAGGGGCTCGGCGCGCCCGGCGCGCGCAACGCGTCGGGCATCGCGCTGCGCACGACCGTGCTGCTCCTGCGCGATCTCGACGTCGGCCTGCTCGAGGAGGCGCGGCTCGGCGATCTGCTCCACCTCACGATGCGCGACGGCCGGCGCTCCACCGAGGAGGAGCCCGCGCGGCTCGACGAGCTGTTCGATCGGCTCGGCGGCTGGCTGCTGATGCACGAGCAGCGGCCGACCTCGAACCGCCCCGGCGAGATCGGGATGAGCGGTCGGCGCCTGCGCGCGCTGCTGCACCTGGTCGACGCCGAGGCGATCCCCGTCGACGACGGCGACGACGCCCCGCGCGCCGCCCGCGTCCGCGCCCGCCGCATCGAGACCGTCCGCTCGCTGCTCGAGCGGCTCGGGCACGACCGCCGCTCGCCGCTCCACCGGACGCTCTGCGCGACGCTGGCACGCGCGCTCGACGCGCTCGTGCGCGAGGGGGCCTGCGAGGCCGTCGAGGCGATGCTCGTGGTCGCCTCGCGCATCGAGGAGGGGCCCGATCTCGCGACGCTCTCCGAGGCGTGCATGAGCCCCGACGTCTCGGCGATGCTCGCCGCGTGGGCGCGCTTCACGCGGGCCTCGACGCAGGAAGAGCCGCTGCTGCTGGTGCAGGAGCGCGTGTCGCGGCCGCCCGAGAGCAGCGTCGGGCCCGACTCCGCGCAGGTCGAGGAGAGGCCGCAGGCGCCGAGCCGCGTCGAGCCGATCTTCGAGCTCGCGGCGGCCCTCGGCGACGACGGCTCGGGGCGCGCCGAGGGGGTGCGCTCCGTGCTGCTGCGCATCGCGCGCGCGCTGCAGAACGTCTGCAACGCGAGCTCGCGCGGCGGGCTCGTCGACGCGGCCTCGGTCGGCATCGACGCCCTCGCCGGCTCGCTCCACGCCTACGCGCAGCTCGAGACGGTCGCCGCGCGACGCCTCTTCAGCGACGACGAGCAGGCCCCCTCGTCGATGATCAACGTCTCGGCGGCGGGCCGGCTCGCGACCATGCTCGCGCGCATCGCCGATGCCACGCAGATCAACGCCGCGAACGGCGTCTCGGAGGCGATCGTCGAGGTGCGGCGGCTCGTCCCGCCGGCGCTCGCGAAGATGGTCGGCGACGTGCTCTACCAGGCGCTCGAGCTGCCGCTCGCCCCGACCGTCGTCGAGCCGCCCAGCGTCGCCGCCCTCGCCGTGGCCGACGAGCTGCCGGCCTGGCTCGGGCCGCGCCGCACCATCGGCGGCTTCTTCATCGTGCGGCCGCTCGGCTCGGGCGCGGCCGCCTCGGTGTTCGTCGCCAAGCGCGCCGAGGATCGCCACGACGCCGACGCCGAGCTGCTCGCGCTCAAGACGCCCGACTACACCGGCGCGGCCGCGCGCAGCCTCTCCGAGCAGGAATTCCTCGCGATCTTCCGCGACGAGGCGAGCGCGCTGCTCGGCCTGCCGGGCTCGCCGAACCTCGCGCGGTTCGTCACGTTCGACCTCGGCGCCAAGCCGAAGCCGATCCTCGTGATGGAGCTGATCCAGGGGCCGACGCTGGAGCGCTTCGTCTCGGCCGCCCACGCGCCCCCCTCGACCGGCGCCCAGGCGACCTGCGGCCGCGCCTTCGAGATCCTCGACGGCGTGCTCGCCGGCCTCGAGGTGATGCACGGCTTCCACATCGCGCACCTCGACGTGAAGCCGTCGAACGTCATCCTGCGCGAGGGGCGCACGCCGGCGCTGGTGGACTTCGGCCTCGCGGGCCGGCAGATCCGACCGGGCTGCGCCACCGGCCCCTACGGCGCGCCCGAGGTCTGGGGGATCGTCCCCGAGGACCTGACCGGCGCGGTCTCGCCGCTGCCGACCGACGTCTACGCCTTCGGCGCGCTCGCGTTCGAGGTGCTCACGGGGCACACGCTCTTCGACGCCGACAGCGAGACCGCGATCATCGGCAAGCACCTGGTGCACGACGGCGATCCCGCGCCGCTGCAGACGCTCGCGAACTTCCGACCGCTGGTCGAGCTGCTCGGCCACTGCCTCCGCCGCGATCCGCGGCAGCGCTGGACGGCGACCCAGCTCCGCGCCGGCCTGCGCGCGGTCGCCGGGGTCATGAAGGACTTCCCCTGGCCGCTGGTGCGCTGACGCCGCCCGGGCGCAGCGCAATCAATTCGCGTCGCGGGGGGGCCGAATCGCGCTACCAAATGGCGATGGCCCATCGTCGCTCCTCGCTGCCGCTCGCGGGTCTCCTCCTCGTGCTCGCCGGATGCTCCTCGTCGAGCAGCGTCGCGCCCGCGCAGGCGTACGCGAAGAACGGGTTCGATCCGTCGGCGCTCTCGGTCGGCGTGTTCAAGGTCTCCTACCGCGGGACGACGATCGCCGGCCCGCTCGCCGACGGCGAGGAGAGCGCGCCGGTCGTGGTGGGCCACGGCACCGACTACGCCTACGCGCTCGTCGCCTACGGCTGGAAATCCGGCGATCCCGCCCCCGCGCAGCTCGCGCTCGTGCGCAGCCGGCTCCCGATCGTCGCGACCGACGATCGCGCCGTGCCGCTCGTGTTCTCGTTCGCCGACGCCCTCGGCAGGTGCGGCGAGCCGGCCCTCGGCGCCGACGACTACGCGGCGGCCGCCAAGAGCTACTTCCCCGGCGACGCCGTGCAGGACTTCGCGGCCGTCACCTGCCCGCAGCTCGCGACCGCCGACGCCGGCGCCGATGCGAGTGATGCGAGTGGCGCGAGCGATGCGGGGGCCGACACGGCGACCCCCTCCGATGCGGCGGCCGACACCGGGAGCGCGGCCGACGCGGCCGACGCAGGGGCCGACTCCGCGACCGCCGCCGACGCGAGCGACGCCGGCTGATTCGCCCGCTCAGATCCCTGGCGTCGGAGGGTGCAAGACCTCGACGACGCTCTTCAGGTTCTCGCTGACGTGGACCTTGTTGTCGTGGTCCACGATCACGGCCCCCGCGCCGGGGTACTTCGCGACCAGCGCGAGCCCCTTGTCCGGCCCGAGGATGAACACCGCGTCGTCGAGCTCGTCGGCGGTGAGCGCGTCCGGAGCGAGGATGGTCACGCTCCGGCACGCGACCGCGGGCTTGCCGGTGCGCGGATCGAGGATGTGGTGGTAGCGGACGCCGTCCTTCACGAACGCGCGCTCGTAGTCGCCGGCGGTGGAGAACGCGGCGTCCTCGAGCGCTGCTCGCGCGAAGAACTCGGTGTCGGCGCCGCGCGGATCGCGGATGCCCACCTTCCACTTCTCCTGCCCTTTGCGACCGCGCACGCGCAGATCGCCGCCCGCGCGCACGACCACGTCCTTGAAGCCCTTCGACTCGAGCACCGACACGGCCCGATCGACCGCGTACCCCTTGGCGATGCCGCCGAGGTTGATCAGCATCCCCTTCTTGGCGAGCCGCGCGGTCCCCTTGGCCTCGTCGAGCTCGATCTTGGTGCCGTCGACCAGCGGCAGGCGTTCGGCGATGTCCTTGTCGCTCGGGACGATCGACGCCGCCTCCTGGTGGTCGAAGCGCCACAGCCCCTTGAGGCCGTAGAAGCTCACGTCGAACACGCCGCCGGAGGCGTCGTGGATGGTCCGCGCGCCCTTCAGGATGCCCAGCAGCTCCGGCGAGACCTTGACCGGATCGCCGCCGGCCGCGGCGTTGATGCGCGAGACCTCCGAGTCCTCGCGCCACACGGTCAACAGCTGCTCGAGCCGGAGGATCTCGGCGTGCGCGGCGTCCATCGCGAGCCGCGCCTCGGCCTCGCGATCGGTCCAGATCAGGAACTCGATCGACGTGCTCATCGCGGCGTATCGCCCGGAGACGACCTGGGCGGTGCCCGCCGTCGAGGGGGCTCCCTTCGCGGTCACGGTCGCGGCCGCGCTCTGCGCAGCCTGCGCGGCTTGCGCGGACTGCGCGGCGCTCGCCGTGAGCGCAGGCTTGTCTGCCTTCGCGGGCTCGGGCTCCTCGCGTCGATTGCACGCCGCGAGGCTCACCGTCAGGAGCAGGGCCGCACGCGCGGCCATCCGTCTCACGGCTGGCTGCCCTTCGCCATCGCCTCGGCCTCCGCGCGTCGGAGCCCCTGCGGGTACCGAGCGAGGTAGCGCTGCGCCTGCTTCTGCGCGCCCGCGGTGTCGCCGGCGCGCGACTTCGCCACGGCCCGCAGCCACGCCGCGTCCTCTGCGCGCGGATCGCCGGGCGCCGCCGTCTCGAACGCGGCGAACGCGGCGTCGGCCTCGGCGAAGCGCCCCGCACGGAACAGGGTCATCGCGTCGGCGAACCGGCTGCCGTTCACGCTCGCGGTCGGCGCCGCCGGGACGCTGGTGGGGCTCGCGGCGGTCTGCGTGGTGCCGGCCACGAGCGTCTGCGCGCTCGCGGTCGTGAGCTTCGCCGTCGGCGCCGTCCCCGCGGACGAGGCCGCCGGGGCAGGGGCCGTCGGACCCTCGTTCGTCGCGGCGGCTGCGCTCGGCGGCGACACGCCGGGATCGGCGGTCCGCTCCCAGGCCTCGCCGGCGTACAGCTCGCGCTCCTTCACGTCGGCGAGGCGCAGCGAGACGCGCCCTTCGGTGACCTGCACGCGTCGCGTGCGGCCGTGATCGACGCTCACCACGAAGCGCGTGCCGCGGACCTCGACCTCGCCGTCGGGGAGCGCCACGAAGAAGCGCTGCTCCCTGGCGAGGTGCTCGACGTGGAAGGCCGCCTCGCCGTCGTCGAGCGCGACCCGCGTGGTCGCGCCGCTCTGGCTCGCCTTCCAGCGAGAGCCCTGGTGACCGTCGACCTCGTAGTGCGCGCTGGCCGAGGGCGCTGTGGCGGTCAGGTTCGCGCCGCTCGTCGAGGGGCGACGCGCGACCGCGTAGATCAGCACCGCGGCCGCCACGGCCAGCGCCGCGACGAGCTGCACCCGCCCGCGCGAATGCGGCGCCACGGCCTCCCGGTTCGCCTTGCGGAGGATCTCCGACCGGAGGCGCCGTCGCTCGAGCGGCGTCGCCTCGGGGCGCGCGTCCGCGTCGATCAGCTTGCGCAGCTGCCCGAGTCCGGCGCGTTCACGCGCGCACTCGGCGCACGACTCGGCGTGCCGTTCGAAGGCGACGCGCCCCTCGGGCCCGAGCCGACCGTCCTCGAGCGCGGAGGCTTCCCAGCTCCGCGCACACGTCACGCGTTCGACCTGGGCGCTCATGGTTCCCCCTCCGCGAGCGTGGCTCGGATCTCTTTCCGAGCGTGATGCAGCCGTGTCCACACCGTGGCGACCGGAATGCCGAAGGCTGCCGCGGCGTCCTCACCGCTCGCCCCTTCCATCGCGACCATCACGAACACCTCGCGCTTCTTGTCCGAGAGCTTCTCGAGCGCCTTGCGGAACCGCGCCTGCGACTCCTCGCTCTCGTACAGATCGTCCGACGTGCGGACGTCCGGCCGGCGCGCCTCGAAGACGTGGGCCGCGGCGGCGCGGAACAGCCGCGCGACCGAGCGACGGTGCCGGCGCACGTGGATCGCTGCGATCCCCATGATCCAGGCGCGCGCGCTGCAGCGGGCGTCGAAGCGCGCGGAGGATTTCGCGACGTCGAGGAAGGTGAGCTGCACGAGATCGTCGGCGTCGCTCGCCTGCACGCCGAGCCGCTGGACGAAGCGTCGGACGTCGCCCTCGAAGCGATCGAAGAGCCGACCCAGGGCCTCCAGATCTCCGGCAGCGAGGCGCTCGACGAGCGCGGACTCCGCGGGGACTGCAGCAGCGCGTTGTTTGGGGGCGGGGTTCACGGGAGGTCGGCCTCGAGTCCGATGGAGAGGGTCGCGCCCCACTTCGGCAGCGGCGGCAGCAACGGATCGACCACGTCGCCGCCTCCGAGCTTCGCGGGGACGTAGTCGCCGGCGAGCGTAGCGCGCACGCGAAACGGCGCCTCCTTCGCATAAATGATCGAGCCGGACACACCGAGCCTCATCTGTGAGCGCGCCCCCTGGGGTTCATCCGACTCCGCGGTCAGCTCCCGCTCCTCGTGCACGAGCGCGATGCCGGCGCGCCCCATCGCCGAGAGCTCGAACCCGCGACCGAGCGGCTCGCGCCGACCGATGCCGACGCCGATGACGGTCGCGAGCATGTCGAATCCCGGCGGGGCAGGGAGCGACGTGCCGTAGATCGGCTCCCAGGTCAGGTCGACGGCGAGCTCCCAGCGATCGAGCGCGACGTGCGCGCCGACCGTGAGCGTCGGAGAGATGAAGCGTCCCGGGCCCGCGAGGCGTCCGCCAGCCTCGAAGACGCCGAAGGCACGGGTCTCCACCCGTCGCGCGTCGGGGTGAGGTACGCCGTGACGCGCGTCGGTCGAGGCGCCCGGCTTCGCGCCCGGGTGTTCCTCGGTGGAGGGCTTGCCGGCCAGCGGCGGGACGACGCCGACCGCACTGGAAGGAGCGGGCGGCTGGGGAGGCGCGACGAGCGCCGGCGGCGCGGTCGTGACGAGGAGCGCCTCGACCGTCGCGGCCAGCTCGGCCGGAGTGGCGACCTGCCGCACCGCCTGCCGCCCGTCGCGCGTCGTGAACACGACGACCGCGCCGTCGATCGCGACGTGCACCTCGACGCTCTTGCAGTCGTGCGCCTCGGCGGGGAGGGCGCGCACACGCGCCTCGGCCTCGACCACGGCCGCCTTCCAACCTCTGCCGTCATCTTCGTTGGCGAGCCGGACGGTGCACGCGTCGGGCTCGGCGCGCTCGGCCGCACGGACCTCGGCGCTTCCGACGAACGAGTTCGTCAGCGCGAGCGAGGGGGCGGGGTGGGCGGCGAGGAAGAACATCGTGGCTCGAACTTTCTCCGTCCATCCGCGTCCGGGCCTGCAGTCCTTCACGGTTCTTTATAGAGGGTCCGTCTGCTCGCTTGGTCTTGACGTTTTCTTGAGCTTTTCTGTTGGAAACAGACGGCAAGGACGCATAGCCATCGCAGCGACGGTGCGATTTGAAGGCGGAGGGCGCACAAGACGGAGACCCCAGGAGCGCGACACGTTTGCGCCTCGTCTTCCCCTGGGGCGAGACCACGGACCATGAACAACGACCACACCCCCCCCTCCACGACGCCGCCCGTGACCGACGACACCGCCGTTCGCTCGCGCCGCCGCGCGCTGGTCGTGCTGGCCGTCGCGCCCGCCTTCGCGGCGTGCGCGCTCGGGACCGTCGACCTCCCCGCGTCGAACGAGGACCCCGAGAACGAAGGCGGCGCAGTCGACGACACGGGCGATCCGAACGTCCAGCCCGGAGACGACTCGGCCGTGCCGCCCACCGACTCGGGCACCACGACGACTCCCCCGCACGACTCGGGGACGACCACGACTCCCCCGCACGACTCGGGGACGACCACGACTCCGGCCACCGACTCCGGCACGGTGAAACCCGATACGGGTACCCCGGCCACGTGCGCAGGAACTCTCGCTGGCGCCGTGAGCGGTTGGGGCGTAGGGACATACAAGAAGGTCGGCAAGACCTACGTCGGGCACGACGCGGGTGGCTTCTACGCCCTGAGCTCCACCTGCACGCACAACAACTCGTGTCAGATCGGGACGCCCACGGCGAGTGGCATCCAGTGCCCCTGCCACGGCGCGCAGTTCACCGCTGACGGCGCGGTCAAGAAGGGGCCGGCGAGCTCGCCCCTCAAGAACTATTCGGTCACTCTCTGCAACGGAAACGTGTACGTCGATACCACGAAGACAGTCGCGGCCGGCACCCGCGCGAACTGATGGCAGATCCAATGCACCTCTTCCGCACGCTCTTCGTCCGTCTTTCCTCCTCGCGCGCCCTCCAGCTCGCCGTCGCCCTTTCGGCGCTCGGGCTGTCGGCTTGTGCGCACGAGCACGTCGCTCCGTATCAGCGCACGCGCCTGGCGCACCCGAGCATGGTCACCGCGGGCCTCGCGGGGCCGATGGACGGCCACGTTCGCGCGATCCAGGAAGGCGCGACTGGCGGCGAGGGTGGTGGCTCCAGCGGTTGCGGCTGCAACTGAGATGAAGGCATCTCATCGACTCTTCGGGCGCTACGTTGCGCCCGGAGCGGTCGTCCTCTGCACGCTGCTCTCCTCCCACGGGCGCGCCAGCGCGGCCCCCGAGGACTCGGATGCTCCCGATGAGGGGCAGAACGAGGACTCGGCCGCCAAGCCGAAGCCGAAGGAGACGAAGCCCAAGGACTCGGGCTCTTCGTCGAAGCCCTCCGGCTACATCACCAAGGTCGGGCTCGACACGTCGACGTACGTCGACACCGAGCACGTCGGGGTCTTCTCCCCGAGCATCTCGCTCGGCGTCGAGAAGCCCACCGCGGGGTGGAACGTCCACGCGAGCTACCTCGTCGACATGGTGTCCGCGGCTTCGGTCGACATCGTCTCGACGGCCTCCCAGCGCTGGAAGGAGACGCGGCACGCGGCCTCGCTCTCCGGCGGGTACGAGGGCGGCGACACCGGGATCAACGTCTTCGGCTCGTTCTCCCGTGAGCCCGACTACCTCTCGCTCACCGGCGGGCTCGGCTTCACGCAGTACTTCGACCAGAAGAACGTCGTCTTCCAGGCGAACTACACCTACGGCCACGATCAGTCGGGCCGCGGCGGCACCGACTTCAACGTCTTCTCGCACACCATCAACAACCACTTCGCCAACGCCGGCCTCTCGTTCGTGGTCGATCGCGCGACGGTGATGGTGCTGATGGCCGACGCGGTCTTCGAGCGTGGCGACACCTCGAAGCCCTACCGCTACGTGCCGATGTTCGCCCAGGGCGTCGCGTCGCTCGTCCCTCGCGGGGCGTCGATCGACGACGTGAACCAGGTGCGCCTGCCGGAGCGCCCGCTCGAGCAGCTCCCGCTCGCGCGCGATCGGTACGCGCTCACCTGGCGCTACCTGCACCGCTACGAGGCCTCGACCATCCGCTTCGACGAGCGCCTCTACCGGGACACGTGGGGCCAGGCCGCGTCGTCGACCGACCTCCGCTACCTCGCCGACGTCTCGCGGCGCGTGATGCTCGGGCCGCACCTCCGCTTCCACGCGCAGAGCGCCGTCAACTTCTGGCAGCGCGCGTACACGGCCATCCGCGGCCCCGGCATCGACGGCTGGTATCTGCCGACCTTGCGCACCGGCGATCGCGAGCTCGGCTCGCTCGTCACCGCGACCGTCGGCGGGAACATGCAGATCGCGATCGGCGCCGACGAGCACCCGACCTCGTGGATGCTCGGGCTCACCACCGACGCGGGCTGGACCAACTACCTCGACGCCATCTACATCACGCAGCGCTTCGCCGTGTACGGCGGGCTCTCGCTGGAGGCGGAGCTGTGAGCCGGCAGATCCTCACGACGCTGGCGGCCGCCGCCGCGGCGTTCTCGTTCCTGTCGTGCGGCAGCCCGGTGCACGACGACCTGGTCGCGTCGCTGGGGCCGGAGCCCAACGGCGAGCACTCGGGCCCGCTGCACCGCGCCGGGCAGCCCTGCCTCACGTGCCACAGCTCGCTCGGGCCCTCGCACACCGAGTTCGCGGTCGCGGGGACGATCTACAAGTCGGTCGACGACATGAGCCCCATGGTCGGCGTGAAGGTCATCTTCGCGCCGCTCGATGGCACCGACTCGATCGCGGTCCAGACCAACGCCGTCGGCAACTTCTACATCACCAAGGCGAAGTTCCCGCTCGCGTACCCGCTGCACGTGAGCGTCGCGTACGACTACGTCGACTCGGCAGGCAAGCCGCAGGAGTACGTCGCGCAGATGGCGTCGCGCATCGGTCGCGACGGCTCGTGCGCGGACTGCCACGCCGATCCCGCCGGCCAAGCCCGCTTCGGGCACGTCTACATCACCGCCGCCGCGGCGGACTTCCCGAAGTGACGCCATGAGCCCCCGACGCCCCTCCAGTCTGCTCGCCGCGCTCGCGCTGGCCGTCGCCGCCTTCGCCGGCGCCTGCGCGGGCACGCCCAACGCCAAGGGCTACATGCAAGAGACCGAGGCCCTGCACCAGCCGTTCATCGCCGGCGACGTCGCCCCCGCGATCGGCTGGAGCTGCGGCTCGCTCGACTGCCACGGCACGGTCGCGCGCAACATGCGCATCTTCAGCCAGTACGGCCTGCGACTCGGCACCACCGACACGCCGGGCGGGATGCCGATCACCCAGTCGGAGATCGACGCCGACTTCCGCTCGGTCTCGTCGCTCGAGCCCGAGATCATGAACCAGGTCGTCGCCGACGGCGGCGCGCATCCGGAGCGGCTCACGCTCATCCGCAAGGCGCGCGGGACCGAGCACCACAAGGGGGGGACCATCATGGTCCCTGGGGATCACCTCGACACCTGCCTCACGACCTGGCTGGCCGGCGCGCCGAACCAGGCCGAGTGCGACGCCGCTTCGCAGCCGCCGTAGCCCTCGCGACGTTCGCGCGTCGCCATGCAGCTTTCTTCTCGCTCGCGCCTCTCCCTTTCTCCGAGGAGTCTCGCCATGTCGTTCGTTTCGAAGCTCTGCTCCGCCGCCACTCTCGTCGCGGCGCTCGGCACGCTGACCCTCGCCGCCGGCTGCGGCGGCTCGACCCCCGGCGCCAAGAGCGGCGACGGCGCCTCCGCCGAGGGGGATCTGACCGGCAAGCCCGCGCCCGAGTTCTCGGTGAGCCTGAAGTCGGGCAAGAAGTGGAGCCCGGCCGACGCGCAGGGCAAGGTGCTGATCATCGACTTCTGGGCGACCTGGTGCGGCCCGTGCCGCGAGTCGTTCCCCGCGCTCGAGACCGTCTACAAGAAGCACAAGGCCCACGGCTTCGAGCTCGTCGCCATCAACATCGACGAGACGCCCGACGAGGTCGACGCGTTCCTCAAGAGCACCGGCGTGCACTTCCCGGTGGGCTTCGATCCGGGCGGCGAGAAGGTCGCGGGCAAGAAGTACCCGATCCCGACGATGCCGACGACGTACGTCATCGACAAGCAGGGGACGGTCCGCCACGTCCATGCCGGCTACCACGACGGCGAGGACAAGGAGATCGACGCCGAGGTGACGAAGCTCCTCGGCGGCGGCGGCGGCGACGAAGAGTAGAGCTCTCGACGCGAGCCCCGAGCTCACGAGCCCGACGCGCCCGAGCGGCCGTCGGGCTCGGTCGTTTTGTTCGAGACGGGTCTAGAAGACCGCCATGAACAGCTTGGTCAGGAAGAAGTCCGAGATCAGGATCGTGATCGACACGGCGACGACGGTCGACGTCGTCGAGCGCCCCACGCCCTCGGTGCCGCCGCGCGTCTGCAGCCCGTAGTGGCAGCCGATGACCGCGATGATGTAGCCGAAGAAGGGCGTCTTCCCCATGCCGGCGGCGAGGTCGCGCATGTTCACCGACTCGAGGGCCGAGTTGAAGAAGAAGCCGGGCTGGATGCCGAACTGCGACGACGTGACCGCCATCGCGCCGAGGAACCCGAGGGCGAGCGCGAAGAACGAGAGCACCGGCATCACGAGGATGCTCGCGATGACCCGCGGCAGGACTATCTTCTTGATCGGATCGGCGCCGAGCGCGCGGATGGCGTCGACCTGCTCGGTGACGTTCATCGAGCCGACCTCGGCCGCCATGCCGGCCGCGACGCGCCCGCCGACGATCACCGCGGTGAGCGTGGGCGCGAGCTCGCGCGCGAACGACAGGCCGATGACGCGGCCCGTGTACTCCATGCCGCCGAACTTCTGCAGGCCGAAGGCGAACTGGATCGCCATGACCATGCCGATGAAGATCGCGGTCACGCTCGCGAGCCCCACCGAGGCCACGCCGACGGCCTCCATTTGATAGACGATCTGCCGGAATTCCAGCGGGCGCTGGAACAGCACGAGCAGCGTGCGCCAGCTGATCTGCGCCACCACGCCGAGGTGATCGAGCAGGTTCAGCAGGCGCTGCGCGTAGATCTCCGTGATCGTCTGCCGCGGCTTGAAGATGCGGGGCAGGCTCCCCGAGGTGAGGCTCGTGCGCTCGCCCGCCGCCGCGTCGCGGCCGCCTTCGCCCGGCGCAGCGCCAGAACCGGAGCCCGGATTCGAGGTCGACATCCTGCTCACTCCGCCGACGTCGAGAAGCCGTTGGCGAACTTCGCGAAGCCGTCGGCGTTCGCCGCGTGCTGGGCGGGGGCGACGACGAAGACGAGATCGTAGACGCAGCCGTCCTTCTTGAGGACCCACGCGTCGAGCGCGAGCGGCACGCCGTCGAGCTTCGCGTACACTACGGTGTGGCGCGCCTCGCGCCCGTCGAACGGCACCGTCTGCTCGAGCTTCACCTCGCGCTCGGTGAAGCCGATGAGCAGGTGGTTGGTGAGCGCGACGAGCGGCACGTCGTCGGCGTCGCGGCCGCACTGCGCGTGCACCTCGATCGAGCCGCCGGAAGCGCGGTCGTGAAAGGCGAGCATCGCCCCTTCGACCTCGATGCGCTGCCAGGTCTCGGGGACGGGGCCGACCTGGAACGACGCGCGCCCGGCGTGGTAGACGCGGCCGTCGAAGGCCTCGCGTCCGCACCCAGCCGCGGCGATCACGGTGGCCGCGGTGAGCGCGGCGAACGACAGCGCCACGGCGGCAGTGACGGCGCGTGCGCGGGCCATGATCAGAACGTCACCGCGAGGCGGCGCACGCGGCCGTCGTCGACCTCGGGCCCGTCTTCGCAGAGGAAGATGGCGTTGCCGGCGATCGCGGGCGACACCTCCTGCGTGCCGGCCCCGCGGTACGACCAGACGAGCCGCGCGGCTGTGGGCGTGGGCGTGAGCGTGGTCGCGAGCAGCGAGATCCCCTCCTTGTCGCCGAAGGAGAGCGCGACGCGGCAAACGGGGGTCGAGGCCGCCTGCGGCGCCATCGGCGGGCAGTCGACGGTGACGCCGGAGACGATCCCCTTGCCCACCGCCGGATCGAGCGCGACCGGCGTCATCTGCTGCGCGAGGTTGCCGCTGCCGTCGACGCGCGCGACGAACGCGCCCCAGTCGTCCTTGCCGGCGAGCGAGATCATCTCCGTGGCGTTGGGGTCGTCCTCGAGCCAGCCGACCACCGCGCCGCCGTCGCCGCGCGCCGCGACCACCGGCGAGTGCGAGTGCATCGCGGTGCGCACCAGCGCGCGCTCGGCGACGATCGGCTTGAGATCGCGCGCGCCGACGATGGTGAACCAGACGTCGGCGTAGCCCGTCGAGGCGTTCTCGCGGGCGTCGCTCCACACGATCGCGATCTTCGCCCCTTGCGCGCCGGTGCCGATCGCGGCCAGCGAGACGTCGGCGAGGTCGGCCGCGCCGCCCCCGATGCGGACCTCGGCCCCCTGCTTGTTGCCCGACTTGTCGAGCCGCACGGCGTACACGCCGGGCGCGCTCTTGCGCGCGTCGACCCAGGAGAGCAGGTAGCCCCCCTCGGGCGCGGGGAGCGGCGTCAGCGCCACGTCCGAGGCGCCGCCGGCGACGTGCGTCACGCGGACGTTGCCGCCGACGCGCTTGCCGGTGTCGTCCAGCTTCGCGACGTAGACCTCTTCGTCGCCCTCGCCGCGCGAGACGTAGGCGACGACGCCGCCGCCCTTCTCGATCGCGCTCGCGGCGACCGCGACGTCGCCCTTGGAGAGCGCGCGCTCGCTCACGACGTTGAGCGGGCCGAGCGGCTCGCCCGCGGCGTCGACCGCTCGGGCCACGACGCGCGCGGCGCCCGGCGGGACGGCCGACTTCCCCTTCTCGACCTTGCCGCCGCCCTTGCCCTTGCCCTTCACGGCGACGACGTCCTCTTCGATGTCGTCGGGCGCGTAGGTCACCCACGCTACGAACGCGCCGCCGCTCTGCGTGCGGGCGGTGTGCAGCCCCGCGAACTGCGACTCGCGCCCGAGCGCGGTGGCGGCCTCGAGCCGCGGCGTCGCGGTCGTCGCGTCGACGGCCTCGGTGTAGGCCCAGCGCGCGCCGGGGGGCGGCGCCGCCCGCGTCGCGAGCTTGGTGAGCGCGATGACCGCGGGATCGGTCGGCCCCTCGGCGAAGACCTCGCAGCCGCTCGCGCGGCAGGTCAGCTCGTAGGCGTGCGAGACGGTGCCGCCGGCGAGCGCCGCGTCCAGATCGATCATGTCGGTCTGCGCGGGCGCGAGGGTCGGGCCGCTGAAGCGCACCACGAAGGGGCGGAGATCCTGCACGTTGCAGGTGGCCTGCTTGGCCGCACCCGGCTCGGGCGCCGCCTCGAAGAGGCAGGCGGAGCCGTAGGTCAGCACCGCGACGTCGTCGCCGCTGCTCGTCGCGGCGCCGGCGGCGTCGTGGTCGACCAGGGCCGAGAGCTCGGGGAGGTTGTCGTCGTAGGGGAACCAGAACGAGCGGGGGCGGCTGGTGGCCTCGCCGGCGCTCGAGAGCCGGGCGAGCGAGAAGCGGCGGCGCACCTCGCGCGTCGGGCGCGGGCTCGCGTCCTCCCAGAGCAGCACCGGGCCGGTCGGCGTCGGCAGCAGGGCCACGATCGACTGCTCGCCGCGCGGCGGAACGGCCCTCCGGGGCTTGCCCTCGAGCTTGGGCTTCGGCCCCGAAGTGTCGACGACGATCGACAGGATGTGCTCGTCGATCTCGCGGCGGTCGGTCCACAGCACCAGGGCCTTGCCCGCCTCGGGCAGGCGCGCGACGTCGATCTCGCGCTGCACCGTCGCCTCGGCGATCAGCAGCGGATCGCTCGCCACGACCCCCTTGGCCGTGAGGCTCAGCACCACGAGCTTCGCGCTGCGCGGCGCCTCGTCGCGGTTGACCGCCGCTGCGCCCTTGTCGGGCGCGAACTGCACCATCGCCGCCGCGATCTGGCCGTTGCCGAGGGGGGCCACGCTCCAGGTGTTGAGGCGCTCGCCGACGCGCATCGCCGCGTTGGCGGCGGGCTTGCCGGCCGCGTCGAGCGGGAGCGCGTAGAGCGTCCCCGAGGCGCCGGCCATGCCGTTCTGCGCGCTGCGCTCGACGAACGTGAGCAGCGCGGCGCTCCCCTCGGCGCCCGGCGCGGTGGTGATGCGCACGTCGACGAGCTCCTCGCCGCCTCGCGCGACGACCGTCGGCGAGCCCTGCGGCGTGCCGTCGGCCGAGAGCGGGAGCGTGAGCAGCTGCGCGCCGGCGTTGGTCGCGCGGGTCCAGGCGAGGACGAAGCCGTCGCCGACCGCCATGACCTGCCAGCTCGACGTGTCCTCGGGCGCCTCGGCGAGCTCGTGCTTCGCCTCCGGGCGCGGCTTGCCGGCGTCGTCGAGCGCCTGCGAGACCCAGCGGCGGCCCGTGGGCGCGGACGGCGCGACGACGACGATCGTCCCCTTCGCGCCGTGCGCGATCATCGGCCCGAACGTGCCGGGCCCGAAGGTGCCGATGACGTTGGCCGCGAGCGGCTTGGGCTTGGGCGGCGCGGCGGCGACCGAGGACGAGGCGCTCGTCGACCCGCTCGCCGAGCCGGACGTCGCGGGCCCGGGCGGGGTCGCGACTGGCTTCTGCGCAGGGCCGCACGCACCGAGGAGCCCCGCGCCGATCGCGAGCGCGCTCCCCACGGAGAGCAGAGCGCGCCGACGCGCGCGGACCGTCGTGGACATGGCCCACGGAGCACTACACCAGGGGGAGCGGGCGGGCACGTCGGAGAACGAGCGGAGGCGGCCCGACCTTCCAGATCTGCACGGTCTTCGAGGGCGTGGCGCTCCTCGCCGGCCCACCGCCCGCCCGCTCAGCTCGGCTCGTGGCTGGCGAGCACCTTGGCGAGCAGCTCGCCGAGCGTGCCGCCGTACTTCTCCTGGGTCGCCGCCAGCAGCGAGACGTCGGTCAGCTCGCGTTCGGCGAGCGTCACGAGCCGGCGGACCGACTCGAGCCGTCGGCGCACGGTGGCCTGCTCCACGCCGGCGCGCGCCATCGCGCCGCGCCAGCGGGCGAGGGCGCCGAGGGCCGCGTCGGGATCGAGCCCGAGCAGCTCGATCAGCGCGTCCTCGAGCTGCCCGCCGGCCACGTGCTCCGCGAACAGCCGCAGGTCGGCGACCCGCTCCGGCTCCAGCTCGGCGAAGCGAGCGATCAGCTCGCCTACGTAGAGTTCCGGCGACGAACGCTGGTCGAGCTTGAACATCCCGGCACCCTCGCTGGCTTGGATGGCTGCGCGCGCCGGCCGCGCCGGCCGCGCCGATTCGCGAAGCGCGCCGTGCCGCGGCCACGCGCCGCGCGCTCGCCAGGCGCAGCGCACGATCGTACACTCGAAACGGCTTCATGCAGGTCCCCGAGGGCGCGAGCGACAACGGCGCGTTCTGGACGTGGATGGGCGAGGACGGCATCGCCCGCACGACGACCAAGCCGCACGCGGACGTCACGCGCGACGACGCGCTGAAGAACCGCGAGACGATCGGCGGCTACCTGCGCGCGCGGGGCAGGCGCTTCCCGCTGCTGGTCGACGCGTCGGCCACGCGCTCGCTGAGCCGCGAGGCGCGCGAGATCCTCACGGCCGACGACGACCCCGAGCTGCCGCTCAACGCCTACGCGATCGTGGTCGGCTCGCCGCTGACCCGCGCGATCGCCAACTTCTTCGTCGCGATCCATCGCCAGTCGGTGCCGACGCGCGTGTTCGACGACGTCGAGGCCGCGCTCGCGTGGCTCCGGCCGTTCGCTCAGCCCTGACCCCGCGGGTGCAGCACGCACCCGCCGATGACCTCGCCCGACCACTTCGCGCGCATCGCGGCCTTGAAGTCCGTGAGCGGGAAGGCGTGCGAGACGTACGGCCGGATGGCGCCGCTCTCGGCCCACGCCAGCACCTGCGCGAGGCGCGGCGCGCGGCTCGACGGGTCCATCACCGTCGAGATCGCCGTCGGGCAGCCGAGCACGTCGAGGCTCTTCATCATCACGAGGTTGGTCGGCAGCACGTTGGCGTTCGGCGCGCCGCGCTGCCCCTTGCCGCGCGCGACCGAGGGCGTGGACGCCCAGCCGACGATCAGGAAGCGCGCGCCGAAGCGCACGCAGCGCAGGCTCTCGAGCGAGACGTCGCCGCCGACGCCGTCGTACACGACGTCGACCCCCGCGCCGCCGGTGAGCGCCTTCACCTCGTCTCGGAACGGGCGCGTGCCGCTCGTCGCGCCGGGCTCCGCGCGGCAGTTGATCACGTGATCCGCCCCCTGCGCCTTCACGACCGCGAGCTTCTCGTCCGAGCGGCCGGTGGCGATCACCGTCGCGCCGAGGAGCTTCGCGACGTGCACCGCGGCGAGCCCGGTGGTCCCCGAGGCGCCGTGGACGAGCACCGACTCGCCCCGCTGCACGCGGCCGCGCGTGACGAGGCAGTGGTAGGCGGTCTCGTAGGCGCCGAGCAGCCCGGCCGCCTGGTCGAAGCTGAGCGCGCCCGGGATGGGGCGCACGGCCTCGAGCGGCGCGACCACGTAGGACGCGAAGCCGCCGTACGCCTGGTAGCTCCCGAGCGAGCGCGGCCCGGCGAGGAAGCCGTCGACCAGCACGCGCGCGCCGAGCGGCAGCGCGTCGGAGACCTCGGCCCCCTTCCACACGACCGTCCCCGCCGACTCGAGCCCCGGCGTGTAAGGAGGCTTGGGCATGTGCTGGTACTGGCCGCTCGTCATCAGCAGATCGACCCACCCGACCGCGGCGCTCTCGATGGCGACGATCACGTCGCGCGGCGAGAGCTTCGCCGGATCGGGGGCGTCCATGGGCACGAGGCTCATGTGCGACTCGATCGCGTCGGGGGGCGACTCGGCGAACTCGGAGACGATGACGCGGAAGCCGGGCTCCAGGGGGATTTCCATGGCGGAGCTACCGTAGCGCGGGTCGGGGCCTCCGCGGGGCTCACGCGTTCTGGCCCGCGGCAGCGCGCCGCTGCTATCCCCTCGCGCCATGGCTTCGATGCTCCCGAAGAAGACCGTGTCCGCGCCGCGCCGCTCCCCCTCCGCGCCGGGTGCGACGGGTGCGGCGCGTGCGGCGGGTGCAGCGCGTGCAGAGTCCACGACCCGCGCGCACGTGCTCGAGGTGCCGTTCGCGATGCGCGCGCAGGCGACCGCAGGCGGCGCGCGTTGGGACGAAGGCCACGGCGTCTTCGTCTTCCGCGGCCCCTCGCTCCCCGCGGCGCTCGCCGCGTTCCGGAGCGCCGCGTACTCCTGGGAGCGCCACGTCGAGGCGGCGCTCAACGACGCGCCTGCGGCGGCGCCGTCGAGGCCCGCGGGGGAGATCGTCCTGCGCGACCACCAGCGCGCGGCCGTGCAGGCCATCGGGCTCGCGGTCGCCGGCGGCCGCCCGGGGTTTCTGCTCGCCGACGACGTGGGGCTCGGCAAGACGATCAGCGCCTGGGAGGCGATCCGCTCGATGCCGGCCGCGAAGCGCGTGCTGATCGTCTGCCCGCTCGCGGTCGTCGCGCACTGGCGCCGCACCATCGAGGCCCTCGGTGACGCCGGGCGGAGCGTCGTCGTGACGAACTACGAGCGGCTCGGCAAGCTCTTCGAGCTCACCCCGGAGGCGCGCAAGAAGGTGCGCTCCAAGAAGGGGCTCGCCCGCGCGGGCAGCGCGCTCGCGTTCGACGTCGTGGTCTGGGACGAGAGCCACCGCTGCAAGAACCCCACGGCGGCGCGCTCGAGGCTCGCCGCCAAGCTGAATGCGAGCGCGGGCTTCGCGCTTTGGCTCTCGGCCACCGCGGGGCAGAACCCGCTCGAGCTCTCGTACCTCGCGCCGCTGCTCGCCAGCCTGACTGGCAGTCCGGCAAAGGACTTCAAGGACTTCGAGCAGTGGTGCCAGAGTCAGGGTCTCGGCGTCACCCGCGGCGCCTTCGGCCGCTGGGACTGGCGCGGAGACCGCGCCGATTGCGAGAAGATGCGGGCGCTCCTGTTCGACGGGCGCGCGCCCGGAGGGCTGCGGCGTCGGCCCGAAGAGATCGCCGGCTGGCCCGAGATCAACCGCATCCTGACCCCCATCGGGCTCGATGCCTCCGCCCGGGAACGCTACACGCAGGCCTGGACGGAGTTCCGCGAGGCGATGGCCCTCGCGCCGAGCGGGCAGAACCCCCGCGGCGCGCTCGCGGCGGCGCTGCGGCTGCGGCAGAAGAGCTCCCTCATCCGCGTCGAAGGGACCGTGCAGCTGGCGCTCGAGCTGCTCGAGAACGGCCATCAGGTCGCCGTGTCGGTCGCCTTCCTGGAGACGCTGGAGGCCCTGCGCGCCGCGCTCGCCGCCGAAGGGGTGGAGTGCGCCGCGCTCCACGGCGCGACGCCCGCGGCCGAGCGCGAGGCGGAGCGCCTGCGCTTCCAGCGCGGCGGGGCCAAGGTCGTGCTGTTCACGGTCGAGGAGGGGATCTCGCTCCACCAGGGAGAGCACAACGAGGCGCCGCGCTCGGAGATCATCCACGATCTGCGCTGGTCGGCCATCCAGATGGCGCAGATCGAGGGGCGCTGTCACCGCGACGGCCGCTTCGCGCAGGTCTACTGGGCGTACGCCGACGAGACCATCGAGGAGCGCATCGCCGCCGTGGTATGCCGGCGCATCCAGTCGATGAAGGCGATGGTCGGCGACGAGCTCGAGACCCTGCGCGAGATCGAGCGGCTGCTCGCGGACGCGCGCCTCGACGTCGCAGCGACGCCCTGAGAGATTGCGACGCAGTCTCTCTGGTGGGTGGGGCTCCGGCCGATTCACGGAGGCGGGGCGGGGCGGTGCCGAGCGCCGGGCCGGATGGAGTGACGCCCATCCGGACCGACGGCGCGTCGGACGCCCGCGGCCGGCGTTCGCTGCCTCCCCGGCGGGGGGGCTCGTGGAGCTCGCCCGGTTCGCCGCGCGGCGCGAGCTACTTGCTCCGGTGCTCGAACGCGCCGTCCCACGCGGGCGGGGGCGCCGCAGCGAGCTCGCCGCAACGCTCGGCGAGCACGGTTGCCGGGCCGTCGTCCGGGTGCGTTCTCGCGATCACGCCGAAGCTGTGCGCTGCCGAGGCGAAGTCGCCTCTTCGATACTCCTCGAGCGCCGCCGCGTAGCCGGCCACGTGCGCTGCGTCGCGCGGCGCCGCGTCGAAGAGCTCGGTCGACGTCGTCTTGCCTTTGACGCGGACGACGTCGACGCGCCGGAACGCTCGCGAGTCGGGGAGCAGCTCGATCGTCCGACCGGTGATCAAGAGGTCGGTGCGGTACGACTTCGTCAGCCCTTCGACGCGCGCCGCGGTGTTCGCGGTGTCGCCGCCGACGGTGAAGGCGAGGCGCCGCGCGTTGCCGATGCAGCCCGTCACCACGCGACCGCTCGAGATCCCGGTGCCGACGCGGCAGCCGATCGGGAAGTCGCCGCGGTGCAGCTCGTTGAGCTCCAGCACGCGTTCGCGGATCCGAAGCGCGCATTCGGTCGCCTGGACCGCGTGCGTGGGGTCGCGCAGCGGCACGCCGAAGCACGCCTTGAAGCCATCGCCGGTGAAGCGCTCGATCACGCCTCCGCCGTCGATCACGAGATCCACGAGCGGACCGATGAACGTGTTCACGAAGCGGATCACGTCGGGCGGCGACAGGCGCTCCGTGATCGTGGTCGAGTCGCGGATGTCGAGGAACAGCACGCTGGCGTCGCCCTCGCGCCCTTCCAGCAGATCGGCGGGATCCACCTGGGCGAGGAGACGCTCCATGACGTCGCCGGACACCGATTTCGCGAACGCGTCGCGGAGACGCTGCTGCATGCCGTGCTGCTCGACGCGCACGCGGATGCTGCTCCTCAGCTTGGCCGCGAGCTCGCGGAAGATCCCCCACGACAGGGCATCACCGTGGCGGCCCATCACCTCGCCGAGGGCCGCGCGATCCGCCCGGAGCACGGTCGTCTCCTCGGCGCCGGCCCGCGCGGAGGCCGACCGCGGCCAGCCGCCGAAGAGGGCCAGCTCGCCGACGCACGCGCCGGGGCCGGCAGTGTCGAGGTGCGCCTCGGAGGCGAAGAGCTCGAGCCTTCCATCGGAGACGATGAACAGCGCGTCGCCCGGCTCGCCCTCGGCGAAGAGCTGCTCGTGCGGCGCGAGCGCGCGCGCCTCGCAGCGATTGGCGAGGTCCTCGAGGACGTCGTCCGTGACGCCGCGAAAGAACTCCGTGCCCCTGAGCAGCTCGATGACGCGGGAGATCTCCATCGGCTACGAATGCTATCAGCGCGCGCCGGCGACTTGCCCGGCCATCTCCCGCTCTCTCGCGTGCGTGGTCGTACGGCTTCGCGTCGTCGCGTCGTCGCGTCGTCGCGTCGTCGCGTCGGCGCGGCGAGCGCGGCGAGGACGGGCAGGAGGCGAGGGTCGCCTCACCTCCGCGCGTGCCGAGGCCGACTGCGCGCGTCGTCGCGAACTCGGGAAGACGTCGCGGGCGCGACGACCGCGGGATGCGCGACCGACACCCGCCGCGCGAAAGGGCTCCTGAGGCGCTGGTCGGCGCGCCATGCCTCGTCGAGCCGCTCCCACACGCGGGTGCCGATTGCCGCCGTGGACGTGGCCCCGACTCGCGCTCGCGCGCGTCGAGCACAAGCTCGCACAAGGTCGGCCAACGCGATTGACGAGGCTACGTGTGCGCGCGTATGAGCCTCGGCGAGTCGACCCGCCCATCGCCTTTGTCCGGGCGCACACGTCGCCAAATCGGAGCTCACGCCGTGTCGCTCACCAAGCTCACGCCGTTCGCCCTCGTGATGGTCGCCTGCCTCGGCGGCTCGGCCGGTTGCGCCGTCGACGCACGGCCCGCCGAGGAGACGAACTACAAGATCGGCTGGGACGTCGGCGCGAACGGCAGCGCGCAGGGGTGGACGGGCTTCCAGTCGATGGGCAACGCGTGGTTCGGGGCCAACGGGGTCGGCACGGGCATCGCCGCCGCGGACCTCGATCAGAATGGCAAACTCGATTCGTCGTCACGCACTACGATCAGGGCGACAACGTGTGCAGCTGCGGGTGGAGCTTCCCGGCTGGCAACTGCGACAACTGCCATTACGACTGGTCGACGCCCTATTTCAGGATCGTGCACGACCTCAGCACCGCGCGCGCCGACGCCGGGCTGGCGACCTCCATCGGCGAGCCCGTCGCGGTCTCGAATTCCAGCCCGGGCGGGTACGGCTACACGGAGCCGGCGGGCGTCGTGATCGTCTCGCGCGTCGTCGGCAACTACTCGGACCTGCTGTTCCGCGCGGGGCACGCCACGGTCGCGATCGGCCACGGCTTCGGCTACACGTTCTGAGCGAAGCGTTCGCCCACACCATCGTCGCCGCCTGCGGAGTCAGGCGGAGCCGGACATACCCCTGCCAGTCAGGACACTCGCCGCCACGCGCCGAGGGTGTTAGCGAAGGGCCGCCGCGGCGAAATCTCTCGCGTTCCGTCGGCCTACCCAGGAGCTACCGTGAATCTCAGCAGGATCTTCCGACTCCCCGCGCTGTCACTCGTCCTCCTCGCCGGCCTCGCGTTCGTGGGCTGCAAGGACAAGCCGGGCTCCGAAGGCGACAAGCAGGAGAAGAAGGCCGAGGGGAAGAGCGAGAAGGGCGAGAAGAAGGAGGGGAAGACCGCCTCCTGCAACCTCGTGAGCCAGGAGAGCCTCTGTCGGCAATACGGCCCCGCGAACGTCGAGGCGGTCGGCGAGAAGGACCTCAAGAGCCTCTGCGACGGGCTCAAGGGCGAGTTCAAGATGGAGGCCTGTCCGAAGGACAAGCGCGTCGGCTCGTGCGTCACGCCCGAGGGGACGAAGGTCTTCTACAGCGAAGGCCCGCTGCCCCTCACCGCCGACAAGGCCGAGAAGGCCTGCAAAGAGGGTGTCCCTGCCGGCGAGTGGAAGTCCTAGCAGGCTGGTGAAATTGACCGCTCTCTGCCAATCTCCCGCCGCACGACTTCACGACTTGCCGAGCATTTCGCGCAGCCTGCTGACGGTCACGGTTTCCGCACGCTGCTTTTCAGCAGCCTGCTGGTCGAGAGCGCTCCTCGCGCGCCCCGGGGGCGAGCCCCTCGGCGCGCGCGGGCGCGTCACGGACTCGGCGTCATCGGTCCGTAAGGGTCGATGACGGGCGCGTTCGGATCGAAGGCGCCGCCCGCGTCGGCGGCGCCCTTCGGGATGGCCGGTCCGTAGGGGTCGATGACGGGCGCGTAGGGATCGAAGCCGAAGCCTGCGTTCGCCGTCCTGCCGGGCGTCGCCGAACCGAACGGCTCGATCACCGGAGCGTTGGGATCGAAGCGAGCGCGCGGCGCGCTGCTGGAGGGCGCGCTCATCGGCGAGGACGAGCTCGGCTCGGCCGCGGGCGCCGCCGGCTCTGCCGTGGTCGCGGGCGGCGGTGGGCACGTGAGGGCAGGCGACGCGCTCGGCACGCTCGCCTCCCCCGCAACGTTTGGCTCCACCACGAATTCCGCGCGCTCCGCCCAGGGCGTTTCGATGGGCGCAGGCGCGGCGCTCGCCGCAGGGCCTCCTCCGAAGGCGGTCGGCGTCGGAGCCACAGGGGCGTTCGCCTGCGTCGGCGTCACCGTCGCGGTCGGGGGCGCAGTGAATGCGGGCTCCGGGTGAGGCTCGTAGGCGAGCGCGATGTAGACGGCGCTCGCGCTCACCGCTCCGAACAGCAAGCCCAGCCAGAACTGGCGGTCCATGCTCGCAGAGAGTGCATCCGCCGTTCCGGACCGCGTGACGGCCGCGCGTGCCGATGGCCCTTCGATGGCCGCCCATCGTTGCTCGTCGTACGCGAGCGCCCAGCGCCCTTGAGCCCGCCGACGCCCCCCGGATCCGCGACCTTGCGCGACGAATGGCTGTGGGGCTGGGACGACACGCCTGGCATCGTCTCCGTCTGGGCGGAGCCCGACGGTCGAGCCTTCGTTTGGCGGCGCCATCCAGAGTCCGGCGCGCTCGCGCGCGAGGACGTGCGCTTTCGGCCGTGGCTGCTCCTCGACTCGCTGGAGGACCTCGAGCACCTCGGCCCGCTCCTGCGGCCCGAGCCGCCCGGCGCGAACGTCGCGAGCTCCGCGAACGCCGCGCCTGCCGCGCGCGCCGCGGCGGCCGCGCGTGAAGCGCAAGACGCGCAAGGCGCGCCCTTCACCCACCGCGAGCTCGAAGGTCCCGGCGAGCTCCGCCATCTCGTGCACGGCCCGCACGCCCGCGCGCTCGCCGAGGCGGTGCAGCGCGGCGCCTCGCGGCGGCTCGGGCGCACCGTGCGTGGGCTGCGCGACCTCGGCGAGCGAACGGCGTTGGCGTTGCCGCCGGAGGAGCAGTACCTCGTGCTCTCCGGCCGGACGTACTTTCGCGGCCTCGCCTTCGACCAGCTACGCCGAGCGCAGTTCGATCTCGAGACGACGGGGCTCGATCCCGATCGCGATCGCATCTTCCTCGTGGCCGTGCGCGGGCCTGACGGCCTCGCGGAGACGCTGGAGGCGGAGGCGGGGGGCGACGACGCCGCCGAGGCCTCGTTGATCCAGCGGCTGACGATCCGGCTCGCCGAGCTCGATCCCGACGTGATCGAGAACCACAACCTCCACGGCTTCGACTTGCCGTTCCTGGCGCGCCGCGCCGCGCGCCTCGGCGTGCCGCTGACCCTCGGGCGCGCGGGCGGTCCCGGGCTGCGCGAGCGACCTTCGCCGCGCGGGGCTTCGGTGGCGCGCGAGGACTCCGGCGAGCGCGCGGCGGTTCGACGGACGCGGTTCACCGTCCCCGGGCGCGAGCTGATCGACACGATGGACGCCGTGCTCCGCCACGATTTCGTGTCGCGGGATCTGCCGGGGCACGGCCTGAAGGCGGTGGCGCGTCACCTCGGCGTCGCCGGCCGCGCGCGCGAG
>CAIXWQ010000230.1 GCA_903923175.1 uncultured delta proteobacterium | reverse complement strand
GGGCCACTCACTCTCGACTTCGTGCGAAGGGGGGGACTTGAACCCCCACACCCTTTCGGGCGCTAGAACCTGAATCCCCACATTTTCAGGCGGATCGGCCGTGCTTTCGAGGGGGTGCGACGACGGCGGGGGACACTCGGGGACGTCGGGGGACGGTGGCGGCTCGTCGTCGGGCTCGTCGGGCTCGTGCTCGGACGACGCCGCGGCGGGGCCGCCTCCCCCGTCCGCGCGCTCCCCCGGCCCCTTGCCGTCGTCGGTCGGTGGCTTCGGCGGCGCCATGGCGGCGATCTCGGGGATCGCCTGGTCGAGCGGCAAGAGCGCGGCCTCGCCGCCCTCGCCGAACGATGCCGCGGCCCGCCGGTATTTCGCCAGCATGGCGCTCGTCGTGTGCCCGGTGCGCGCCATGATCCACGCCTCCGAGGCGCCGCGCGCCATCGCCAGCGTGCAGAAGAGGGCGCGGAGGTCGTGCACGACCAGGCGCCGCCGCCCCTTCGTCGACTCGTGCAGCTCCAGCCGCCCAGAGCCCGCCGCGAGGTAGTACGCGCGCAGCCGGTCGGGGAGCTTGGCCACGTTCAGTTTTGCGCCGCCGTCGCCCGGGAACACCAGCCGTGCTGTCGGCTGGAGCTTGCGCCAGCGCTTGAGCGTCTCGTGCACGTCGGGTTGCAGCCGCCAGGGGTCGCGTGAGCCGGTCTTGCCGTCGGTCTTGTGCTCGTTCAGGAACACCTTGCCGAGCTTGAGATCGACCCACCCCGCCGCGTCGGCGGTGCGCGTGTCGCTCCATTCGAGCGACGCCGCCTCTTCCTTCCGCCCGCCCTCGCGAGCGAGGTAGCCGAGCAAGAGGCGCTCGACGATCGGCGCCTTCTCCTCGGGGAGCGCGAGCAGCGCGGCCTCTTCCGCAATCTCGGGCAACACCTTCGCCCGCCCCGGGCCGAGCTTCGGCAGGAACCCGCGCGGCAGGGGGCTCGCCGCGATGATGCGCGCGGGGAACGCGGCGAGCGCGAGCAAGCGGTGGAGGATCTGCGCGACCTGACGTCGCCGCGCCGAGGAGAGATGGGCGGGCACCTTGCGCATGACGTCGAGCGCGTGGTCGAGCGTGATCGAGTTGACCGGCAGCGGCCCCAGCGTCGGGTTCACGTAGAGCCGCAGCAAGCGCTCGTAGTCCGTGGACGTGTCGTCGCTCAGGACGCCGACGTGGTCCGGGTACTCCTCGTGAAGCGTGCCGTCGGTCAGCATCTCCCCGAACTTGGCGAAGCTCATCGTTGCGGGGTCGCTCTTCGCGCGTGAGGGCAGGGGAGCCAGCTCGCCGCGCGCGTGCTGCTCGCGCATGACCTCGACGTACCCGCCGGCGTAGGACGCGCGATCGGCGACGGTCGCGTGCTTCTTCGGGAGCCGATGCTTGCGGCGCTCGCCGCCGACGTAGAAGGCGACGACGTGCCCGCCTTCGGTGTCGTCCGGGTAGACCACCCAGTCCGGGCCTTTGCTCTCGGGCTCGCGGCGCTCGTCGCGGGTGCGCGCTCTCGTCTTCGTGGTAACCGTCATGATGCTTGTGCCTCCGAGAGAGGTTCGGGCCATGGGCTCCGGCACGTTCCAGCGTGCGCGGGGCCCGTCTACTTCTTCGGGGTCTTCTTCGTCGTCGCCTTGGGGAACCGCACGGCGTGCTCGCGGCGGACGAGCAGGCGGATCACGTCAGCGCGTGAGATCCCGTCCGCGTCGGCGAGCTCGTCGAGCATCTCGACCTCGCTAGGAGCCATGCGGAGATCGACGCGGCCGGTTTTGGGTTCGCGAGCCATGCCCGATCTTGTACGTACAGTGACCGGCAAACGCAAGGCCCACCCCTGAGGGATGCCGCTCCCGGCTCCTCACCGGCCTACTTCACGACGCGGAGCCGGGCCCGACGCTGCGCCTTCGCGTGCTCCTCGCCGGCCTTCTTCTCGGCCGCGCGTACCTTGGCGCCGGCGAGCGCTCTCACGAGCGCCACGATCGCCTCTGCGATCTCTGCCAGCTCGGGGTGCTTCCGCGCGTCGGCCAGCAGGATCGAGCTCGGCAGGCGCGCGATGAACTTCGCCGCGTAGACGTAGGTGCGCTTGTCAACCGCCTACCAGTCAAGAACCGCGGACGCGATCGGCCTCGTGTGAGGTGTGAGGCCACGCCCGTCGCCTGACGCCTCGCAGTCGCCG
>CAIXWQ010000229.1 GCA_903923175.1 uncultured delta proteobacterium | reverse complement strand
TCGAGGTCGTCGCGGATCAGCGGCGTGACGGTGTCCTCCTCGATGCGCGGCGCGAGAGCGCGAGCCTTCGCGCGTGCGTCCTCGTCGCCGCCGCGCCCCGCGTTGCCGGTGTCGACGCGCGCGACCGTCACGCCGCCAGGGCCGAGCGGCGCGGGGGGCGCGACCACCGGCGGCTCGGCGACGGGCGGTGCGAGCTGCGCCGGCTCGATCGCCTCGAGCGCGGCCTGCGGCAGCTCCACGACCAGCACGTCGTCCGCGGACGGGAGCGGATAGGAGAGCTCCGTCGAGGCCAGAGGAGCCCCCCCGATGCGCTGCGCCACGAGCACCGCCGAGGCCACGAAGATGGCGACGTGCACGCCGATCGACGCGAGCGCGGCGGCCGTGGTCTGCGCGGTGGAGGGGGGGAGGCGCGGCATGCTCGGAGGAGGCGTGGTCGGCGGTCTGGGACTCCTGACCTTTGATTCTTCAGCGAGTTCCGGCTTTGGGCCAGTCGGCACGAATTCGCTCGGCCACCGTCGCACCTCTCCCGACGCTCGCCTCAGGCGTTCCGGCGAAAGCAGCGCTCGGGCACGCCTCGAGCTTCGCGCGCGCCGAGCGTCGCCAGCATGAAGCGCTTGGTGGTCGGATCGTGATACCCGCTGGCGGCCGGCAGCGTCGCGCGCGCCTCCGGATCCGGGCATGCCGCGCGCAAGAAGCGCACGATTCGCTCCATCGCGAGCTCGCGGAGGTACTTGCCCACGAGCGAGGCGAGCCCGACCAGCGGGTCCGCCGCGTCCGCGTCGCGGAGCCACGTGAAGCGCCCCAGCCCGGGGAAGCGGTAGGCGCTGATCGCGCGCCCCTCGACCTCGACCGCGCACAGCCGGGCCGAGAGCGGGCCGAAATGCGGGGCGTACGCGTTCATGCCGCCGACCTTGCCGCAGACCGCGTCGAGCGGCTCGTCCCCATCGGCGTCGCGCTCGGCGCTGCGCGCGCTCGCCGCGTGCAGGTCGAGGGCCACGCGCTCCATCTGCCGAAGGTCGACCAGGAACTTGTTGCGCCCCGCAGTCCCTTCGTCGTTGAGCCTGCTCGCGCACACGATCGCCGCGCGGACCCCGACGATCTGGAACGGCGTGCGCCGCGCGAAGCGACCGTCGACCCGCTCGCTCGAGGTCCAGCTCAGCACGAGGCGGCGGCAGCGCGCGACCAGCGCTTCGTCGGCCGTGAAGCGCACGTCGTCGTGGTCGTCGGCCGGCCAGCACATCGCCGAGGGGTGCGTCGCGTCGCGCGCGCGCCCGGGCTCGGGGCAGGGGGCCAGCAGCGCCCCTTGGTCGTCGAGCGACACCCGCGCGACGATCTCCGCGGGCGTGCGCGGCTCGGGGCCGATGGCGCCGAGCAGCGCTCGCGCCCAAGCCTCGCCGAGCGCGACGTCGCCGTGAGAGACGAGGTCCTTGGAGTCGCCCACCAGCGCCCCGAGCGAGCCTGGGCGGGCGCCGCGCGCGCGCACCGCGACCCCCGTGACGATCATCGGGCCGAGGACGGGGCCGAGACCGTTCTCGTCGACGCCGACGTGGATGACCGGAGCTCCTGCCGCGCGGAGCGGGGCGAGCGCGCCGAGCTCGCTCGCCGAAGAGCGGCGCGCCGCGGCGATGCTCGCGTCGCCCCGCGCGTCGCCCGGGGCGCGTTCGAGGTCCGGCGGGGCAGCTCGACCGGAGGTGCGCTTGGACGAGGCCACGGGGGTCCGCCTGCTACGGCGGCGGACGGGGGCCAAGCCGGCCGCGCGCGCCCCGGAGTGGCCGCCGGTCCATCCCTCGACACGGCCTCCGGAGCGGGCGCTCGCGACCGCACGCCGTCGCCCGCGGCAGGGCTCCGTCGCGCGGTGAAACCTGCCTGCATCGAAGGCCCGTCGACGCCTCCGAGGAAATGCGCACCTCGACGTTTCGTCCTTGCCACGAGGTGCCATTGGACGGCAGGCTTCGAGATCGAACGCCCATGGCCCAGACTCGTCAGACCCACAGCACCACCAAGCCTGCGTCGGCATCGAAGGGTGCCACCTCGAAGTCCTCTGCGAAGGAGGCGAAAGACACGAAGCACGAGAAGCCGAGCGCGAAGGCCGTCGAAAAGAAGCCCGAGGCGAAGCCCGCCGCGAAGGCCGCGCCTCCCGCTGCCGCGAAGACTGCTCCTCCGGCGAAAATCGCGCCGGCCGTGAAAGGCAAAGACGTGGCGCAGGCGAAAGTGGCCCCCAAAGTCGCAGTGAAGTCCGAGCCCGAGCGTCCCAAGGCCGCCGCGGCCGCCGAGCCGGTCGCGCCGCCGCGTCCGCCGGCGAAGGTCGACCGCGAGCCGGAGCCGACTCGTGCATCTACTCCCGTCACCATGGCGAAGGAGCAGCTCGAGCACTTCCGAAGGCTTCTCATCGAGAAGCGTGACGACATCATCAAGAAGGCGAAGCAGACGCTCGACGAGGACATGACCCTCGACGCGAACGATCTCCCCGACGAGATGGACCTCGCTTCCAGCGAGTACCTCCAGAGCTTCACGTTCCGCCTGCGCGGCCGCGAGAAGTCGTTCCTCGACAAGATCAACAAGGCGCTCGAGCGCCTCGACGGCGGCAACTTCGGCATGTGCGAGGAGTGCGGCGAGGAGATCTCCGTCAAGCGCCTCGAGGCGCGCCCCGAGACGACGCTCTGCATCCGCTGCAAAGAGGATCAGGAGCGCGCCGAGAAGGACTACGGCTGAGACCAGCCGAGCCGTTTCGGACCTCTCGAACGTCGAACGGAGCCCCCGCCAGTGGCGAGGGCTCCTTCGGTTTTTGTCGTCGCGGTGGCCCTGCCGTGTACGGCGGCGCGCGCGGCACTCGCTCGCGCGCGCCGGAGCCAGGCCGCGGCTATTCGACCTGCACGTGCACGCGGATGCGCCCTTGCGGCTGCTGCTGCGGGGTGGTGTTGGTGAGGGCCGAATCGAGGAACAGGAAGTACGTCCCCGCGGGGAGCGTCATCGGCGCGCCGGGCGTGACGCAGCGGTCGGGCGCCAGCGTCGAGGTGCCCCCCTGGTACGTGGTGCAGTTGTTCACCGGATCGACGCCGCCGTCGCGGAGGTACGCGACCATGTCGAAGCTGGTCGTATTGAAGCTCGTCGGGGTGATCGGGTCGATGCCGATGGTGACCGTCCGCGGCTTGCTCAGGTTGAGCCGGTAGACCTGCTCCATCCCGCGCCCGACGACCTGCTGCCCCGCGACGCTCTTGCACGCGCCGCCCGCCGTCGTCCCGCGGACCTGGCTCTTCGAGGTCTGGCCCGTGACGAAGCGATCGTAGATGTCCATGCCGATCGGCCGCGGCGTCCCCATCGAGTCGACGTCGCTGATCACGATGGCGCCGTCGCACGCGAGCGCGACGGGGCCTGCCTTCGCCGAGTACGCGAGCCGGAACGGTCCGCCGTCGTCCGTGTTCTGCCCGTCGACGAACAGCAGGTAGCTCCCGACGTCGAGCGCGCGGTAGATCGTGCGGCTGGTGCCGAAGCCGGTCGAGGTGGAGTCGCTGCAGGCCTTGGTCGTCGAGCTCGCGTCGCAGGCGGTCTCGACCGAGAGCACGGTGTCGAACGTGGAGCCGAGGCTGTCGACGTAGAAGTCGCCGCCGGGGTGCTGGAACTTGTAGACGACGTCCTTGCCGTCGCCGTTGTTGCAGGCGTAGCCGGTGTAGTCGTCGGTCGCGTTCGTCGAGTCGCCCGTGACGACCTGCACCGTGGCGGTCGGCGTCGCGAGCGTCGTCGGCGTGTTGCAGGTGTCGTTCTTCGGCGGGCCGAGCGGAGCGTCCGTCGGAGGCGGCGCCGTGTCGGGCTTGGTGCCGCTGTCGACCACGCCGGTCTCGACGACCGTGCCGGAGTCGACGGACGCGGTGTCGACGACGGTGTCGGTGTCGCCCGTCGGCGTCGCGTCGTTGCCGAGGGTCCCGGTGTCGTCGCCGCCGGGGCCCGGCGTCGGCTCGAAGACGCTCTCGGTCTCGGAGGAGATGCCTGCGCACGCCGCGCCGAGCGCGGGCGCGAGGACGAGCAGCGAGCGGAGGAGCGGGCGACGAAGGGAGAGGCTCATGTTCGCACCGGGTCGATCAGGCGTGGAGGGAGAGGTCGGACCAACGATTGTAGCGACGCGCTCCGGCTTCGGCACCCTCGGTGCGTCCGCGAGGGGAGGGTGCGACGTGGCGACGGGCCGAGCGTCGCCGTCGGCTCAAGGCTCTGCGCGCCGGCCGGCGAGCACCGCGCAGCGCTTCTGGCCGTCGGCCCGCGCCTGACAGCCGCAGTGGTTGCACCCGCAGTCGAGCGTGCCCGCCCGGCAATCGGCGGTGCACATCGTCCCCGGCTTCATCGTGCCCGCCTTCGACGTCGCCACGCAGACCTCGGCGTGGCAGACGGCGAGCGGCGCGCAGTCCGCGTCGACCGCGCACGAATCCTCCGAGAGCACCGGCGCGCGGACCGCGCAGCTCCCACCCAGCGTCACCGGCGCGGAGGCGGAGGGCTCGGCGGACGGCGCGCTCGAGCCGCTGGCCGCGGGCGGCGCCGAAGTCGAGGGCCCGCTCGAGACGACCACGCTCGGTGTGCCGGCAGGGTGCTCGGCCGGCCTGGTGGAAGGGCAGGCGATGCTGCCGCCGCCGAGGGCGAGCAGGAGCGCGGCAGCGAAGAAGCTCGAACGGGGGCGACGCATGGCGGGCTCGACGCGCTCGGGGTCAGAGGTCGGTGATCTTGTAGTCCTTGAGCTTGTAGAGCAGCGCGCGGTGGCTGATCTCGAGCACCTCGGCGGCGCGCGTGCGGTTGCCCTTCGTCTTCTGGAGGGCGCGCCGGATCAGCACTTCCTCGATGATCCGCGTGGTCTTCTTGACCGAGAGCTCGCCGCTCGCGAGCTGCATCTGCACGGGATCGCGCGCCTCGCGCACGCGCTCGGGGAGATCCTGCGTGTGCAGCTGATCGCCCTCGGCGAGCACCATCGCGCGCTCGATGGTGTTCTCGAGCTCGCGCACGTTGCCCGGCCACGCGTAGTCGACCAGCGCCTTGCGCGCCTCGGCGTCGAGCCCGCGGATCGCGGTGCCGAGCCGGACGTTGTTGCGGGCGAGGAAGTGATCGACGAGCAGCAGGATGTCCTCGCGCCGATCGCGCAGCGGCGGGATCGGGATCGGGAGCACGTTGAGGCGGTAGAACAGGTCCTCGCGGAACCTGCCGGCCTTCACCTCGGCCTGCAGATCGCGGTGGGTCGCGGCGACGATGCGCACGTCGACCTTGGTGTCCTTCACGTCGCCGAGGCGGCGGATGGTCTCTTCCTGCAGCACGCGCAGCAGCTTCACCTGGAGCGCGAGGGGGAGCTCACCGATCTCGTCGAGGAAGAGCGTGCCGCCGGTGGCCTCCTCGAAGAGCCCACGTCGATCGGCGTTCGCGTCGGTGAAGGCGCCCTTCTTGTGGCCGAAGAGCTCGCTCTCGAGCAGGTTCTCGGGGATCGCGCCGCAGTTGATGGCGACGAACGGCTTGTCCTTGCGCGTCGAGCGGCGGTGGATGGCGCGGGCGACGAGCTCCTTGCCGACCCCGCTCTCGCCGCTGATCAAGACCGTCGTCTTGTAGTCGGCGATCTTGGAGATCGTCTTGAAGATGTCCATCATCGGCGCGCTCTTCGCGAGGATCTCGTCGAACTTGCTCTCGCGCCGGATCTCCTCGCGCAACTTCGCGTTCTCGCGCCGGAGCGTCTCGCGCTCCTCGGCCTTGCGGAGCGTGAGCAGGATCTCGTCGGGCTTGAACGGCTTCGGCACGTAGTCGTACGCGCCGGCCTTCATCGCCTCGATGGCGAGATCGACGGAGCCGTAGGCGCTCATCACGATCACGGTGGCCGGCGACTGCTTCGCCTTCAGCGCGGCGAGCAGGTCGAGCCCGCTCATCTTCGGCATCCGCACGTCGGTCAGGATGACGTCGGGCCCGAAGCTCTCGACCTTCTCGAGCGCCTCCTCGCCGGACGTCGCGACCTCGACCTCGTACCCCGCGCGCTTGAGGATCGTGCGCAGCACGAGGCGCAGGTTCTCCTCGTCGTCGACCACCAATACGCGGCGCATGTGTAAACGTTTCATAGGCCGGGGCGGGGCCCCCGGCAAGAAACGTGGCGCGGCTGGTGGCGCGCATCACCCCGACAATTCGTGCCGCGCTGCGCCTCGAACGTGTGTCGACGGCGCGGCCGTGGCGCGCCGTCCGGGTCAGCCGCGGCGCATGGCCGGAATCTTTTGCGGACCTGCGGAGCGCTTCGTGCGCCGCGTGGGGATCCCGCCGTTCGACGTGTCGCCGAGCTCGAGATCCTGGAGCATCGAGCGAGCCTCCACGCACGCCGGGTGGGCGCGGACGATCTGCTCGAGGCGATCCCGGGCGTCGTCCTCGCGGCCGGCGGCGCGCAGCGCCTTGGCGTCGAGCATGAGCGCGTCGACGTCGTCGTCGCCCGCGTGGGCGAGCCAGGCGAGGCAGGCCTCGTGCGCCTCGCCGGGGCGACCGGCCGCGTAGGCCGCGCGGGCCCAGACGCGCAGCGCGGGGATCGAGAGATCGTCCTTGGCGAGCCGCGCGATGCGCAGCGCCCCGTCGGGGTCACCCGCGGCCAGCTTCGCTTCGGCCTGACCGGCGGCCAGATCGGTCGCAGGCAGGGGCGGCGGCGTGGCCGGCATCGAGCCCGCCGACGCGGCAGCCTTCGCCTCGGGACGTGCGCTGGGGGCGCCGACGCCGTTCGCGGCGAGCGCGGGCAGGGGGCGCGAGGCGGTGGCCGGGGCGAGCCCCTTCGCCGCAGCGGGCGCGGCGATCGCAGCGCCAGGCGCGACGGGCGCGGCG
>CAIXWQ010000228.1 GCA_903923175.1 uncultured delta proteobacterium | reverse complement strand
TCAAGTCCCGGTCGGCGCGCCGATGTCGGCGAAGGCCCCGCCGCTCCCTCCGCCGCCGCTCACGCCGGGCGCGAAGCCGAGCGCCGACGCGTCCCAGCAGCTGGCCCCGGCGGCGTCGGCGGCTGCGGCGCAGGCCACCGTCGACGCGGCCTCGAGCGAGATCCAGCTGCGGCGCGACATCCACCGCGCGCTGCTCGAGAACCTCGATCTCGCGACGATCGACGCGGCGAAGCTCGACGATCCCTCGATGCGCCCGCGCGTGCTCACGGCGCTGCGGCGCATCGTGAAGCAGTGGGAGGCGAAGATCCCGCCGGGGATGGACCGCGACGCGCTGGTCGGCGAGCTCGCCGACGAGGCGCTCGGGCTCGGCCCGCTCGAGCGGTTCCTGAGCGACCCGACCATCAACGAGATCATGGTCGTCGATCCGCAGACCATCTACGTGGAGCGCGGCGGGCGCCTCGTGTTGACCGACGCGCGCTTCACCGACGACGAGCGCGTGCGCGGCGTCATCGAGCGGATCGTGACGCCGCTCGGACGCCGCATCGACGAGTCCTCGCCGCTGGTCGACGCGCGCCTCAAGGACGGCTCGCGCGTGAACGCCGTCATCCGGCCGCTGGCGCTGCGCGGCTCGTGCATCACCATCCGCAAGTTCGCCAAGATCCCGCTCACGCTCGAGAAGCTGATCTCGTTCGGCGCGATCACCGAGCAGATGGGGCGCTTCCTCACGCGCGCCGTGCTCGCGAAGAAGAACGTGATCATCTCGGGCGGCACCGGCTCCGGCAAGACCACGCTGCTCAACGTGCTCTCGGGGGCCATCCCGAGCGACGAGCGCATCGTGACCATCGAAGACGCGGCGGAGCTCCAGCTCAAGCAGCCGCACGTCGTCTCGCTCGAGACCCGCCCGGCCAACATGGAGGGGCGCGGCGAGTACACCATCCGCGACCTCGTGAAGAACGCGCTCCGCATGCGGCCCGATCGCATCGTCGTCGGCGAGTGCCGCGGCGGCGAGGCGCTCGACATGCTCCAGGCGATGAACACGGGCCACGACGGCTCGCTCACCACCACGCACGCGAACTCGCCGCGCGAGGCCATCGCGCGCCTCGAGACGCTCGTGCTCATGGGCGGGATCGATCTCCCCCAGCGCGCGATCCGAGAGCAGATCGCCGGGAGCATCCACGTGATCGTGCAGCAGTCGCGCCTCGCGGACGGCTCGCGCAAGGTCACCGCGATCACCGAGGTCATCGGCATCGACGACGAAGGCGAGATCGAGCTGCGCCCGATCTTCGAATACGTGCGCACCGGCACCGGCGAGGGGGGCAAGGTCCTCGGCGAGTACCGCGCGACCGGCTACCTGCCGAGCTTCCTCGACACGTTCATCGTGATGGGGATGGTCAAGCCGGGGGAGGCTTACCTGTGATGCGCGCCGGGTCGACCCATGCGTGAGCTGACCACCAAGATCCTCGGCATGCCCGCCGGCACGGCGCGGTGGGTCGGCTTCGGGCTCTTCCTGCTCGGGCTCTTCGTCGCGACCTTCGCGATCGTGAACGATCCCGAGGGGCTGCCCCGGCGCTACTGGGCGCGCTACCTCGCGCACGTCGCGCAGCAGCAGCGGCGCCTGTTCATCTTCAGCCCGCCGACCACCGTCGCGTACGCGCAGCTGGCTGGCATCTTCCTCTGCATCGCGGCCGGCGTGCTCGACCTGCTGCCGGTGTGGTGGGGCTTCGCGCTCGGCGTCGCGGTCGCGCCCGCGGTGCTCCTCGAGAACATGCGCAAGAAGCGCGTGGAGAAGCTCGAGGACCAGATCGACGGCTTCATCCTCGCGCTCGCCAACGCGCTCAAGGCGACCCCGTCGCTCGGCGACGCGTTCAAGTCGGTCGCGCTGGTCATCCCGAACCCGACGAAGCAGGAGGTCGAGCTCGCGATCAAGGAGATGCGCGTCGGCTCGACGCTCGATCAGGCGCTGCTGATGATGGCGGGGCGCGTCGGCAGCCGGCAGCTCGACACCGCGCTCTCGTCGGTGCTCGTGGGCCGGCAGGTCGGCGGAAACCTACCGAAGATCCTCGACTCGACCGCCCAGTCGCTGCGCGAGATGAAGCGCCTCGAGGGGGTCGTCCGCACGAAGACGGCCGAGGGCAAGATGCAGCTCTGGGTGCTGGCCTTCTTCCCCTTCATCCTCATCGGCGCGATCGAGGCGGTGTCGCCCGGCTACTTCTCGCCGCTGACGGAGTCGTTCGGCGGCTACGTCGTGACCTTCATCGCCTGCGCGTTCTGGCTCTCGTCGCTCCTCGTGGCGCGCAAGGTCCTGTCGGTGGACATCTGATGGACCTCAATTTCGTGAGCTTCCGCTACGCGACCGCGAGCGCCGCCGGCCTCGCGGCCGCGCTCGTGACCTACGCCCTCGCGGCCGCGCCGACGCGCGTGGCCTCGCGGCTCGGCATGCGCGGCCTCAAGCGCCGACGCGCGATCGAGGACGGCGGCGGCTGGGCGCAGCTCGAGCCGCTGGTCCGCTGGTTCGGCGTGCGCGTCAGCGGGATCATCTCCGACTCGTTCCGCGAGTCGCTCGATCGGCAGCTCGCGCTCGCGGGCGACTACCTCGGCCTCACGGCGGAGGAGTACGTCGGGTTCTCGCTCGTCAGCTTCCTGGGCGGCCTGCTGGTCGGCGCGGGGGTCGGCGTGATGATGGGCGCGCCCTCGCTCTACATCGCGATGGGCGGGCCGCTCTTCGCGACGTTCCCGTACATGCTGATCTCCGGCGAGGCGCAGAAGCGGATCAAGCAGGTCAACCGCGGCCTGCCGTTCGTGATCGACCTGATGGCGCTCGCGATGAGCGCGGGGCTCGATTTCCCGGGGGCGATCCGCCAGGTCGTCGAGAAGTCGAGCGATCAGTCCGACGCGCTCGTCGAGGAGTTCACGCGCGTCCTGCAGGAGATGTCGCTCGGGCGCACGCGCAAGCAGGCGCTCACCGACTTCGCCGACCGCGTGCCGACCGATCAGGTCATCGAGTTCGTGAACTCGGTGCTGCAGGCCGAGGCCAAGGGGAACCCGGTCGCCGACGTGCTGCAGATCCAGGCCGGCGTCTCGCGCATGCGGCGCAGCGTGCGGGCCGAGGAGCTCGCCGCCAAGGCGGGCGTGGCGATGGTCGGGCCGCTCTTCCTGCTGTTCTTCTGCATCATGCTGCTCGTGATGGCGCCGATGATCATGAAGCTGTCGAAGGTCGAGTAGCCGCAGCTCGGGCTGCGCCCAGCCTCGCGGGTTTCTCCACCGCGGCGCGCCGCGTCTCGTACGCTCGTGGGCCGCATGGCCGACGCGACCGCAGCGATCTTCTTCCGGCGAGACGGCTTCGACACCCATGGCACGCGCCTGCTCGGCCGCCAGGCGGCGGGCGAGGGGTTCCTCAAAGGGCTGTTGCAGCACGGCGCCTCGCCGGACGTGTACTGCTACGCGCCGACGCGCGCGGCCTTCGACGACTTCTGCGGGCTCGCGCGCGCGTTCGCGCGTGGGCCGCGCCAGGTGCGCTGGATCCCCGAGACCACGCCCGCGGCGCTGTCGACCGTGGGCGTGCTGTACCGCGGCGACTGCGTGCTCGATCCGCTGCTCTGGCAGCGCCGCCACCACGACCCTCGCGCGTACGCCGTCTGCGGAGTGACCCACACGATCGCGAGCCAGACCACCCAGCGCGCGATCTCCGAGCTGCTCGTGGCGCCCGCGGAGCCGTGGGACGCGCTCATCTGCACGTCGCGGTCGGTACGCGCGGCGGTCGGTCGGATCCACGAAGGGTTCGCCGACTACCTCGAGCAGCGGGTCGGCGCGAAGCCGACGCTCGAGATGCTGCTGCCGGTCATCCCGCTCGGCGTCGATCTCGATCGCATCGCCCGCGGCGCCGCGGCGCCCGAGGCGCGTGCGCGCATGCGCGCCGAGCTCGGGCTCGCGGCGGACGACCTCGCGGTGCTCTTCGTGGGGCGCCTCGTGTTCTACGCCAAGGCGCACCCGGTGCCGCTCTACCTCGCGCTCGAGCGCGCCGCGGAGCGCACGGGCAAGCGGGTCGTGCTCGTGCACGCGGGCTGGTTCGAGACGGCGGAGGAGGAGGCGGAGTACCGCGCCGCCGCGGGCGCGTTGTGCTCGAGGGTGCGCCCCGTGTTCCTCGACGGGCGCAGGCCCGACGTGCAGCGCGACGTGTGGGCCGCCTCGGACGTGTTCGCGTCGCTCTCGGACAACATCCAGGAGAGCTTCGGGCTCACGCCGATCGAGGCGATGGGCGCGGGGCTCCCCGTCGTGGTCAGCGACTGGGACGGCTACCGCGAGTCGGTGCGCGACGGCGTCGATGGCTTCTGCATCCCGACGATCGGGCCGCCTGCCGGCGTGTTCGGCGAGCTCGCGTCCTCGTACGGCGCCGACACGATCGCGTACGGCGCGTACGTCGGCGACACGACCATGGCGACCGCGGTCGATCTCGCGGCCTGCGAGGAGGCGTTCGTTCGCCTCTTCGAGAGCCCGGAGCTGCGCCTTCGCCTCGGCGAGAGCGGGCGCCGCCGCGCCGAGGAGACCTACGACTGGCGGGTGGTGATCCGCGCCTACGAGGCGCTCTGGACCGAGCAGAACGCCATCCGCGCGGCGCACGGCGAGGCCCGCTTCGCGCGGCGGGGCGACACGCCTGCGAGCCCCCGGCTCGACGATCCGTTCCGGGTCTTCCGCGACTTCGCGACGCACACCCTGGACGACGGCGATCGGCTCGTGCTCGGTCCGAGCACGAGCGTGGAGCGGCTCGCGACCATCCGGTCGCTGCGGCTGACGTCGTTCGGCCTCGAGCAGCGGGCCCCTGCCGAGCAGGTCGCGGCCCTGCTCGCCGAGGTGCAGACGCGCGGCGGCGTGCGCGTCGGCGAGGCGCTCGGGCGACACCCTCCGGAGGCGCGGCAGACGTGGCTGCGCACGCTGCTTTACCTGCTCAAGCTCGACGTCTTGCGCAGGGACGCGTCGGGGGGTGGCGGCGGCGGCGGCGGCCCAATAGGGCTCTGAGCGGGCGCGGACGGGGTACCCGCCGGCCACGCGGCGCGCGGCGCGCTCGTCCTTCGCTTAATCGGCGGCCGGATCGGGCCGTTGATGATCGCGTGCCACGGGGCGCTGCCCGGACGCAGCGGTCCCCGAGCGCCGCCGGAGGGGTTTCCGAATGCGTGAGCTGCGCCTCGTAGACGTCGTCGCCTCGTTCGCGCTGCTGGGCGTCGGCTGCTCCTCGGGCTCGTTCGAGCTCGGCGCGGCAGCGGCCGGCGACGCCGCGGCAGGGCAGGACACCTTGGGCGGCCCCGAGACTCTTGCGGCCGACGACGCGGGCTCCTCGGAGGGCGGCGCCGACCAAGGCGTGGAGCCCGGCGAGGGCGCGGTCCCTGGCGACGCGGTCGTCCCGGTCGACGCGCCCGTCCCGTGTGGCGCACCCTCGGCGACGGCGACGGACGTCTACGTCGACCGCGCCTCGGGCGGCGCAGGCCTCGGCAACGCGGCGTGTCCGTTCCACTCCATCCTGGAGGCGAGCGCGCTGTCCTGGAGCCCGGCCTCGGGCAAGCGCACCATCCACGTCGCGGCCGGCGCGTACTCCGAGCTGAACGTCATCCGGCTGGCAGACCACGTGGTGCTGGCGGGGGCGGGGCCGGCGGCGCTGCACGTCACCGGCGGCGGGGTCTGCAGCGGCGGCATCGGCAACTGCGTGTTCGAGCTCGAGGGCGGCGCGGAGGCCTTCGGCTTCACCGTCGACGCGAACGGGAGCAACGGCGTCGTCACCAACGCCTCGAGCGCGAAGCCGCCCCTCGTCCATCACGCGGTCGTCACCGGCTCGACCGGGGCCACCGCCGGCATCCTCGTGCGCGGCAGCGCGGACGTCGGCCCGCAGGTCTCCTGCACCGCCAACGCCGTGGGGCTGCACGCGATCGGCACCGGCAACGTGCACGTGCTCGCGCCGACCGCCGCGGACACCAACGCCTTCAGCGACAACCAGACGCACGGCATCCACATGGAGGCGAGCGCGGTGCTGGCCTTCGACGGCGGCGAGCTGGCGCGCAACACGGTCAACGGCATCCGCCTCGCCGGCATCACGTCGTCGGTGCAGACGATCTCGGGCGCCTACGTGCACGAGAACGGCGCCGCCGGGCTCTTCGTCTCCAACGCCGCGAGCGCGAGCGTGCGCGGGAGCCGCTTCGAGGGGAACCGCATCGGGCTGGTGTTCACGCGGACCACCGCGAACACGCTCGACCTCGGCACCACGGCGGCCCCCGGCCACAACGTGTTCGGCACCAAGGCTGGCGGCTCGCGCAACACGGTCGCGGGCGTCTGCGGCTACGTCGTGCCGGCCAACACGACCATCAGCGCGGTCGGCAACCTGTGGTCCGCGTGCGTGCCGACGTACGTCTCGGTGGCCTCGTGCGACGTCGTCCCGACGAGCGGTTACCTCGACATCATCTTCGCGCCGGCGGCCCTGGCCGTGCTCCCGCTCGACACCTCGGGTTGCGTCCCGCCGCCCTGAGCGCGTCGGCGTCGCGCGCGGAGCCGCGGCGCGTGCGCGGCGCGTCGGCGCGTCGACCCGCACGGACCGTCACCCGCGCTTGCGACCGCGCCTGCGCACGACCACGGCGAGCACGAGCGCTCCGAGCGCGCCGCCGAGCCCAGCGTCGCGTGCGGACGCGCCGCGCGTTCCGAGGAGCGCGCACTGGCAGCCTTGCGCTGGGGCGGGGGGGATCACGGCCGCGACGCCGCCGCCGCAGACGTCCTCGAGGCCGCGCCGCGGCGCGGGCGCGCAGTCGGCCACTCGCTCGGGCGGGTACGCGGCGCAGACGCCGCAGACGTCGTCCCGATCGAGGTCTCGCAGCGTGATCTTCCCCTGCTTGTAGGCAGGGAACATGGTCGCGTCGCCGTTGAGGAGCTGGGTGTGCGCGAGGCCGAGGAAGTGCCCCGCCTCGTGCGTGAGGATCGACTGGAGATCATCGACCACGCGCGTGGGCGGGCTCGTGGTCGTGAGCTCGGCCACCTCTGGATTGGAGTTGATCTCGATGTCGGCGTCGTAGATCTCGCCGGTCACGGTGTTGTACGTCACCGTCGTCAGCGCGAGGTTGATGTCCGCCTCGGTCTTCGGCGTGCCGTTGCAGTCGAACCAGCCGGCGTCGCGGAAGATCACCAGGTTCGCGTTGCCGCCGCTCGGGTTGTACTCCGCGCACGCGCAGCTCACCGGGCCGAGATCGACCGCCTGGATGGTCGGGTGGCCGCGCCCTCCGCCGGGGCCGCAGGCGACCGGATCGGCGGGGCAGTCGGCCGAGGCCCACGCGTCGAACGACGCCTGCATCACCGCGCGGGTCGTCGCGAGGTCGACCTGGAAGCTCGCGTCTCGCTGGACGTCGTAGCTCACGCAGCGAGACGCCCACTGCAGCGGCTTGCCGACGTCGTCGCACGGCTGCGCGCCGGTCGGCGTGAAGTCCTGCGTGGTGGTGGAGCGGCACCACGCGGCCGCGGAGCTCGTGCTCGTCACGAGCGCGGCCAGCGCGGCGAGCCCGGCGACCCCGGCGAGCGTGCCCTGCGCGCGGCCGCGGCCGCCGACGCGCGTCACTTGGCCTCGATGAAGAGCCCGAAGTGCCCACTCTCGCGCTGCACCGAGTCGACGACGATGACGTAGTCGCCGGCGGCGACGTTCTTGAGCGTGAGCACGGAGGCGTAGCCGCTCGTGTCGTCGTTGCAGCCGAGCGCGGCCGACGAGACGCCCGCGCAACCGGGCAGAAGATACACGACCGTGTCGAAGTCGGTCTCGGGCATCGCGGTGGAGATGGTGAGCGTCGCGGCCGCCTTGGCGAGGTGCAGCGCGACCAGCCCTTCGGGGTGATTGACGCCGTTGTGCGGCTCACAGCCAGTCGGTGAGTCCCAGAGACTCGGCCCCTGCGTGACGCCGAAGGCCTTGGTGAGCCCCTTGGCGGGATCGAGCACCGGGGCCGCCCCGCAGGCCTTGGTACGCAGCTGCGTCGCGCCCTGGCAGGTGTTCTTCGCCGCCGGGAGGCCGGGCGCGCAGACCGTGCCCGAAGTGCAGACGTCGAAATCCTGGTAGTCGCAGTCCTGCCCCGTCGTGCGGACCGGCACCGGCCCTGCCATCGCCGTCAGGCGCGGCCCCTTGTGCAAGAGCGAGTCGCCCGGCGTCGCCGCGATCTGCGGCACGGTCGTGTCGAACCCGACGATCGGCTCGACCTCCACGAAGAAGGTCGGATCGGCCATCGCCTGCGAGGCGCTCGTCGCGAAGCTCGTCACGAGCTCGCCGTCGTTGAGCAGATCCACCGCCTTGGGGGTGCCGGTCTTGTCGAGGAACTCGATGACGATCTCTTTGACGTCCTCGTCCGGATCGCTGCCGACGAACACCATGCGCGGCGCGGCGCCGCCGAAGTAGATGGCCTTGCTCAGCGTGGGGGCGACCCCGGCGGTGCAGACGGTGGGCGTGCCGCTGCACGAGAGGTGCGGCGCGCAGCGGTCCGCGAGCTCCTTCGGGTCGCACCCGTCGCCGAGCGCGCGCACCGGCTGCAGGGTGATCGGCGCGCTCACGACGGCCGAGCGGGTGCCCGTCTCGTCCTCGAGCGCGACGGTCACCTTGGTGATCGACGAGCCGGGGTTGAAGAGGCGCGGGAGCAGGAGCGTGCCGGTGAACGTCGCCTGGCCGAGCGTGTTCGGATCGAAGCGAAAGCGCTTCTCGGTGGCGTCGGGCTTGCCGTCGAAGTTCGTGTCGAGCGCGACGACCGGCGTGTCGGACGCGTCGAGGAAGCTGAGGACGACGGAGGTCGTCTGCTTCTTCGAGTCGCTCCCCTGGATGACGAGCCGCAGGATGTTGCCGCTCCGGCCGACGTTCTGGGCGACCACCGATTTGACGGTGAGCCACGCGGCCGGCGGCGCGGTGTCAGCCGGCGTGTCGACCGCCGCGTCGGTGCCGGGCCTGCCGGTGTCCGGCGTCGCCGCGTCGTCGCCCTGCGCCGGATCGCTCGGCGAGCTGCAGGCGGCGAGCGCCAGGGCAGAGAGGAAGGCCAGGGGCGCGCATGAACGCACGTCCCACCTCGCGAGCATCGGCGTCGGCATCGACCGCGGTCGCAGCAACTCACGTGCCGCGAGCGAGCGAGGGACGCCCTGCCCACCGGTGGTGGGCGGCCGCGGAGGCACGGACGATAGATGTCAACGCGTTGGCGGGTGTCAGCCCGTTGGCGCAGGACCTCCGACGAGGGCCGGAGCGCGTGCGCCGATCACGCCTGCACGACGAGAGTGACCGTGAGACTCAGAAGATCTCGCAGTCGGTGGCGGCGGTCGTGAAGTCGCTCGCCTTGTTCACGCCAGCGTTCTTCTCGACCACGACGTCGAAGCCGGCGCCGCAGGCGAAGAGGTCGACGACGCCGCCGCCGCTGCCGCCGTCGAGGACGTCGTCGCCGCCGCCGCCGTCGAGGCTGTCGACCCCCGCGCCGCCGACGAGCTCGTTCGCCCCGGCGTTGCCGATCAGCTTGCTGGCGAGGGTGAGCGAGCCATTGGCGTTTTCGCAGTCGAGGACGTCGCCCTCGGACTGGCCGGTCGCGCCCGAGCCGGTCGCGCCGTCGAGCGTGACGGTGACGCCGAAGTCGGTGCGCGCGCCGTAGTCGACGGTGTCGCGGCCGAGGCCACCGACGATGGTGTCGCCGCCGCCGGCGGAGACCTTCGACGAGCCCATGAAGAAGACGTCGTCGCCGTCGCCGCCGACCAGCGAATCCGAGCCGCCGCCGCCGGTGATGGCGTTGTTGGCCGCGCCGCCCGTGATGGTGTCCCCCGCCGAGCCGCCGAGGACGTTCTGGATGTCCTTGCCGACGTTGTCCTTCTCGCCGGTGGCGCTGTTCTGCGTGGAGTCGGGGTCGCCGTCGTTGGCGGCGAGGCCGTCCATGGTGATGACGAGGCTCGAGTTTCGGTTCGAGTAGTCGACCGTGTTGGTGCCGGCGCCGCCGTTGAGGACCTCGGTCGCGTTCGGCGCCTTGTCGACGACGAAGTTGGTCTGGAGGAACCAGTCGTCCCCCGCGCCGCCGTTGAGCGTGTACGCGGCGTTGCCCTGGGTGAGCGAGTTGTCCTGGTAGCCGCTGAGCGTGTCGTTGCCCGCGCCGCCGTTGACGATCTCGACGTCGCCCTGGATGTCGTCGGCCTCGAGGGCCTCGCCGTCGGTGCCGCGCTGGGCGGTCCACGTGTCGTTGAGGACGAAGGTGCCGTCCGCGATGGCGAGGGTGAGGCCGGTGCCCGTCACGGCCACCGTCGCGGCGGCGGTGACGGCCGTCTGCGCCCAGCTCACGCCGCCGTCGATGCTGATGTCGAGCTTGGGAGACGCCGCGAGGTTCGCGCCGGCGGTGGAGACCTTCACCTTGAGGCTGACCGCCTTCGACGCGGTGCCCGTCAGGGTGATGCCCGCGGTGCTGGTGCCGGCCCGGACGACGAGGCCCATGGCGGTCGCGGCGCTGCCGAGCGTGACGCCGACGGCGGCGGTGCGCGAGCCGTAGTCGACGGTGTCGATGCCGGCGCCGCCCGACACGAGCTCGTACTTCGTCTGCGCGGCGCCCTCGTTGATGGTGTCGTTGCCGGCGCCGCCGAAGACCTGCAGGCCGCCGACCGCGGCCGCCACGTAGGCGGTGTTGCTCGCGCCTCCTGCGACGGTGTCGCCGCCCGCGCTGAACAGGTCGTTGCCGTCGCCGAGCGAGAAGTAGAGCTTGCCCACGCCGGTGAGGAAGGAGATGTCGAGCTTCTTCGGGTTGTCGACCGAGACGCCGAGGGCTCCGACGGTGACGACGTCGTTGCCGGCGGTCCCCGAGACCACGAGCGAGTCGGCCGCGTCGCCCTTGAGATCGATCACGATGCCGGTGGTGGCGGTGCCGGCGCCGACGGCGAAGAGGCCGTTGGTGAAGTCGATCATGGCGGTGTTCGTGCCGCCGCTGGTGCCCGTGATGGTGAGGAGCTTGAGGACGTTCGTGGTGCCCGAGCCGACGGCGGTGATCTGCGTGCCGGTGTAGTTGGTCGTGCCCGCGTCGCTGGTGCAGCCGAGGCCGTTGACCAGGATGGCCTTGTCGGCCGAGCGCATCGTGACGTTCGCCGTCTCGCCGGTGGCGACGGCGACGGTCATCGCGCCGGCGGTCTTGTCGAAGACGCACTGCGCGGCGAGCGGCTTCTCGTTCGCCTCGATCCTCGCGATCGGATCGTTCGGGTCCGCCGTGGCGGCCGGGCCGTGCGTCTGATCCACGCTCTGCCCAGCGCACGCGCCGAGGACGAAGGCGACCGAGACGGTCGAGCTGCGGAGGAACTGGCTGCGCATGCGCATGCTCCCACCCTCGATGGGGTCTTCTGCGCCCTGGGTGGACGGCAGGTGGTTCGGGCTACGGATCGTCTCTGAGGCTGAACGAGCCGTGGGCTCGATCCTTGAGTGGCATCTGCATCGCGATCGAGGGGCCGGTCACGCGTGCGAAACGGCTCGGCGCCGCGACGGGGATCGTCGCGACGCCGAGGGAAGACGCGTTCAGGAAGTGACTTCGAGGCTCAGAAGATCTCGCAATCCGTGGCGGCGGTCGCGAAGTCGCTCGCCTTGTTCACGCCGGCGTTCTTCTCCACGACGACGTCGAAGCCGGCGCCGCAGGCGAAGAGGTCGACGATGCCGCCGCCGCTGCCGCCGTCGAGGACGTCGTCGCCCGCGCCGCCGTCGAGGCTGTCGAGGCCCGCGCCGCCGACGAGCTCGTTGGCCGAGGCGTTGCCGATCAGCTTGTTGGCGATGGTGAGCGAGCCGTACGCGTTCTCGCAGTCGACGATGTCGGCCTCGGACTGGCCCGTGGCGCCGGAGCCGGTCAGCCCGTCGAGCGTGACGGTGACGCCGAAGTCGGTGCGCGCGCTGTAGTCGACGGTGTCGCTGCCGAGGCCGCCGACGATCGTATCGGCGCCGCCCGCGGAGACCTTCGAAGTGCCCATGAAGAAGACGTCGTCGCCGTCGCCACCGACCATCGAGTCGGCGCCGCCGCCGCCCGTGATCACGTTGTTGTAGGCGTTGCCGGTGATGGTGTCGGCCGCGGAGCCGCCGAGGACGTTCTGGATGTCCTTGCCGACGTTGTCCTTCTCGCCGGTCGCGCCGTTCTGCGTGGAGTTGGGGTCGCCGTCGTTGGCGGCGAGGCCGTCCATCGTGATGACGAGGCCGGCGGTGCGGCCCGAGTAGTCGACCGTGTTGGTGCCGGCGCCGCCGTTGAGGACCTCGGTCGCGTTCGGGCCGGTCAGCGTGACCAGGTTGGTCTCGAGGAACCAGTCGTCGCCCGCGCCGCCGTTGAGCGTGTACGGGGCGTTGCCCTGCGTGAGCGAGTTGTCCCCGTAGCCGCCGAGCGTGTCGTTGCCCGAGCCGCCGTTGACGATCTCGACGTCGCCCTGGATGTCGTCGCCCTCGGTCGCTTCGCCGTCGCCGAGGAGCGGGGAGGTCCAGACGTTGTCGAGCGAGTAGGTTCCCGCGCCGCAGTTGATGGTGAGGCCCGTGCCCGAGATCCCGTGCGTGTCGATGGAGAACGAAGCCAGCGGCGTGAGGAACGTCGCGGGCCAGGTCACGCCGCCGTCGATCGAGATGTCGATCGCGGCGCTCGCCTGCACGCCTGCGGTGTTCACGCGGACCTTGATGTTGACGAGCTTCTTGGGCGTTCCCGTGATCGAGAGGGTGGGCGGAGAGGTGCCGGTCTTCACGAGCGTGCCCAGCGTCGGGAGGCTGCCGCCGAGCGTGACGTTGACCGCCGCGGTGCGCGAGCCGTAGTCGACGGTGTCGATGCCGGCGCCGCCGGAGACGACCTCGTATTTGGTCTGCGCCGCGCCTTCGTTGATGGTGTCGTTGCCGGCGCCGCCGAAGACCTGCAGACCACCCGCCGCGGCCGCCACGTACGCGGTGTTGCTCGAGCCTCCGGCGAGGGTGTCGCCGCCGGCGCTGAAGACGTCGTTGCCGTCGCCGAGCGAGAAGTAGAGCTTGCCGACGCCGGTGAGGAACGAGATGTCGAGCTTCTTGGCGTTGTTGACCGAGACGCCGAGCGCGCCGGCGGTGACGACGTCGTTGCCCGCGGTCCCCTTGACCACGAGCGCGTCGCCCGCGTCGCCCTTTAGGTCGAGCACGATGCCGGTGGTGGCGGTGCCGGCGCCGACGGCGAAGACGCCGTTGGTGAAGTCGATCATGGCGGTGTTCGCGCCGCCCGCGCCGGTGCCGGTGATGGTGAGGAGCTTGAGGACGTTCGCGGTGCCGGAGCCGACGGCCGTGATCTGCGCGCCGGTGTAGTTGGTGGTGGCGGCGTCGCTGGTGCAGCCGAGGCCGTTGACCAGGATGGCCTTGTCGGCCGAGCGCATCGTGACGATCGCAGTCTCACCGGTGGCGACGGCGACGGTCATCGCGCCGGCGGTCTTGTCGAAGACGCACTGGGCGGCGAGCGCCTTCACGTCGGCTTCCATCTTCGCGATCGGATCGCTCGGATCCGTGGTGGCGGAGGGGCCACGCGTCTGATCGACGCTCGGCCCGGCGCAGGCGCCGAGGATGAAGGCGACCGACAGGGTCGACTTGCGGAGGTAGTTGCTGCGCATGGGGACGCTCCCCCCCCTGGCGGGGTCTTCTGCTCCAGCGTGCTGGGCAGGATGGTTCTCTGCGGATCCCCCTGCGGACTGGACGGTCCGGTCGCTCGATCCTTGAGACGTTTTTTACGCCCCGGTGGCGTCGCGCGAGGCGCACAAAAAGCGATCGGCGCCGCGACGGATGTCGTCGCAGCGCCGATCTCGCACGCACTCAGGAAGTGACCGCGAGGCTCAGAAGATCTCGCAATCCGTGGCGGCGGTCGCGAAGTCGCTCGCCTTGTTCACGCCGGCGTTCTTCTCCACGACGACGTCGAAGCCGGCGCCGCAGGCGAAGAGGTCGATGATGCCGCCGCCGCTGCCGCCGTCGAGCACGTCGTCGCCCGCGCCGCCGTCGAGGCTGTCGACGCCCGCGCCGCCGACGAGCTCGTTGGCCGAGGCGTTGCCGATCAGCTTGTTGGCGATGGTGAGCGAG
>CAIXWQ010000227.1 GCA_903923175.1 uncultured delta proteobacterium | reverse complement strand
CGGTCCCGGCGATCGAGGAGTCGACCGCGACCGTCGCGCCTCCGCATCTCGCGTGGAAGGGGCTCGGCGGCGCCCCGCCGGGCGCGCCGCCTCCGCCGGTCGACGGCAGCGTCGTCGGCACCTGGGCGGTCGCCGGCGCGGGGAACGTCACGCCGGACATGTCGGGCGCGTTCGATCCGCTCGCCGACGACTACCTCGAGGCCCTGCCCTCCGCGTTCGCGGCGCCGCCGCCTCCGGAGGTCCAGATCGTCGGGCTCCCCGCGGCGTCTTCATCGACCGCGGCAACGGGGGCGCCGCCGATCGCCGCGAGCCCGATGGCGCCGCCGCCCGCGCCTGCGCCCGACGGCGACGCCGACACTCCGCTCGACCGCCTCCTGCACGCGCGTCCGCCGACCTGGTTGATCGCGCTCGTGCTCGCCGGCTCGCTGCTCGCCGGGCTCGTGCTCTCGTTCGCGATCGCGTCGCTGCTCGGCTGAGCGCGGACGCCCCCGCAGCTCTCGCCTTTCGCTCCCGCAGCCGAACGTCTACCGAGGTGGAAGTGTCGAACTCCCCGCCGCGAGGTCCGCGCAGCGTGCCGCCCCCGCCGCCGCGTCCATCGACGCCGTTTCCGCCGCAGGTCGGGCCGGGTCAGCCCGGGTCCATCCCCCCGCCGGTACCGCGCCGCCCCTCCGCCGTCGACGCCCTGCCGATCCGCATGCGGCGCGTGGGGAACATCAAGGTCGCGCTCCCCGCCTACCAGACGTCGCTCGCGGCCGGGCTCGATCTGTCGGCCGCGATCGAAGGGCCGCTGACCATCCCCTCCATGGCGCGGGTGCTCGTGCCGACCGGCGTCGCGATGGCCCTCCCACCGGGCTACGAAGGGCAAGTGCGACCGCGCAGCGGGCTCGCCTGGAGCCGCGGCCTCACGGTGCTCAACGCGCCGGGGACGATCGACGCGGACTACCGCGGCGAGATCAAGGTGCTGCTGGTGAACCTCAGCACCGACGACGCGACGATCGACCCCCACGAGCGCATCGCGCAGCTGGTCATCGCGCGGCACGCCCGCGCGGAGCTGATGCTGGTCGACGAGCTCGACGACACCGCCCGCGGCGAGGGCGGCTACGGGAGCACCGGCAACTGGTAACGCACCACTTCTCGGCCCGAAGTTGGCCGAGGTGGGTTGACCGACCCTCGTATTTGTGCTCTCTTACCGCCCCCTTTGTCTGCGCGGCCGCGGGTCGGCCGCGATCGACGCGCCGGCAGGCGCGTGCAGCGCGAGAAAAGCCATGAACACCGCCCCGAAGATCAACGCCCTCGAAGCCGAATTCATCCGCAAAGACCTCCCCGAGTTCCGCTCGGGCGACACGGTCAAGGTCCACTACCGCATCGTCGAGGGCGACAAGGAGCGCGTCCAGGTCTTCCAGGGCCTCGTCATCAAGCAGCGCCGCGCCGGCTCTCGCTCGACGTTCACGGTGCGCAAGGTCTCCTTCACCGTCGGCGTCGAGCGCATCTTCCCGCTCTACTCGCCGCGCATCGAGAAGATCGAGATCGTCGGCCGGGGCATCGTCCGTCGCGCCCGCCTCTTCTACCTCCGCGAGCTCGAGGGGAAGGCCGCGCGCCTCAAGGATCAGAAGGACGCCTGAGCCCGAGCGGCTTGGCGTCGCGGGCGCGGAGCTGGCCTCCGCGCTCGCGTGCTTTTTTGTCGTGCCGTCGGCGCGGCGCGGCGAGCCGCGCGTGCTACCGGGGGATGCGCCATGGGCCACGACGATCACGAGCATCCGCATGATCACTCCCACGACCCGGCCGACGAGCCCCACGGGCACGACGTCGACGAGGCCCCTGCCCCGAGCGCGGCGATCGCCGCGAGCATCGCGAGCTTCGGCGCCGCGCGGCTGACGTTCGAGGCGTGCCCCGCCGTGCTCTGCGTCGATCCGATCGGCGGCGCCGCGGGCGACATGCTCGTCGCGGCGCTGCTCGATCTCGGCGCGGACGAGGCGGCGATCCGGAGCGAGGTCGACGCGCTCGGGCTCTCCTTCGTCCGGCTCGAGGTCGGCCGGCGCGACAAGCACGCCATCGCGGCGCGCGCGTTCGAGGTGCACGTCGACGAGGCCGCGCAGCCGCCCCGCGACTACGCGCAGATCCGCGCGCTGCTCGACGCGCGCCCGCTCTCGCCGCGCGTGCGCCTGCTCGCGCAGCGGACCTTCCGCGTGCTCGCGGAGGCCGAGGCGAAGGTCCACCGGCAGCCGATCGAGCGCGTCCACTTCCACGAGGTCGGCGGCGTCGACGCGCTGGTGGACGTGGTCGGGGCGTGCGCGGGCCTCGCGTGGTTCGAGTCGCACGCGGCGGGCGGCGAGGGGCGGCTCGGGTTCGCGCTCTCGCCGCTGCCGCTGGGCGCCGGGCGCACGCGCGGCGCGCACGGGTCGATTCCGGTCCCCGCGCCGGCGGCGCTCGAGCTGATGCTCGGGCTGCCGGTGCGCGATGCGCGGCTCCCTCCCGGCTTCGACGCCGAGCTCGTCACGCCGACGGGGGCCGCGCTGCTCCGGGCGTGGAGCGAGCTGCTCCCCTCGGCGGCGGCGAGCAGCGGCACCTGGCCGACGATGATCCCGCGCGCGGTGGGCTACGGCGCCGGCAAGCGGGACCTCCCGGATCGCCCGAACGTGGTGCGGCTCGTCCTCGGGGAGCCCCTCGGGGCTGCGCGGCGCGCGCCCGCCGTCACGACGCTCGCGGTGCTCGAGGCGAACGTCGACGACGTGACCGGCGAGGTCGCCGCGGTCGCGATCGAGGCGCTGCTCGAGTCGGGCGCCCTCGACGCATGGGCGCAGCCGATCACCATGAAGAAGGGGCGGCCCGCGCTGCTCGTCGGCGCGCTGGTCTCGCTCGAGCGCGAGGCCGACGTCACCCGCGCGCTGCTCACGCACACGCCCACGCTGGGGGTGCGGCGGAGCGAGGTCACGCGCACCGAGCGCCCGCGGCGCTTCGTCGACGTCGAGACCGCCTACGGAAGCGTGCGCGTGAAGATCGCCGACGGCGACGGGCTCCCCGTCGTCGTGCACCCCGAGCTCGAGCGCTGCCGCGTGGCGGCGCGGGCGCACGGGGTGCCGGTGCGCGAGGTGATCCGCGCCGCCATCGTCGCCGCGTCGCGCTGAACGAGGGCCGGAAACGCGCGAAGGCGCCGCGGTGACCCGCGACGCCTTCGAGGCTCCACCGAGCGGCGGAGGCTACTGCGGGATCTTGGTCGGGCAGCCGAGGATGATGTCGACCTTCGAGGTGCCGTCGGTGAGCACCGTGTTGCACGCCGGGCCGTAGAGCGTGATGGTCGTGTTGCCGTCGGTGTAGTCCCAGCCGCTCGTGTGGCTCGTGTCCTTGCCGAGCGTGGTGGTCGTGCCACCCGTCGTCAGGTTCACGTTGACCGCGCCGAGATCGACGCCCGCGTCGCCCGAGGAGGCGGGGACCTTGAAGACGCACGACAGGGCCTTGCCCGTGATGTCGTTGAGCGCCTTGAGCAGGTCGGCCTGCACGTTGCCGGTGCCGATCTGGTAGTGGCAAGCCAGGTTCGCGTTGGTCGTGTTGGCGGTGCACGTCGGCGTGCGCTTGCCGCCGCCCGCGGCCGCGACTTGCGAGAGGTTCTTGATCGTCGAGCCGGGGACGCCGATGGCGTACGTGATGACCTTCGGGGTGCCGCTGAGGCCGTTGCCGGCCGCCGTGATGACGTCGCTGATGGCGTTGTTCGAGCAGCTCGTCGGGTCGCCGTCGGTGATGAGGATGGCGATGCGCGGGCCGTCCGCCTTGATCCCCTTGAGGTAGGTGATGCCACCGCGGAGCGCCGGGGCCATCTCGGTCAGCGTCTGCGGCGTCGCGGGGGTGATGCCGCTGCACGACGTGCCCAGGCCGAGCCAGCAGTCGATCGGGTTGCGCGTCGTCGCCAGCGGGCCGATCGGGACGTCGGGCTTGGCGTAGTCGGCGTCGTTGCAGGAGTCGCTCGGCGTGCCGAAGAACTTGATGCCGATGTTGATGTCGGCCGGCGCGGCGGCGAGCAGGGCCGACAGCGCCTTGGTCGCCGAGGTCCACTTGTCGGGGACGCCGGCCGAGCAGGGCGAGAAGGAGCCGTCGGCGCAGTCGCTCATCGACCCCGACTGATCGAAGATCAGCAGGATGTTCGGGGGGATGCGCACGCCGTTGTACGAGCTCGACGCGCACGCGGCGTCCAGCTCGATGTGCGTGTCGGGCTGGCCGACGGCCGTGTCGCCGAGGACGAAGCCGGTGTCGTCGCCGGGGACGCTGCCGTCGTCGCCGGGGACGCTGCCGTCCTCACCGCCGTCGTTGCCGCCGAACGGATTCCCGTTCTTGTCGGTCCCGGGAGCGCTGCAGCCGGTGATGGCGACCAGGGCGCAGAGCGCCACGGCGGACGAGAGGGGGGAGCGGAGGGTCGAAAGCATGACGGGCCAGGCTAGCGCGTTCCGGCCATTTGAAAAGTCGGCCCTCGCCCGGCCTGCCTACGGCGAGCGGCCCCGCGGCGGGTCGACGGTGCCGATCGCGCGCGGCCGAACGCCTTGAATTACCGCTCGCCGAGGCGCATCGCGGGGCACAGACCGACCGCCCGACGCCACGCGCGAGCCTCCTCGAGCGTCCCCGTGCTCTCCGCCCGGAGCGAAAAGAAACAGGCGACCTCACACGCCGCGGCGGGGTCGAGGGGCGCGCTCGCGAGCCCAGCCGCATCGACGCCGTCGAGGACGAACGCGGCGAGCCGCCCGTAGAAGCCGGGGGCGCTCGGGAGCTCGGCGCGCAGCTCGGCCTGGCGGGCGACGTCACGCGCGCGGACCGCGGCGGCGACGCGCAGGAGCAGGCGGAGCTCGGCGACGTCGCCGGGCCGCGCGCCAGGGCCGAGCGTGCGGAGATACGCGTCCTCGCCGAGGTCGAACGCGACCTGCGCGGCGAGATCGCCGCTGTACGCAGGGAGCGCGGGGTCGGCGAGCGCGCCGGTGCGCTGCGCGACGACCTGCATGGCGAGGCGATCCAGGGGACCGAGCGGATCTTGCGGATCTTGCGGGCTGGCAGCGACGTCCGCCATCGCGAGCCTTCCGGCCGGACCGACGCGGCGGTCGCGGAGCAGCGAGACGGCGAGCGCGCGCAGCGGCCCGAGCCCGAGCCCCGCGGCGCGGAGCGCGGCGACCACGCCGTCGATCTCTCCGTCCGACGCGCCGCGAAGCCCCTCGACGAGCCGCGGCGCGACGATTCGAGGCCACGCGCCGACCGCGATCGGCGGTGTGACGAGGGCGCGCGCGCCGAGGCTGCGGTCGGCCCCACGGAGGTCGGCCAGCGCGGCGTCG
>CAIXWQ010000226.1 GCA_903923175.1 uncultured delta proteobacterium | reverse complement strand
CGCCGAACGCACGACCGCCGACCGCGCGCCGCCGATCGACGCCGGCCCGCCGCGCTCGCAGCGCGTCGTCCAGCCGCGCCCGGCCGCGCCCGACGTGCTGCGGCCGGTCTCCCAACCGCTCGCCCCCAAGGTCGAAGTCGTCCGCGGGGAGAGTCAAGCGTCGTTCCCGCGCACCACCCGCACGGCGGAGTCGTGGGGACACGAGACTACTGGCAAGATACCGCGCGCCGCTCCTGTGGCTTCGGCCGCGAGGGGGAAGTCGAAGGAGGAATTGATGGAGCAAGCTAGGAATTACGTCTGCCGCTCGTGTTCGACCCCGATCCCGAGCGGGCACAAGTTCTGCGGTCGCTGCGGCGCCGCCGTTCCCCCCGACATTCTCTCGTTGCGTGAAGAGTTCTACGGCTCGCTCCAGGTCCCCGGACGCGCGAAGCTGATCATGATCCGCAGCGAAGGCGACCCCTCGATGGAGGGGCTCTCGTTCGCGCTCAACGCCGCCGAGCACATCGTCGGTCGCCAGGGGCACCTCAACTTCCCCGACGACCGCTTCGTCTCGCCCAAGCACGCGAACCTCTTCTACCGCGAGGGCGTGCTCGTCGTGCGCGACGAGGGCTCGCTCAACGGCGTGTACATCCGCATCCGCGGCGCGGTCGACGCGCTGCCGGGCGACATGTTCATCGCCGGCGAGCAGACCTTCCGCTTCGACGCGACCCCGAAGGCGAGCGACCACCCGGAGCAGGACGGCACGTACTTCTGGTCGTCGCCGAAGCGCCCGAGCCCGTTCCGCGTCTCGCAGATCCTCGTCGGCGGCGCGCCCGGCAACGTGGTCTGCGCGCGCGAGTCGGGGATCGCCATCGGCCGCGAAGGGGGCGAGATGAATTTCCCCGCGGACGTGTACATGAGCGCCACGCACTGCCGGGTCGACGCCGATCCCTCGGGCGCCAAGTTCACGCTCACCGACCTGAACTCCCGCAACGGCACGTACATCCGCGTCCGCGGCGAGCGCGAGCTCGCGCACGGCGACTACGTGTTCCTCGGCAAGAAGATCCTGCGCGTCGAGATCACCGCGTAGCGACCGACTCGACTCGACTCGACGGAGGGCTCGCGGCGACGCGGGCCCTTCGCCGTTTCGAAGCCAGCCGGTGCGCGCGGGAGCCGGGGCGCGAGCGTGGAGCTCGACCAAATCGGACAATCCGGACGGCCTCGGCGGGCTTTTGGCGGGGCGTCGGCGTCTCAATTCGAACATCCGCCCACTTCGTAGTAGAAGGGCGACCCCTCGAACCGAACCGATCGCGCCCCGCGCGGGCGCACGCACGGAGTACACGCACGATGAAGCGTTCGATCCTCGCCTTCTCGCTCGCAATCGCCGCCGGCCCGCTCGCGCTCCTCGCCTGTGGGGAAGAAGCCCCCGCGCCGAAGAACCCGACCACGGTCACCGTGACGCCGCCCGCGTCGAGCTCGGTCGCGGTCACGCCGTCGGCCGCGCCGAGCCCGTCGGTCACCACGCCGCCGCCGCCCCCGCCGCCGCCCGCGCCGGTCGTCAACGACGTCGCGAACAGCGAGGACCCGAAGGTCGCGCCGGTCGTGAAGATCACGGCGCCCGCGATGAACGCCTCGATCGACGCGAAGAAGGCCAACGACTTCGTCGTGAAGCTCGACGTGAAGAACTGGGATCTCAAGGAGGGCAAGCACGTCCACCTGATCCTCGACAACGGCGCCTACTTCCGCGTGAACGCGGAGGAGCTCAAGGCCGGCATCAAGCTCAGCGCGATCCCGGGCGGCGCCGACCTCAAGGAGGGGCAGCACTTCCTCGCCGCCTTCCCCGGCCGTCACCACCACGAGTCGGTCAAGGTGAAGGGCGCCATCACGGTCTCCACCTTCTGGATCGGCAAGCCGGCGAAGGTCGCCACGATCGACCTGAAGAAGCCGTTCGTCATCTACAGCCGCCCGAAGGGCCAGAACAACGGCGACATGGGCAAGGCCGTGTTCGTCGACTTCGCGCTGTGGGGCACCGCGCTCGACAAGGGCGAGAAGGTCACCTACTCGATCACCGGCGCGACGCTCACCGCGCCCGTCGCCGGCGAGTTCGTGAAGTGGGCCCCCAAGAGCGTGCTCAACCTCCAGAAGGGCGACTACGAGCTGAAGCTCCAGCTCGTCGACAAGGACGGCAAGGCCGTCGACCAGCCCTTCCCGGCCACCGGGAAGTTCAGCGTCGACTCGAGCGCGCCGAACGACGCGCCGATGGCGATGCCCGCCGCTGCCGCTTCGTCGGCCGCGCCGGCCGCGAGCACCACGGCGCCCGCGATGAAGGGCACCGGCGGCGGCAAGGGCGGCTGATCCTCTCGCACGATCGATGACCGAGGCCTCCGTCGCGCGAGCGACGGGGGCCTTCGTCGTTTTGCCGCGAGCGCCGAGGTGGCCCTACGGCGCGGAGGTCGCGCAGCCGAGGCGCGCGAAGTACACGTGCGAGTAGCCGTCGCGGTAGTCGTCGAAGAGCACGCCGATGTCGCCGCTCGGGCCGAACGCGGCGACCGGATCGACGCTGTCGCCCTTGGCGAACGTGAACCGCTGCTCGGCCTCGAGCGGCACGAGCTCGCGCGACAGCTGCTTCGCGTAGAGCTCGTAGCCGACGTTCTGATCCTTGTCGTCGGCGAAGACGAGCTGCACGCGATCGCCGAGCGGCAGGAGCGCCGGCGTGCGCGAGAAGCGCGGGCTGTCGGTGACGATCTTCGCGGCCACGATCGGCTGCGCCGCCTCGTCGTAGGTGGCCGCGTAGATCGCCTTGCGCGCGCCGTCGCGATCGTCCCACGCGAGCACGTAGCGGTCCTGCGACCAGACGAGCGTCGAGTACACGCCGGAGGCCCCCGGCGCCGTCACGCGCGTGGGCTGCGACATCGGCGCGAGCGCGCGGTCGAAGGTCTGGAACCAGATCTCCTTCGAGGTCCCCACCACGTGCGTCCACGTCAGCCCGAGCCCCGAGCGCCCGACCGCGATCGCGGGGCTCTCGGCCTCCGCGCTCACGAGCTGCACGTTCACGCCGAGCGGCTTGCCGTCGGCGTCGAGGCGCTGCGCGAAGATCGACCACTCGACCGACGGATCGCGCTGGTCCTGGAAGGCCATCACGAACTCGGTGCCCGTCCACGCGAGCGTGTCGTTGAGCGACCACTGCGCATCGTCCTCCGAGACGGCGACGTCGGCGGCGAGCTTCTGCCCGTTGGCGTCGAGGCGCGAGAAGTAGACCTCCCAGCTCGCGGTCCGGCGATCTTCCCAGGTCACGCCGAAGCCGTCGCCGGTCCAGACGACCCTGCCGGCAAACGCGTCGGCCACGACCTTCGGCAGCAGCTGCTGGCCGCCGAGCGCCTTGCCGTCGCGCGCCAGGGGCTTCTCGAACACGCGGTCCTTGGTCGCGACCGTGTCGAAGAAGGTCGAGAAATACGAGCTGCTCGCGTACGCGAGGCCGCCGCGCCCGGCGGTGCCGTCGCCCTCCGAGACGCGCACCGCGTCGTGCGAGGGGTCGGGGACGTAGTGCGCGCCGTCGTCGACGATGCCGTTGCAGTCGTTGTCGACGCCGTCGCAGATCTCCTTGTTGCCCGGGAACGCCGCGGCGCTGGTGTCGTCGCAGTCGTCGCCGCACGCCCCCGGCGCGCCGGCCGCGTAGCCGGGCAGCGGCGCGCGGTGCCCGTCGTGATCGACGTCGGGCGTGCGCGCCGCGTGCGCGCAGCTGCCGGTCGCCGCGGCGCAGGTGTCGTCGGTGCACGGATCGCGGTCGTCGCAGTCGATCGGCGCTTGCGCGACGCACTGATCGCCGAGGCACACCACGGGGTGGCAGTGATCGTCGAAGCCGGCGCAGTCGGCCGCCTCGATGCACTCGGGCGGCTTGGGGCCTGCGTCGCCCTCCGGGATCCCCGTGCGCGCGCCGCACGCCGCGAACAGGGACGCCGCGAGCGCGAGCGCGGCCCCGCAGCCTCGCCGCCTCAGATGCACGAGCCGATCCCCGGCGCGTCGGTCGACTCGCACACGTACCCCTCGGGGCACGCGCCGATCACCCCGAGCTTGCACATCTTCGTGCACACGTTCCCCGCGCCGCTCACGACGCAGATGTAGCCCGTGGCGCAGCTGCCGCTGCACGGTGTCCCCTGCGTGCCGGAGCCGGGCGGCATGCAGGTCGAGCCGTAGACCTCGTACTCGCATGGCACCGTCGGGTACTGGATCCAGGGAAAGCACCCCTCGCCCGCGGGGCAGCCGGTGTTGGCGGCGAGCGGATCGCACGCGTACTTGGTCGGCGGCGGCGGCGCGTCGGGGCAGATCGGATCGACGTAGATCTCCTCCGCGTCGGCCGTGTCGGAGAGCGCGTCGGGGCGCGTGTCGAGCTCGGCGTCGAGCTTCGCGTCGTGGCCTGCGTCGGCGAGCTGCGCGGCGTCGCCGTCGGCCGTCGCGATCGACCCGCCGCACCCCACCGAAGCGAGCGTCGACCAGCAGAGCCAAGCAAGGACGCGCATCGCCCCATGCTAGCGCGCCCGCGACGCTTCGCCTGCGCGCTCGCGCGTGCGCTACCTCAAGGCGGTCAGGGGAGCACCTCGACCTCCGCTCCGATCGGGACCGCCGCCCACAGGACGTCGATGGCATCGTCGTCGAGGGCCACGCAGCCGGCCGTCCAATCGAGCCCGCTGCCGTGCCCGTGGATCCCCACCGCGCCCCCGAGCTCCGTGTCCCACGGCGGCTGCGCGCGCTCGCGCTCGGCGCGCGCGATGGCGTCGGCCGCCGCGCGCGAGATCATCCCCTCGCGCAGGCCCCGGACGCCGTCGGCGGCGGTCGGGTAGCCGAGGCCGAGGAAGCGGCGGTACTTGCTCTTCTCGTTGCGCGTCACGACGCGGAGCGCGCCCTCGGGCGTGCGGCCGTCCCCCTCGCGGAGCTTCGGCCCCTCGGGGTTCGGGCCGAGCGCGATGGGGAACGCGGCGACGCGCACGCCGCCGTCGAAGAGCGTGAGCGCCCGCGCGCGCTTCTCGACGACGAGGCGCGGCGCCCCGGGCGGGCAGGCGATCTTCGCGCGCGCGCAGAGCGCCGCGAGGCCGAGCGCGGGATCGTCGAAGCTGCGCGCCGCGCCGGAGCTCACCGCCGACGAGGGCGCGTGCGCGCTCGCGCTCGCGCTCGCACGCGAGGTCGCTGCGCTCGCCCCGGCGACGCGCGAGGCGCGCCCATCGCAGCCACCGGTCGCGATCGAGAGCGAGAGCGCGAGCGCGCCGGCGAACGCGAGCGCGGTCGGCGGGTCGAGGAGGCGCACGGTGCCAGCCTAACGCCCTGCGCCTCTCGGAGCATTCCGCCGGCGGCCGGCGTACCGTGGGCGCGCATGGCGACGGTCACCTCGGCGAAGTCCTCGAGCCGCAGGCTCTACCTGCAGGTGCTCGCGGCGATCGCCGTCGGCGTCGCGCTCGGACACTTCTTCCCGCACGTCGGCGAGAAGCTGAAGCCGCTCGGCGACCTGTTCGTCCGGCTGATCAAGATGGTGATCGCGCCGGTGATCTTCACCACCGTCGTCTCCGCCATCGCCGGGCACGGCGACGTCAAGCGCGCCGGCCGCGTCGGCCTCAAGGCGCTGCTCTACTTCGAGGTCGTCAGCAGCGTCGCGCTCGTGATCGGGCTCGTGGTCGTGAACCTGCTGCGCCCCGGCGACGGCATCCACGCCAGCGTCGCCACGCTCGACGCCAAGGCCGTCGAGTCGTTCGCCACCGCCGCCAAGTCGCACGGGCTGCTCGACACCATCACCGAGCTGGTGCCGCTCAACATCGTCGACGCCATCGCGCGCGGCGACATCCTGCAGATACTCGTCTTCTCGATCCCGTTCGGCATCGCCATCGGCCGCATGGGCGAGCGCGGCAAGCCGCTGGTCGAGCTGTTCGATCGCGCCTCGCACGCGCTCTTCGGCGTGGTTGCCATCGTGATGCACTTCGCGCCCCTCGGCGCGCTCGGCGCGATGGCGTTCACCGTCGCCAAGTACCACGTCGGCTCGCTGCTCTCGCTCGGCAAGCTGATGGGGTGCTTCTACCTGACGTGCGTGCTCTTCGTGTTCGTGGTGCTCGGCGCGCTCGCGCGGCTCGGCGGCGTGAGCATCTTCGCGCTCGTGCGCTACCTGCGCGAGGAGCTCCTGATCGTGCTCGGCACCTCGTCGAGCGAGTCGGTGCTGCCGCGCATGATCGAGAAGCTGCAGGGCCTCGGGTGCGAGCGCGGCGTCGTCGAGCTGGTGATCCCCACCGGCTACTCCTTCAACCTCGACGGCACGAGCATCTACCTGACCATGGCGGTCGGCTTCCTCGCGCAGGCCACCGACACGCACCTGTCGCTGTCGCAGCAGCTCGCGGTGCTCGGCGTGCTGTTGCTCACGTCCAAGGGCGCGGCCGGCGTCACCGGCAGCGGCTTCATCACGCTCGCCGCCACGCTCTCCACCACCGGCACGCTCCCGGTCGCGAGCCTCGCGCTGATCCTAGGGATCGATCGCTTCATGTCCGAGGCGCGCGCGCTGACCAACCTGGTGGGCAACGGCGTCGCGACGCTGCTGATCGCGCGCTGGGAGGGGGCGCTCGACGTCGCGAAGATGAAGCGGGTGCTCGCGCGCGGCGCGATGGAGGAGCCGGGCGAAGAGGCGCTCGAGGTGTGGTCGGCGCGCGACGCGGGCCCCTCGGGCTCGTGAGCCGCGCGCCCGGTTCTCGGCGCGCGGTTTCTCGAATAGGTTCCGCCGGATGTCGGCGCCCCCCACCGCAGCCCGGCTGCCGTCGCTCGACGGGCTGCGCGCGATCTCGATCATGCTCGTGCTCTGTCACCACCTGGCCGGCACCGCGGGGTTTCCCAAGCTCTCGAGCCTGCCGGACCTCAATTACGGCAACCTCGGCGTGCGCGTGTTCTTCGTGATCTCGGGGTACCTGATCTCCACGCTGCTCTTCGGCGAGCTCGCGCGCACCGGCGGGATCTCCCTGAGCAAGTTCTACTTCCGGCGCGGCTTCCGGATCTTCCCCGCGTTCTACGTCACCGTCGCGATCGTCTCGCTCCTCGCCTCGCTCGGCCACGCGACGCTCGCGCGCGGCGACGTGCTCCACGCGGTGACCTACACGACCAACTACCACCCGCTGCGCGGGTGGAGCCTCGGGCACATGTGGTCGCTCGCGGTGGAGGAGCAGTTCTACCTGCTGTGGCCTGCGGCGATCGCGCTGCTCGGCAAGCGTCGCGGACTGCACCTCGCGGCCGCCTTCGTGCTGCTCGCGCCCGTGATCCGCGTCGCCTCGTTGAAGCTCCACCTCGGCCCGCAGGAGTCGATCGGCGAGTCCTTCCAGACCGTCGGCGACTCGATCGCGGCGGGGTGCCTGCTCGCGGGCTTCCAGCCCGAGCTGCGCGCCTCGGCGCTCTATCGTCGCCTCGCCGCCTCGCCGGCGTTCCTCGTCATCCCGGTGCTGGTCGTGCTCCCGAGCCGCTTCACCGATCGCCCGTCGATCGATTTCACCGTCGGCCAGACGGCGCAGAACCTCGCGATCGCGCTCCTGCTCGACTGGTGCATCGTCCACCACGACGGCGCGATCGGTCGCTTGCTCAACGCGCGGCCGGTCGCCTACGTCGGCACGCTCAGCTACGCGCTCTACCTCGCGCAGCAGCTGTTCCTCAACCGGCACTCCGCCGCGCCGCTCGCCGCCTTCCCGCAGAACCTCCTGCTCGCGATCGGCGCCGCGCTCGCCTTGCACTACGTGATCGAGCGCCCGTTCCTGCGCTGGCGCGAGCGCCTCGAGCCGCGCTGGTTCCCGAAGGCGAAGCGGCTGCCCGCGGCCATCTCCGTCGCAGACGCGTGAGCCGGTGCGCGCGCGGCGGCGACCGTGGCGCGCGTCGAACGAGCGCGCTTCCGTCGCGGTCCTGACCGCCTCGCCCTCCACGAACGGTCGAGTAGACTCCGCCGCCCGTCATGCGACCGAACAACTTCGACCTCGGCCGCTTGCTCCTCGCGGCGATCATCGTGTTCTACCACTGCGGCGCGCTCAGCCATCAGGCCTCGCTCGACCTGCTCGCGCGCATCGACAGCCGCGCGCCCGTCGAGGGGTTCTTCGCCATCTCGGGGTGCCTCATCTTCGCGAGCTGGGATCGGTGCGCCTCGCTCGGCGACTACGCCGCCAAGCGCGCGCGCCGCATCCTGCCGGGCTACTTCGGCGTGACGCTGCTCTGCGTGCTCATCGCGCTCGGCTTCACGCACCGCTTCACCGACTGGAAGTTCCTGCTCGCGAACGCCTCGTTCCTGAACTTCCTGCACCCCGGCATCGACGGCGTGTTCGACCACGCGCCCGAGAACGCCGCGATGAACGGCTCGCTGTGGACGATCCGCATCGAGATCATGTTCTACTTCGCGGTGCCGATCGTCGTGTGGCTCGGCCGCAAGCTCGGCCGCGATCGGTTCTTCGTCGCGGTCGCGGTGCTGTCGGTGCTCTATCGCTACGCGGCGCTCGGCAAGCTCCCGCCGTTCCATCACGCCCATCGCGAGCTCTCGAACGCGCTCCCCGGGCAGATGTCGTTCTTCGCGGTCGGCGCGCTCATCTACCACCATCTGCCGACGTTCCGGCGCGTCGGCAAATGGCTCGTGCTCCCAGCGCTCGCGGCCTACGTGCACGCAGAGCTCACGGGGACGTACTTCCTGCGTCCGCTCGCGATTCCGGTGCTCGTCCTCGGGTTCTGCTTCCTGCTCCCCGAGATGAAGGGCCCGACGCGGTGGGGCGATTTCTCCTACGGCACGTACCTGCTGCACTGGCCCATCATCCAGTCGCTGATCCGGCTCGGGCTCTTCGACCGTTCGCCGTGGGGCGCGACCGCGCTCGTCGCTGCGCTGGTGGCGTGCGCGGCCGTCGTCTCCTGGAACTTCGTCGAGAAGCCGTTCCTCGGGCGCGCTGCGCCGCGGCCCGCACCGGCCGCGCGAGAGGCCCAGAAGGTAGCGGCCTGACGGCGCGCGCGACGCTCAGGCGTCGAGCGCGTCGTGCCAGTCGTGCGAGTCGAGCGCGCGCCGGTCTTCGCCGCGCTCGTCAGCGCTTCTTCACGCCGGCGGGGTTGCCCGCGTTGCCCGGCTTCTTGTCGGGCGCGCTCGCCGGCGCGGCCTTCTCCGGCGCCTTGGTGAGCCCGAGCTTCTTCAGCTTCTGCCCGAGCGCGCCGAGGTTGCCGCTCGAGCGCTCCTGCTCCTTCGCGCGGTAGTCGTCGAAGCTCGCGCGCTCCTCGTCGTTCTTCATCGCCTCGATCGAGAGGCGGATCTTCCCGGACGCGTCGACCGAGACGATCTTCGCCTTCACGTCGGTGCCGAGCGGCCAGAGCTTGTGCAGATCCATGCCGAGCTTGCCGCGCAGCAGCTCCTGCGCGGGGAGCAGGCCGCGCGCGCCCGCGCCCTCGAGCTGCACGAACACGCCGAACGACTCGACGCGGCTCACCTTGCCGGAGACGATCGTCCCCTGCTCCAGCGCGGCGCGCGGACGCGGCTTTCCGGTCGCGGCCGAGCCGCCCGAGCCCCCCTCGGCGGGCGCGAGGCCCACGCGCTTGGCGGCGAGATCGATCTTCACGATCTTCACCGAGATCGTCGAGCCGACCTCGGGCAGCTTCGGCTGCCCCTTGTCGTCGAGCGCGATCTCGCTCACGTGGAGCAGGCCGTCGATGCCGCTCCTCAGCTGCACGAACGCGCCGAACGGCGCGAGGCGCAGCACCTTGCCGTCGAGGATCGCGCCCTCGACCAGCGTCGGCGCGATCGCCTCCCACGGGTCGCCGGCGAGCGCCTTGAGCGACAGGGTGATCTTCTGGTGCCCCGGCTTCTTCTCGTCGGGCTCGATGCGCAGGATCTGGACGTCGATCTCGTCGCCGACCTTCACGACGTCGTCGGTGCGCAGCGCGCGATCGTGCGACAGCTCGCTGACCGGCAGCAGCGCCTCGACGCCGCCGAGATCGACGAACGCCCCGAACTCGCGCGTCGAGACGACCTTGCCGCGGAGCACCGCGCCGGCGGCGAGCTTCCCCTCCAGCTTCGCGCGCGCCTCTTCCCCCTCGCGCTCGAGCACCGCGCGGCGCGAGAGCGTGACGTCGCGGCCGCCGTCCTTCACGGACATGACGATGAACTTCAGCTTCTGACCGACGAACGCGTTCAGATCGGTGACGAAGCGGTTGTCGGCCTGGCGCGCGGGGCAGAAGGCGCGGATGCCTTCGACCTGCACCTCGAGGCCGCCCTTGTTGGTGCCGCTCACCATGCCCTCGACCGGCAGGCCCGACTCCATCGACGCGATCAGCGTCTCGGCGCCGCGCCCCTTCGGCGCCGACTTGCCGAGGCGGATGCCGCCGTGGCGGCCGTCGACCTCGATCACGACCGCGCGCAGCGTGTCGCCGATCGAGATGCTGGCGAGGCTGTCGGTCTCGGCGAGCGAGACCGCGTCGATGTACCCCTCCTGCTTGCCGTCGAGGTCGACGAAGACGGCGTCCTTGCCGACCCGCACCACGGTCCCCTCGACCGGCTCGCCGACGCGGAACGACCGGCTGACGCCCCGCTTCGGGCGGGCCTTCGAGTCGGCCTCGAACATGGCGGCGAAGGAATCGACGGTTTCGGAGGCGGGTTCGGCGGAGGGGCGATCGTTCGAGGACATCGGGGCGGGAGGTCTACTCGGTGGCGACACGGCGCGAAAGTCGCTGCGGCGCGCGCCCTGTCGGTGCGGCCAGCGCCGCGTTTCGGCGGAATTCACGCACCGCCGAGGCTCCCGCCGCGAGCGGCGCGGGCGTACCGCGCAGTTCACGCCCTCCGTGACCGCCGCGACCCGCCCTCGGCTCGGGAATCCCCCACAAATCCCCCACTATCGCCGCGGCTTGCTCCTTGCTGTACCAACGATCAACGTCATGGCCCGCACCACCTCGCGCCTCTCGCCCGTCTCGTTCGCCCTCGCCTCGCTCCTCTTCGCCGGCCTCGGCCAAGGGTGCGTCATCCGCGAAACCAACGACGCCGACTATCCCGTCGCCGAGGCCGAGCAGCCCGAAGCGCCCGTCGAGGCGCAGCCGGCCGAGTTCGACGCCGAGACCCTCCCCGAGGACGACGAGACGGCGGTCGTGACCTTCCGCCCCGTCCTCGAGCCGCACGGCTACTGGGTCGACGATCCGACCTACGGCAACGTCTGGGTCCCCAACCGCGCGATCGTCGGCAACGGCTTCCAGCCGTACGTCACCGGCGGTCACTGGGCGACCACCGACGAGGGCTACTACTGGGTCAGCGACTGGGACTGGGGCTGGGCGCCGTTCCACTACGGCCGCTGGGTCTTCACCGGCTCGTACGGCTGGGCGTGGATCCCGGGCGCGCGCTACGCGCCGGCGTGGGTCGAGTGGCGCTACGGCAACGGCTACATGGGCTGGGCCCCCGCGCGCCCGGGCTACTACTGGCGCGGCGGTCACGCGGTCGCGTGGAACGGCGGCTACGAGCCCGGCTACGTCTACACGCAGCACGATCACTTCTTCGAGCGGCAGCCGAGCCTGCACGTCGTCGCCGCCTCGGCGCAGCCCTCGCTGAGCGCGTCGACGCAGCCCTACGCGCCGCCCGCCCGGCAGCCCGGCGCGGGGCGCGGCTTCGTCGGCCCCGATCCCAAGACCGTCGGGTTCGCCCCCGACAAGGTCGCCGCCGCGCGCACGACCCCTTCGCCCTCCGAGCGGCCGGGCGCGGTGCCCTGGCGGCCGACGGCCACCTCGCGCGTCCCCGACCCGGCCCAGCAGGGGTCGCTGCGCGGACCGAAGTCGCCGAGCGGCACCGCCACCAGCGGCGCGCCCGTCGGCACGAGCAACGGCACGCCGAGCGGCACGCGTGGCCCGATCACGCGCGGCAGCGGCAACCAGCCGGTGACGCGAGAGACGTCGCAGCCGCAGCTCCAGCCCGCGCCGATCCGCCCCCGCACCCCGCCGCAGAGCGGCCCGCGCTACCAGTCGAGCCCCGTGTCGACGCCGCGCACCGTGACCAGCCCCGCGCCGGTCCAGCGGCCGACGGTGAAGCCGTCGTCGCCCGCGCCGGTGACGCGCGCGAAGAAGCGCTGATCGCGAGGCTCGGAGCGAGGCGCCGACGCGGCTCGCTCCGGCCGTACGCGTGCGTCGCGTGCCGCGCGCCTACGGCTTGCCGCGCCCCGCGCTCTTGCGCAGCAGCGCGAGATCGAGATCCGCGAGCGAGACCTTGGTCGCTCGGTAGGCGTGCCCGCCGTTGGTGAGCGCAACCTCGAACAGCGGATGCCCCTCGGCGTCGAGCTCGGTCATCGCCGGCGCCGGCGCGATCGCGCCGAGCACGCCCCAGCCGATCACGCGCTCGCCGGTCGGGTAGACGCGGAAGCTCCCCATCGCGAGGCTGTTGAGCTGCGGCGGTTGGGCCGCGTACTGCCAGACGATCTTCGCGGTGCCCGCGTCGAGATCGAGCGCGAGCTCCAGGCCGCGCGCGGGCGCGTTCTCGAGCGTGTGGTTGTCGAAGAGCGTCACGTGGCCGTCCGGCAGGACGCGCGCGTCGTGCTGGTTGATGAACCGCCCCTCGGGGTCGCCGAGCACCCGCACGAGCTTGGCGGAGTCCTTGTTCACCGGCGTGCCGCCGAGCTTCCAGAGCACCTTGCCCGTCGCGTGCGAGATCATCACCACGGCGTCGGCGTGGCGCAGCGACACCAGCACGTCGCCGTTCGGCTGCGGATCGATCGAGTTGCAGTGGAAGACGTCGCGCTCGAGCGTCCCCTTCACGTTGACCTGCAGCGGTAGCGTCGACTCGGTCAGCACGTCGACGTGCTCGCTGGCGTTCCAGCTCCACACGAGGTGGCCGTCGGGCGCGAGCTCCTCGACGCGGCAGTCGGCGATGACGGTGTCCGCGATGCCGAGGCTGCTCAGATCGAAGCCGGTGCGCGCCGGGAACGAGAGCAGCGCGTAGTCGCCGTTCGGCATCCGCGCGAACTCGTGCTGATCGGTCGCGACGTCGACCAGGCCGACGTCCTGGAGCGTGCCGGCGGCGAGGTCCTCGAGCTGGTAGCTGCGCCCGGGCTCGAAGCCGAACACGAAGCCGAAGATCCGCGTGTAGGCGAGCCGGTTCTTGCCGACGAGCGTGATGAGCCCCGCGCCGTCGTCGCCGACGCGTCGGTACCAGACGGGCGTGCCGTTCTGGTCGAGCACCATCGCGTAGCCCGTCTCGCCGTTGAAATACGCCGGGTTGCCGAGGAGGTAGTAGCCGGGGTTGGTGGCGGCCCAGCGCGTGGCCTGCAGCACGGGGAAATCGGCGGGGAGGCAGCGGATCCAGTACTCGCTCGTCGCGCCCTCGCCGCCCTGGACGTCGATGACCACCGCCGAGTCCTCCGGGATCATCGCGAACGCCGGCGTACCGTCGCCGACCTCGCGCGCGAGGGGGGCTCGGAAGGTCGCGACGGCGCCCGGCGCGGCGGCCGCGGCGAACGTGAGCGGGTTGAGCCCGGCGGAGCACGCGATCGCGTAGTCGTGCACGTCGGGCGAGAACTCCGGCGTCAGCGGCAGCTGGGCGACCGTCAGCGAGGCGAGCGTGGCGGGCCCGGTCGGCGGGCGGGCGAGGGGGCGATCGTCGTCGCTGCACGCGGCGGGGCCGAGCGCGAGGAGCGCGGTGAAGCCAGCGAAGGCTGCGGCTGCGAGCGAGCGAGCGGGACGCGTCAAGGAGCGCTTGGTGTAGCGCACGAGGCGCGTCCGGCGCCAGCTGCCGAAGGCGCCGCCCGCGTCAGTGCTGCCCGCGCCACGCCGCGATCGCCACCCAGCCGAGCAGGCTGCAACAGACGACGACCGTGAGCACGTACACCCACGGCGGCGGGCGCCTGCGGGGCGTGCTCTTGGTCGCCAGCATCGCGTGCGTCGCCAGCAGCGTGATCCCCGCGAGGCGCTTCTGCGCCTGCGCGCCGAGCTCGGGGTCGTCCTTCAGCGTCGAGTAGCGCCGAGCCGCGTCGAGCAGCCGATCGGTGCGGTGCGCGTGATCGAGGAACTTCGCGTGCCGCTCGTCGTTGTCGAAGTCGTTGACGACGCCCGACCAGAGCGCGCGAAAGACGATCGCGTCGGCGGAGCCCTCGTCGCGGTCGCCGCCCTCTCGCTCGCCGGCCACGCTCCGAATGTAGCACTGGCCTGCTATCGTGGTCGGCCTCGCAGCGCCCGTGGCGCGCGGGCCGGCACGCCCATGAAGATCGCCCTGCTGCAGCTGGACGCCACGATCGGCGCCCTCGACGACAACGCCGGCGCCATCGTGGAGGCCGCGCGCCGCGCGCACGCGCTCGGCGCCGATCTCGCGATCGCGCCCGAGCTCGTGCTGCCGGGCTACCCGCCGCGCGATCTGCTCCTGGTCTCGAGCTTCGCGCCGGCGTGCGAGGGGGCGCTGCTGCGCATCGCGCGCGAGGCGCCGCCGTCGCTGCCGCTGTTGGTCGGCACCATCGCGCGCGTGTCGCGGGGGACGCGCGGCGCCGGGCTCGAGAACGTCGCGGCGCTGCTGCGCGACGGCAAGGTCGAGCGCACCTTCGCCAAGACGCTGCTGCCGACCTACGACGTCTTCGACGAGCGGCGCTACTTCGAGCCGAACCTCGCGCCGCGCGAGTCGGTGTTCGAGCTCGTCGCCGGCGACGCGTCCACGCGCGTCGGCGTGGTGATCTGCGAGGACGGCTGGAACGACGCCGATCTCTGGGGGAGCGAGCGCCGCTACCCGATCGACCCGGTCGAGGAGGTCGCGCTGCACGGCGGCGCGCGCGTGGTCGTGAACCTCTCCGCGTCGCCCTTCGCGGCCGGCAAGTGGCGCACGCGTCGCCGGCTGCTCGCGCACGCGGCCGCGAAGTACCGCGTCGCCACCGCCTACGTGAACATCGTCGGCGGCAACGACGGCCTCATCTTCGACGGCGGCTCCAGCGTCTTCGCGGCCGACGGCGAGGCCCGCGGCGAGGCCGCGTTCTTCGCCGAGGACGTGCGCGTGTTCGACACCGAGGGGCCCAAGGTCACGCTCGCCGATCGTGACGAGACCGACGACGTCCGCAGCGCGCTGGTGCTCGGCCTGCGCGACTACTTCCGCAAGGTCGGCGCGCGCGACGCGGTGGTCGGCCTCTCGGGCGGCATCGACAGCGCGCTGGTCGCCGCGCTCGCCGTCGAGGCGCTGGGCAAGGAGCACGTGACGGGGCTCGCCATGCCCTCGCCGTACTCGAGCGACCACTCCGTGCGCGACGCCGAGCTGCTCGCGAAGAACCTCGGCATCGCCTACCAGCTCGTGCCGATCACGCCGATGCTCGAGGCGTATCGCGGCGGGCTCGCCGCGGTCCTGCAGGCCTTCCCTTCGCCCGCGGGCTGGAAGGATCTCACCGAGGAGAACCTGCAGTCGCGCATCCGCGGCGCGACCCTCATGGCCTTCTCGAACCGCACCGGCGCGTTCGTGCTCACCACGGGCAACAAGAGCGAGTGCGCCGTCGGCTACTGCACGCTCTACGGCGACACCATCGGGGGCCTGGCGGTGATCGCCGATCTCTTCAAGGTCGAGGTCTACGCCCTCTCGCGCCGCATCAACGAGACGGTCGCGCGCGCGGGCGGCGTCGCGCCGATCCCGGAGTCGACGCTGACCAAGGCGCCGAGCGCGGAGCTGCGGCCCGGGCAGACCGATCAGGACGATCTGCCGCCGTACGACGTGCTCGATCGCGTGCTCGAGGCGCTGATCGAGCGCGAGCTCGGCGTCGAGGACGCGGCGCGGGTCACCGGCGATCCGATCGAGCTCGTGCGCTCGATCGCGGGGCGCGTGCGGGCCAACGAGTACAAGCGCCAGCAGTTCCCGCCGACGCTCCGCGTGAGCGATCGCGCGTGGGTGGGGCGCCAGTACCCGATCGCGCAGCGGTTCCGAGGCTAGGCGCAGGGCGCTCTTCCGCGCCTCGGGGAGGGCGCCTCGCTCGCTCACGGTGACGCGGCGTCGCTCGCGTCGGCGTCGTCGCTCGCGTTGGCGTCATCGGGGAGCGCCGCACCGGCGTCCTCGGGCGCGCTCTGCGGCGTCGCCTCGGCGGCGCCTGCGTCCGCGGAGCTCGCTTCTCTCGGAGTGCTCGGAGCGCTCGGAGCGCTCGCGCCCGTCGCCTCGCTCGTCGGCACCGCAGGCACGCGCGCGTCGGGGACGCCTCGCGCGTCGGGCGCTTCGG
>CAIXWQ010000225.1 GCA_903923175.1 uncultured delta proteobacterium | reverse complement strand
GGAAGGGATTGGCCGCGAGCGGCCAGGGATTCGCGGGCGGCGGCCTCGGCTGACCGACCGGCAGCGACCGATCGGGCGCACCTCGTCGCGCCTCGACCCACGCCGTGCCGAGCCGCCTCGCCTCGTCGCGCGACTCGACGTAGGGCGCGATCGCCGCGATCAGCGCCGCTGCACCGTCGCGGTGCCACGCGAGCGCGGGGAGCTTCCGCGCCACCTCTTCGGGGATCTCGCGCATGCGATCACCCCTTCGGCAGCACGGCCTCGACCCGCTCGCGCAGATCGGCCGGCATCGGCGCGAGGACGATGCGCAGCACGTCGGGTCCGCCCGATGCAGCCAGCGCCTTCTTCGCCTTGGGCGAGCGGACCAGGTTCACCAGGTCGTCTGCCAGCAGGCGCAGCACGTCGAGGCGCTTGGCGCGCGAGAGCTCCTCGAGCCTGTCGAGGAAGGCGTCGGGCTTGCGCAGGAGCGCGAGCGCGTCGATGGCGTCGGACGAGGCGCGACCGAGCTCGTAGCAGAGCGCCTGCGCCGCCGGATCGCCGAGCACCGCGCGCAGCAGCCCCGGCAGCTCGTCGTGCTTCCAGCCGCGCTCGCGCGCCGAGCGGAGCAGCGAGGAGGCGTACGTCCACGACCGCGGCGGCGTAGGGTCGAATGCCTTCGGGTGACGCTCGACGAAGCGAATCACCTCGTCGAGCACGCCGGCGCCGCGCGCCCACTCGGCCCAGCGCTCGCGACTGGCGGTGACGTCGAGACGCACGAAGCGCGAGGCGAGAGCGGCGTCGAGCTCGTCGACGTCGTAGCCCCCTTCGACGGGGTTCACGCAGGCGACCACGAAACACCCGTCAGGGAGCCGGTAGTCGTTGAGCCGGCGCGCCGTGAGAAGTTGGAGACACGGTTGGCGCACGCTGCGGTCGCACCGATTGAGCTCCTCGAGCACCAGCATGGTCGGCCCTTCGTCGGCCGACGGCAGGTGCGCGGGCGGGGCAAAGTGGGTGCGGCCCGCGGTCTGGAACGGCAGGCCGGTGAGATCGGTGGCCTCGAGCAGCGAGAGATCCAGCACGTGCACGCGCAGGCCGCGCGTGGCGCCGAACTCCTGCAGGTAGTCGCTCTTGCCGATGCCGTGGCTCCCGCTCAGGAGCACCGAGAGGCTGGCGGCGTGCGCGACCTCGAGGACGCGGCCGAGATCGGGGCCGATCGGGATGGCGTGGGAGTCGGTGAAGTCGTCGGGCATAGGCCTTCCTGGGTCTGCGGTGACGGGCGGGCCGGCGCAAGGTGGGCCGGCGCCGGGTGCGCTCGGTCATGAGACGTCCCCGGCGCGCACATTCGGACAGCGCGAGCGGCGTCGTGCATATTCGCGGCCCGACTCCCGAGCCCTCGCGTCGCTACGACGTCGCCGCTGCTCACCCCCACCCGATCGCCCGCAACGCCGCGTGGTGCTGCCGCGCCTTGCGCACCGAAACTCGCGCTCGTCGCGCGAGCCTAACGAGTTCCAGCCCCTCGCCGACCTCGCTCCACGCCCGGGCCAGCCGCCCGCGAATGCGCGCGGCCCCGCACGTCGAGGCGCCGAGCATCTCGCACCTGCGCGCAGGCGTCACAAGCGCCGTCGCGTCAACGAACCCAACACGGCGCACCAGCGCGAGCGAGCAGTCGTCCCCCGTGCGCGCCCGCACTGGCCCTCGCAGGGCCTCCTCGACGGCGCCCCGAACCTCCGACGGCGCATGCGTGGAGAGACCGCCCCACCAGCGGTCGAGGATTGGCGCGATCCGATAGCGCGCACTCGGCGGCCCCTCGCTCCCCAGCGCGCCGCACAGCGAAGTCGCCGCGCCGTCGCTCATCAACGCCACGCCCTCGATGCCCACGGTCGGACCGGTGAACAATCGAAGATCACCCGCACCTCCGCGCGTGGGCACGAACACCGTCTCGCCGGCGAACTCGCCGACCGCGGGCTCGAACACGACCTCGAATCGACCCTTCCGGCGCACCGCGACGACGCCGTCGCCGAGATGGCCACCGATCACTCGCCCGTGCGACATCGCCACGAACAGCAGCGTGCTCGCCAGATCGCTTGGGTGTGCGCCGTGCACATGGGCCTCGCGCGCTAGCGCAGCGTCGACGACCTCGAGGATCCGGTCGCGCGCGGCGACAGGGCCAGCGTCCTGCAAGGCCGCGAACTCCCGCGCGAGCAACTCGACGACCGCCCGCGCCGTCGTCTCGGCCCCGAGCCGCGCGTGACGCGCGCTCCCAGCGCCGTCCGCGAGCGCCGCGATCGTGACGGGCCCGTCGCGCGTGAGCACGACGTCCTCGCAGCCGATGCCGCGCGCCTCGTGCGAGCGACCGCGAACGGCGACGCCCACCGCCACGCCGCGCCCGAGCGAGCTCACAGCTCGACCCACGAGAACGGCGAAGGGAGCGCGACCCCCTGCCCCGGCGTCGAGCGCGAGGCGCACGAAACGCTCGCCGACAGCCACCGGAAGAAGGCCCCGAAGGCGAGCCCCTTGAGCCGCATCGGCCGCGCGCCGCCGGCGAGCAGCTGGAGCTGGTCGAGATCGGCTCGCGCGCCGACGCCGACCGGGAAGACCGTGAGCTTCCGCTCGCGCACGAGCCGGGCCGTCTGCGCCGCCGCGCGCGCGGTGTCGTCGGTGGCCGCGCCATCGGTGAGGATGACGAGCCACGGCTGGTAGTACGGCGTGCCAGCGGCGCGGTACTGCGCCTTGCGCTCGTCGAGCAGCCGGAGCGCGGCGGTGACCCCTTCGCCAAGCGGCGTCGCGCCGTCGGCTTCGAGCGCGGGCACGCCCCCGCTGGACGCGAGGCTGAACGGCCGGTGCACCATCACCGATCCGCCGACGGTGATGACCGCGAGGTCCGCGCTGGCGCTCGCGTCGGCGTCGCGGGCGATCTCGGCGAGGAACAGCGCCAGCGCCTCCTGCAGCTCCTCGAGCGGCCGACCGGCCATCGAACCGCTCGTATCTAGGATCACCGCGATGGGGAGTCGGGTGGTCGGACTGCAGAGCAGATCGTCGTCGGGGCTCGTGAGCGCGAGCGAGGTGGGGATGGGCATCGAGAGGGCTCCGTTGGGTTTTCGCGGGGTACGCACGGCGGGTCGCGTCGAAGTGCTAGACGGGTCTCGCCTCACGGATCGGACGCGGAGAGAGCGATTCCTCGGTCGTCATCGAGACGCCCCCGCGTCCGCTCGCCAGCTCCTCAGCGGCAGCGGCGGAATCGCCTCGTTCGAGTAGAAGCCACTGCCGAGAGCCTCTTCGTACTCGGCGAGGAGCGCCCCCCAGACCGAAAGCTCGGGCGGCGAGCGGTCCTCGAACGACGCGCGGAACGCCTGCTGCAACTC
>CAIXWQ010000224.1 GCA_903923175.1 uncultured delta proteobacterium | reverse complement strand
GCGCCCGCGACCGCCGCCATGAACTCGTCGATCGAGTAGCCGACGGCGAGCGGGCCAGCGACGATCGCGCCCGCGGAGATGCCGAAGTAGAGGTCGAAGTCGTTCACGCCGGCGCCGCCGAGGCAGTCGTCGAGGCACTTGAGCGCGCCGAGCTCGAAGTAGAGGCCGGTGATGCCGCCCCCCGACGCGCAGAGCGCGCGCCGCCCGGTCTTGCGGGCGCGGAGGGTCTGCACGGCGCGCTCGAGGAGCCGCCGCGCGAACGCGCGCCCCGACTCGCCGTCGCGCTCGCGGAGCACGGCGCCGACGCCGCGCGCGCCGAGCTGGAGGATGACCTCGTCGATCGGCGCCGACGTGCGCGCCGGGAGCAGCACGAGGATCCGGTGGAAGGCGAAGCGCCCCTCGACGTCCTCGATGCGATCGAGCGCGTCGAGCACGGTGAACGCGTGCGAGGCCTGCCGCCCGAGGCACTCGTCGTCGGGGCAGCGCAGGTCGAAGACGATCAGGTTGACGTAGCGCTCGCGCAGCTCGTCGAGCAGGGCCGTGGTGTCGTCGCGCGCGAGCCACCGGAGGCGCGCACCGTCGAAGACGATGGCGTCGTCGGCCCGCACGATCGACGGCACGTCGGCGCCTTCGCGGAGCTCTCGCAGCAAGCGTTCGAAGCTCGCCGCGGAGGGGGAATGGCAGAGGATTCGCTTGTCGTCCGGCACGCTGCGAGAGCCTGACGCACCCAGCTCGGGGCGACCATCCGGCCGGTGGGATCAGCTCGATTTCCCGGCGTCACCGCCCGCGGCGACAGGGGCCGGCCACGCCGGTCGCCGTGTCGGTCGCGCCCGAGGCGCGCCGCGCGCGCGTGCGTTCTGCAAGAAGAGAACGGCGCGCCGTCACCTGATTTACGCACCGTGCCGTCGTTGACGGCGTGGCGCGCTCGTTGGAAACGGGCCGCTCTCGATGAACGCCCAAGAAGAGAACGGCCAAGACCCGCACGCCACCTCCGGCCACGTGATCGCCCGCTCGTCCGTGGTGCCGCCGCCGCTGTCGCGGCGCGACGAGCGCAGCGCGCTGGACGTCTCGAAGATGCTGGGCGAGGCCCGCCTGCTGGTCCTCGGCGGCACCGGCTTCGTCGGCAAGGTCTTCTGGGTGATGCTGCTCGCCCGCTACCCGGAGATCGGCAAGATCTACCTGCTGGTCCGCAGCGGGAAGGGCAAGACGAGCGAGCAGCGCTTCTGGGGCGACGTCGCGACGAGCGACTGCCTCGCGCCGCTCCGCGAGCAGCACGGCGCCGGCTTCGAGGCGTTCCTGCGCGAGAAGGTCGTGCCGATCGACGGCGACGTGGGGCGCGATCGCTGCGGCGTCGACCCGGCGCTCATCGAGCAGCTGCGGGGCACGGTCGACGCGGTGGTCAACGTCGCGGGCGTGGTCGACTTCAGCCCGCCGCTGGACGAGGCGCTGCACGCCAACGCCTTCGGCGCGCAGAACCTGGTCGCCCTCGCGCGCGCGCTCGGTGACGTGCCGCTGATGCACACCAGCACCTGCTACGTGGCCGGCCGGCGCAAGGGGCCGATCCAGGAGGTCGATCCGCTCTCGGTGCCGTTCCCGCGCTTCGCCGAGCTCGGCGCCGAGCTCTGGAGCCCCGATCGGGAGATCGCCGACTGCCTCGACGTGATCGCGCAGGCGAAGCACCGCTGCGACGACGCCTTCCGGCAGAGCGAGTTCGCCGAGCAGGCGAAGAAGAACCAGCTCGCGCGCAGCGAGCCAACCTCGGGCCCCGCGTACGAGGCGGAGCTCGCGAAGGTGCGCCGCAAGTTCGTCAGCGATCGGCTGATCGAGGCCGGCACCGAGCGCGCGACGCACTGGGGCTGGCCCAACACGTACACGTACACGAAGAGCATCGGCGAGCAGGTCATCGCGCGCTCGGGCCTCCAGTTCACCATCGCGCGCCCGGCGTGCTGCGAGTCGTGCCTGGAGTTCCCGTCGAAGGGGTGGAACGAGGGGATCAGCACCTCGGTGCCGATCATCTTCCTCGCGATGAAGGGGGCGGTGTTCATCCCCGCCGGCCACGTCGAGCTCGACTTCATCCCCACCGATCTGGTGTGCGCCGGGATGATCCTGAGCCTCGCCGAGCTGCTCGAGGGGACGCAGCGCCCCGTGTACCAGTACGGCGCGAGCGACGTGAACCCGGTCACCGCGGCGCGCCTCGCCGAGCTGATCGGGCTCTACAAGCGCAAGTACTTCCTGCGCACCGGCAAGGGGAACCCGTTCCTCAACCTGCTCGCCTCGCGGTTCGAGACCGACGTGATGCCGAGCGCGCGCTTCAACGCCATCGGCGCGCCCGCGCAGTCGAAGGCGTACGACGCGGTCGCCAAGCTGCTGCGACCGGTCGCGTTCCTGCGGCCGATCAGCAAGGGGCTCGAGGGGATCGCCAAGCAGGAGAAGCGCGTCGGCGAGCTGATGAACCTCTTCGCGCCGTTCACGCTGCTGAAGAACGGCCCCTTCTCGTGCGCCAACACCAAGGCCGCCTACGACCGCGCCACCGCGGCCGACCAGGCGAAGCTGCCGTGGCGCCCCGAGTCCATCGACTGGATGACCTGGATGATGGACGTCCACCTCCCCGGCGTGGAGAAGTGGATCCTCCCGGAGATGGAGAAGAAGCTCCATCGCGAGCCCAAGGCGCTGCGCGCGCACGAGACGCTGGTGACGCTGGTCGACCAGATGGCCGAGCGCCACGAGCTCACGCTGGCGTTCCAGAACCTCGAGAAGGACGGCCTGACCCGCGTGACCTTCGGCGACGTGCGGCGCCGCGCCGACTGCGTGGCCGCGCGGCTCCAGGCGCACGGCATCGGCGCCGGTGATCGCGTGCTGCTCGCCGGGCACAACCACCCCGACTGGCCGATCGCGTACTTCGGCATCCTGCGCGCGGGCGCGACGGCGGTGCCGGTCGATCCGGCGCTCGACGCCTCGCAGCTCGAGAACCTGCTGCGCGAGAGCGGCGCGCGGGTCGCGGTGTGGGACGAGACGGTCGAGCTCAAGGGGGGCGCGGGGGCGCGGGCGGCGCTGCCGCAGGTGCGCGTGCTCGACCTTCACGAGGTCACGGCGCCCGACGCGCGCGGCGGCACGCTCTCGCCGACGCCTGTCGAGGTCCGCCCGGAGGACGTCGCGAGCCTGATCTTCACGAGCGGCACCACCGGCTCCCCCAAGGGGGTGCTGCTGACGCACGCGAACTTCGCCGCGCTCATCGCGGCCCTCGCGCCGATCTTCCCGCTCGGCGGCGGTGATCGCGTGATGTCGATCCTGCCGCTCCACCACACCTTCGAGTTCACCTGCGGGCTGCTGCTGCCGTTCTCGCGCGGCGCGCGCGTGGCGTACCTCGACGAGCTCACGGGCGAGCGGCTCGGCGAGGGGCTGAAGGCCGGCCGCATCACGGCGATGGTGGGCGTCCCCGCGGTGTGGCAGCTGCTCGAGCGGCGCATCCTCGCGCAGGTCGCCGACAAGGGGGCGCTCGCCGAGCAGATCTTCGAGTGGGCCGGAGAGCTCAACCGCTCGATGGGCAGGACCCTCGGGTTCGACGCCGGCAAGCTCCTCTTCGCGCCGGTGCACGCGGGGCTCGGCGGCCACGTGAAGTGGCTGATCTCGGGCGGCGCGGCGCTCCCCGCGGAGACGCAGAAGCGCTTCGCGTCGATGGGCCTGCACCTGACCGAGGGCTACGGGCTCACCGAGGCGTCGCCGGTGCTCACAGTGACGAAGCCGTCGCACAAGGGGAGCGCGAAGCTCGGCATGGTCGGCAAGCCGGTGCCGGGCGTGGAGCTGAAGATCCTCGAGCCCGACGCGTCGGGCGTGGGCGAGGTGCTCGCGCGCGGGCCCAACGTGATGAAGGGCTACACCGACCCCGAGGCGACCGCGCGCGTGCTCGACGGCGCGGGGTGGCTGCGCACGGGCGACCTCGGCAAGCTCGACGACCGCGGGCAGCTCGTGCTCGCGGGGCGCGTGAAGGACGTCGTCGTGACGTCGACGGGCGAGAACGTCTACCCCGACGACGTCGAGCACAAGCTCGGCACGGTCGCCGGGGTCGCAGAGCTCGCGATCGTCGGGGTCGCGGGCAAGGACGGCGCCGAGCGCGTCGCGTGCCTCGCGGTGCCCGAGCGCGAGGCGGGCGAGCCGCCGCTGGGTGAAGCGCGGCCGGGCGACTCGATCGCGCCGAACCTCGAGGCGGCGCAGAAGCGCACCGAGCGCAACGCGCGCGCGATGAAGGCGCTGCGCGACGCGATCGCGAAGCTCCCCTACGGCATGCAGCCGGCGGTGGTGCAGCTCTACGAGGCGCCGCTGCCGCGCACCGCGACGCGCAAGGTGAAGCGGCCCGAGGTGCGCGCGATCCTCGAGCGCACGCTCGCGGCGACCAAGGCGCACGAGGGCCCGGCCGGCGAGAGCACGCCGGTGCGCCACGCGATCGCGGCGGTGACCGGCAAGCTGCACGAGGCGATCGCGCCGCAGGCCACGCTGCTCGAAGATCTCGGCTTCGACTCGCTCACGCTCACCGAGCTTCTCGGCGCGCTGGAGGCCAAATACGGCGCGCTCGATCCCGCGGCGCTGCAGGCGTGCAAGACGGTGGCGGACGTCGAGCACATGATCGAGCAGCGCAAGCACGTGCAGGTGTCGCGCACCAAGACCATCGAAGGGCGCGCCGCGGGGACGGGCGCCGGGCTGAAGCTCGAGGACGTGAAGCTCCCCGAGCCGATGCGCGAGCTCGCCAAGGGGCTGCTCGGCAAGCTGCAGAAGGCCTTCTACGACGACGTGATGCAGCCGAAGGTCACCGGCCGCGGCTACATTCCGTGGAACAAGCGCACGATCGTGGTCGCCAACCACGGCAGCCACCTCGACATGGGCTTCGCCAAGACCGCGCTCGGCAGCTACGGCGACGGGCTCGTGTCGCTCGCGGCGCAGGACTACTTCTTCGAGGGGAGCTCGCTGCGCAAGGCGTTCTTCGAGAACCTCACCAACGTGGAGCCGCTCGATCGGCGCGGGATGCGCCAGGCGATCCGCCAGGCGGCCGAGGTGATCGAGCGCGGCAAGAACGTGCTGATCTTCCCGGAGGGGACGCGCTCCACCGGCGACGTGCTGGAGTTCAAGTCGCTCGTCGGCTACCTCGCGCTCAAGCACGAGATCGACGTGCTGCCGATGTTCCTCGGCGGCACGCGCGAGGCGCTCCCCAAGGGGGCGCTCGTGCCGAAGCAGCGCGAGCTGGTCGCGCGCATCGGGCCGCCGATGGCCGTGGCCGACATGAAGCGCCTGACGGCGGGGCTGCACCCGTCGGACGCCGCCCGCGAGATCGCGCGCCTGCTGCGCGAGGCGATCCTCGCGCTGCGCGACGGCGAGGTGCTCGACTTCTCGAAGCTCGCGCCGGCAGGCTCGGAGAAGCAGCTCGAGGCGCCGAAGCGCGAGCACCCGCTGGTGAAGCTCTTCCACGAGCTCGAGGGGCGCTTTCGCGCGGGGCAGGTCGACAAGCCCACGAGCTTCTACTTCACGCTCGGCGGCGAGCCGCAGGCGAAGTGGACGGTGCGCGTCGACGACAAGAAGTGCGAGGTCGTGCTCGGCAAGCCCGAAGGGTCGCAGGCCGACTGCGTGCTCAAGACGACGCCCGAGATCTTCACCAGGATCGTCCGCGAGGCCTACGTGCCGGGGGCGACGGAGTTCCTGTCGGGGGCGATCAAATCGAACGACGTGAGCCTCCTCCAGACGTTCCAGAAGGCCTTCGCGCTCGGGTGAGCGGCCGAGACGCGCACCCTTTGCGCCGAGCGTAACGCCCCTCGCTGGCGGGGCGACTCCATGAAATCCTGACGCGAGCGGGGCGGGATCGCCGCTCCTCGCCGATCCGTTCGAGGGAGGTTTCATGCTCGCCCGCCGCCGCTTTGCGCCGCTCGTCGTCGCGCTCGTCACCCTCGGACCGTCCGCGTGCGGCAGGCCGGGCGCCCCGCCCGCGAGCGACCTCGAGCTGCCCGACGGCGGCGCGCCGACCACGCCTCGCGGGGCGACGGCGCTCCGCGCGACGAGCCCCGTGATCGCGGGCGTGACCGACGGGCTCGCGGTCGCGATGCGCCGCGCGCACTTCGCGTTCGTGCCGAGCGCGCCGGGGAGCGAGGCCGCCGCCGGGTTCGACGCGGGGCACCGGACGCACGCCATCCACGTGAGCGAGGCCGAAGGCGCGGGCCGCGTTCGCTTCACGCCCGCCGTCTCGGGCGCGACGCCACGGGCCGGCGCGCCGCTCGAGCTCGAGACGCTGTCGATCGCCCGCGGAGAGCGCAGCCTGCTCGGCGCGCCGACGACGCCGACGACGCCGGCGACGACCCAGTCGACGCGCGTCGAGCGCGACGGCGCCCTCGCGATCGCGCGCGGCCTCGGCGTCGAGGAGCGCCTCGAGAACCGCGCCGAGGGGCTGGAGCAGAGCTGGACGTTCGACCGCGCGCCCGCCGGAAGCGGAGACGTCGTGGTCCGACAGCGCGTCGCGGGGGAGCGCTTCGTGGGCGTGGACGCCAACGGCCTCCACTTCGCCGACGCCGCCACGGGCTCGGGCGTGCGCGTCGCGCACGCGACGTTCGTCGACTTCGCCGGGGCGCGCACCGCCGTCCCCGCGCGCTGGCTGGGCGAGGGCGTCCTCGAGCTGCGCGTCCCCGCGAGCGTCGTGGACGGCGCGCGCTTTCCGGCGGTGCTCGATCCGGTCGTCTCGGCCGAGAAGCCGACCGACGCGGCGGTCGTCACCAGCGCGGGGCTGGCCGGCAACGTCACGCCGCTGCTCGCCGCCGGCAACGGCGTCTACGTCGCCGTCTGGACGAGCTACGGGGTCGGCCACGCGTGCCGGATCGGCCTCGACGGGACGCGCCTCGACCCGCTCCCCGTCGACTTCACGCTCCCGCAGACCGCGGGCTACCTCTCGCTCGCCTTCGACGGCTCGCAGTTCCTGCTCGCGTGGCTCGACTCGTCGCCGCTGTCGCTCCACGCGCTCACCTTCCACGCCGACGCGACGACGTTCGACGTCGCCACCGCGACGCCTTCCACGCTGCTCACCTCCAGCGGCCTCCAGCTCGGCGCCCCGGCGCTCGCGACGGTGTCGGGCGTGCCGCTGATCGCGTGGACGCAGGCGAACGCCTCGTCGCAGCGGCACGTGTTCCTCTCGCGCCTCGCCTACGCGGGCTCGGCGATCTCGCTGCGCGATCCCACCAACGACACGAGCCCGACCGACCAGAACGGGCCCCTGCTGGCCGGCTCCGGCACGATCGGCTGGCTGGTGAAGTCCGGCTCGCCCGCCACGATCTCGAAGGTCGCCGTCTCTGCCGGCGGCGTCACGGCGACGCAGACCGCGAGCATGACCGCCTGGTCCGCGCAGCAACTCGTCGCGACCGGCGTGAGCGCGTGGCTCTCCCAGGGGATCGTCACGTCGGGGCAGCCCGACAGCCTGATGCCGATCAACCCGGACGGCACGCGCGGCGCCATGGTCTACCTGCCGACCCTCGGCAGCACGACGCCGCCCCTGCTCGCCTTCGACGGCACCTACCTCCGCGCCGCCTGGGTCGATCCGACCGGCGCGATCACGTCGACGCTCCGACTCGATGCGAGCACCGGCGCTGCCGTCGACCCGGCGCCGACGGTCGTCTCCAACATCCCGAACCCGTTCGGCAGCACGCCCTGGAACACGGCCCTGACGGCGTCTACGAACGGTCACGCGTTCCTCGCCTGGCAGCAGACGCTCTGGAGCGGCACGAGCACGATCCTCGGCACGCGCCTCGAGGGGGCCGCCGCGGCCGACGCACCGGGCATCCTCGTCAGCAACGCGCCCAACCGCGAGAGCGCCGTCGCCGCCGCGACCGACGGGTCCACGGTGCTCGCGACGTGGCTCGACGACCGCAACTTCCTCGCGCACGGCAACGATCTCTACGCCATCCGCCTGAAGCTCGACGGGACGCCGATCGACGCCGCCGCGTTCCTGGTCGACAAGGCCACGCCGCCGACCGCGTCGCCGCTGCACGTCGCGCCCCTCGTCGCCTACGACGGCAAGACCTTCGTGGTCACCTTCGGGCTCGCCTCGGCCACCGGCTCCTCCGGCGGCGGGGCCGGCGCGCCGATGGTCGTCAAGGCCACGCGCGTGAAGGCCGACGGCACGCTCCCCGACGCGAGCCCGGTGACCATCGTCACGGCCGCGAGCGGGCAGACGGTGTCGTTCCCGCTGATCGCAGGCGGCACGTCGTCGTCGCTGGTCGCCTGGGCGGACAACACGCAGACGCTCCTCGGGGTGCGCGTCGTCGACGGCGCGGTGATCGATTCGAAGCCGATCACGATCGGCAAGGGGACCCTCTTCCCGTCCACGGTCACGCTGCCGATGACGCTCGGCTTCTCGGGCGGCACGTTCTTCGGCGCGTGGTACTCGCCGGGCGCGGGCGGCGTGGTCGCCGCGCGCGTGGGCACCGATGGGAGCACCCCCGACGCCACCGCGGCGCTGCTCGCCACCGCCACGCCGGCCACCACGCTCGCTGCGGCCACCTCGCCCACGAGCGTCCAGCTGGTCTGGGACGGGAGCGCCTCGAGCGGCCTCGACGTCGCGGGCGTGCGCGCGCAGATCGACGGCTCCACGCTCAAGGTGCTCGACACCGCGCCCGTCCCGCTCGCGAGCGCCATCAACTCGCAGCGCACGCCGAGCGTCGCGTTCGACGGCGCGGCCTTCGTGCTCGCGTGGAACGACGGCCGCGCCGGCGGCAGCGACGTGTACGCGAGCCGCCTGCTCACCGACGGGACCAACGAGGACGGCCTCGGCGGCTTCGCGGTGAGCACCGATCCCGCGTGGTCCGAGGCGACGCCGATCGTCGTCGCCGCCGGCGGCAAGTCGCTCGTGCTCTACGAGCGCGGCAACGACACGAGCGCCCTGCGCGTGGTCACCCGCACGGTCTCCTTCGCGGGCGACGTCGGCACGACGTGCACGACCTCCGCGCAGTGCGAGACGGGCGTCTGCATCGACGGCCGCTGCTGCGATCGCGCGTGCACCGGGCAGTGCGAGGCGTGCGACGTGGCGGGCAAGGAGGGGCACTGCGCGCCGGTGACGGGCGTGCCCCACACGGGCCGCAGCGCGTGCACCGGCGTGGGGCTCGGCACCACCTGCGGCATCGCGTGCAACGGCGTCGACGCGACCAAGTGCAACTACCCGGTCGTCGGCAGCGTCTGCAGCGGCAACGCCTGCGCGACAGGCATCGAGCGCCACTCGTCGATCTGCGACGGCGCGGGCAAGTGCTACGACATCCCGCGCGCGTGCGGCGCCTACGCGTGCGACGCGACCGGCGACGCGTGCAACTCGGTCTGCACGGCCGGCGCCGACTGCGCGGTCGGCTTCATCTGCGTGACCAACGCCTGCGTCCCCGCCAAGGGGCTCGGCGACAACTGCACCACCAGCGCCAGCTGCGGGCCGACGCTCGCCTGCGTCGACGGCGTCTGCTGCGGCGCGGCCAAATGCGACGCGGGGAGCTCGTGCGACGTGGCGGGGCACCGCGGCGAGTGCACGAAGGTCGCGGGCACCGACTGCTCGGCCGACGCGGAGTGCGGCTCGGGGCACTGCGTCGACGGCGTGTGCTGCGAGTCGGCGTGCATCAAGCAGTGCGCCGCGTGCGACGTGCCGGGGTACGTCGGCAAGTGCATCCCGGTGGTCGGGGCGCCGCACGGAGCGCGGACCACGTGCGCCGCCGGCGGGAGCGGCGCGGGTGACGTCTGCGCGGCGGCGGCGTGCGACGGCAAGGACGCGAGCAAGTGCGCCGGGCTCGCCAACGGCGCGAAGACGCAGTGCAAGGCCGCCGTGTGCGACGTCGACAAGTTCACCGCGGCGAGCGTCTGCGACGGCCTCGGCGGCTGCGCGACGCCGGACACGCACTCGTGCGCGCCGTACGCGTGCACGGCGAACGGCTGCCGCAGCGACTGCGTGCTCGACGCCGACTGCTCCGCCGGCAACACCTGCACGACCGGTCGCTGCGTGCCGCGACCGACCGCGAAGTGCAGCGAGGACGCGCTCTCGTCGATCTCCCCCGACGGCACCACGCAGGCGTGCGGCGCCTTCCGCTGCGGCGCGAGCGGGCTCTGCATCAAGCAGTGCAGCTCGACGAGCGACTGCGCGCCGGGCGCCACCTGCGACTCGACGACGCAGCAGTGCACCACCACCGCCGCGGGCGACGGCGGCGGCAGCTCGAGCGGCGGGTGCGCGGTCGCGCACGGCGCCGAGCCGAGCTCCGCGGCGCTGTTGGCGC
>CAIXWQ010000223.1 GCA_903923175.1 uncultured delta proteobacterium | reverse complement strand
TTGTAGGCCGATTTCGCGTTGCCGGCGCAGCTGGTGTTCTCGGTCACGCCCGGGACGATCCCGCCGTCGACGCCGGGGGTGTCGCAGGTACAGACCTGCTTGATCCCGCTGCAGCCGCTGTCGCCGAACGGATCGTCCGGGAGGCAGACGGCCACCGGCGCGGTCGTGCCGCAGCCCGCGCTCGTGTAATAGTGGCTTTGCCCCAGCGGGCACGTCGCCGCACCGAGCGGTTGGGCGGTGCCGCTCGTCGAGCAGCCCAACGCCGCGAGGATGGCCGAGAACGCGAGGACGAGGCCGCTGCCGAAGGATGCGAGTCGCACGGCCGAGATGATACTCGAAACCGCTGCGGCGTCTCCCCCGCTTTTCGATGCCCGGAGCCCTCATGGACTCGATGGACTTCTTCGCGACCGCCGCCAAAGGTACCGAGCCCGCGCTGAGGGACGAGCTGCGAGAGCTCAAATTCCGCCGCGTTCGCGCCGATCGGGGCGGCGTGCATTTCAGCGGCACGATGCGCGACGGAGCGCGCGCGTGCCTCGAGTCGCGCATCGCCGTGCGCATCCTCGCGCGCGTCGTCGAGGGGCACGCGCCCGACGCCGAGACGCTCTACGAGCTCGCCCGCACGGTGGACTGGGGCGCGTGGATCTCGCCGAAGCACACCCTCGCCGTCTCGGCCGTGGCGCGCGACTCGGGGCTCACGCACACGCAGTTCATCGCGCAGAAGACCAAGGACGCGATCGTCGACCGCATCCGCGACGAGCGCGGCGCGCGCCCCGACGTCGATCTCGCCGACGCCGACGTGCGCGTGTTCGTGCACCTGTCGAAGGACCACGCGGCGCTCTGGCTCGACCTCGCGGGCGAGTCGCTCCACCTGCGCGGCTACCGCACCAAGATCGGCGAGGCGCCGCTGAAGGAGACGCTCGCCGCGGCGATCCTGCGCTACTCGGGGTGGGATCGGCGCGCGCCGCTGCTCGATCCGATGTGCGGCGCGGGCACGATCGCCATCGAGGCCTGGCTCTGGGCGCACGACGTGGCCCCCGGGCTCGCGCGGCGGAGGTTCGGCTTCGAGCGCTGGGCGTCGCACGACGAGGCGCTGGTGCGCGCGGTGGCGGAGCTGCGCGAGGCGGCCACGGCGCGCGTGCGCCCGCAGGGGAGCGAGAGCCCGCGGGTGCTCGGCAGCGACATCGACGCCAAGGCCATCGAGGCCGCGCGCGCGAACGCGCGGTCCACGAGCGCGCACATCGATTTCCGCACGCTGCCGCTCTCGGCGGCCCAGCCGTTCTCGACGCCCGGCTTCGTGGTGACCAACCCGCCCTACGACGAGCGGCTCGCCGCCGACGACGAATTCTACCGTGACATGGCCGAGGCGCTGCGCGCCTTCCACGGTCACGAGGTCGCGATCCTCTCGGGAACGCCCGCGATCGAGCAGGCGATGCGCGTGCGCTGGACCACGGCGAAGCAGCTCTGGAACGGCAACATCGAGTGCCGGCTGCTGCGCTACTCGATCCGCTGAGCCCTCGAGCCGAGCCCGACGTCGCCCCCTCGCGGCCCGGCGGCGCTCGCGCGACGGCGCGATGCTATAGGCGCGCGATGTCGCGCTCGTTCCGCGCCCGCTCGCTGCTCTCGCTCCCCTTGCTCGTGGCCGCGTGCGGGCCGTCTCGCGCGCCGGAAGACGCGGTCGTCGACGCCGGCGCAGCGCCGATCGCGCAGCCAGCGCGCGTCGCGCTTGTCGCGCCGCTCGCGCCGCTCCCGCCGCTCACCGTGAGCGTCGGCCCCTTCGCGTCGAGCGGCGGGCGCCTCGTGCATCGCCTCGCCGCGTCGCACGCCGAGGCGAGCT
>CAIXWQ010000222.1 GCA_903923175.1 uncultured delta proteobacterium | reverse complement strand
GATCCCCTCGTAGTAGCTGGTGAGCGCCACCAGGCCGTCGATGCGCCGGTCGAGGAAGGGGTCGAAGTACGTCACGTCGTGCGCCGAGATCTCCAGGAAGCCCGATGGGTCACCTCGTCCCCAGCGGTCGAGCGCGGCACGCTCCATGGCGATGATCTCGTCGGCGACGGAAGACTCGGTCGTCATGGCGGCGATGCTCAGCGAACAGCCCTCGCGCCGGAAGGCCCGGCGTGCGCCGCCGCGGGTGCGGGCTCAGGGCGTCGACTGTATGACCTTCACGTAGGCGACCCTGCCTGACTCGCATGCCTACGGCGCGCCTCCATGCCGCGCGCGGGTTCGCTCTTCCAACACGAGGCCCGACACGCAGCTTCGCGCGTCCGCGCGCGCCAAGCGTCGGCGTCGAGTGGGTTGTCCCACGACACGCTCGGACCCTCCTTGCGGCCTTCCCGGCCGCCGCGGACCACGCCTACGATCCGGCCATGGCCTCCGACGAAGTCTCCGCTCCGGGTTGGGACGCGATCGACCGCGCCGTGTTCGCGATCCATCAGCGCGAGCCCGACCACCATTTCGGCATGTCGCCTCCCCCAGGACTCTCCGACAACGCGCTCAACGGAATCAGCGCGTATCGCGTCGATCTAGGCGGACGCACCGGATTCCACCTCGTGACGTACGGTCTCACCGAGCTCTTCGACAAGGAATCCGACGACGCTGACACCAGCGGATTCGGCTTCGAGCTGACGATGCGCGTCGTGGCAGACGAAGGCCTCGACACGCCGCCCATGTGGGCGATGAACTTCCTCCACAACCTCGCGAAGTACGTCGCGCGGACGGGCATTCGATTCGGCGTCGGGCATCACATGCACGCGAACGGCCCAATCGCGGCCGACCGTTCGACGGCGCTGCACGCTGTCGTATTCGCCGAGGATCCGCAGCTCGGAACCATCGAGACGCCGAACGGCGAGGTGCAGTTTCTGACCGTCGTGGGCATCACCACGGAGGAGCGCGAAGCGATCCAGACGTGGAACGCTGCCGGCGTTCTCGGGGTGATGAAGCCACGCCTCCCGCTGCTTCTGACCGACCTTGGACGCAGGTCGCTGATGGAGGACGAGGCTTTCGCTGCGGCCATGCAGGACGGGGCCGCTCGCGAGGGTTCGTCGCAATCGGTCGCGTTCAGGAACACAGGCGGCTTCGTATGCGATGGCGAGCGCGTCGTCGTCACGATGGGCGCGAACGACGTCGTCGACTTCGCGCGGTTGCTCCGCGGTCGCATCGCCTTCCACCGGTCCTTCGTGGTGAGGTTGCCGGCCGCGACGATCACGTTCGAGCCTGGAGAGCGCGTCGAGTGGGCGGGCGGCTCCGACGCGGTCGTCGTTCGGCTGCCGGCGACGTCGGCACTGCAGCTCGCCAAGGACGTCCGGCCCGTGCGCGGCGAGCTCGACGTCGCAGCGTGCCTGCGAATTCGAGTCGTCCCGACGGAGATCAAGGACCAGGAGGGGCGTGTCGTTCGGACCGTAGGCTGAGAAGGTTGGGCCTCGGGTACCGGGCATCGGACGTAGAGCACCGTGTAGGACCATCGACCAACCGCGCGCGAGGTGCTCGACGCGCGGCCTTCGGCTGGCTGGGCGCCGTTGGCGACCGGGATATCCGACGGCGACCGGGTGCCGGGGTTCGCGTGCCCGGCGACCCGCAAGCGCGGGTGACCGCCTACGGTGGCGCACGAGCGTTCGAGTCAGTCCTCCGCCTCATGCCACTCAGCCCTTCAGCACGGCGATCGGCTCGAGTCGCACACGTCGCACGACG
>CAIXWQ010000221.1 GCA_903923175.1 uncultured delta proteobacterium | reverse complement strand
GTCGCTCGCGGCCGACGGGCGCGCCACCGCGCTCGGTCGCCGCCTCCGCGCCTCCGCGTGTACCCCTCAATACACCGGCGCGCCGACCGCGAGCTTCAGCGGCGACTTCGCGCTCGCGTACGCGTTGTCGAGCTCGCCGTCGACGACGCGCATCGGGTCGTAGGCCTTCTCGCCCCACGGCGTGTCGAGGCGCATCGACTGAAGCAGCTGCGGGTACGTCGGCTGCTGCCCGGAGATCAGGCCGCTCACCAGCCGCGCCGCGACCTCGCCGCCGCCCCACACCCAGCTCGGCAACCCGTTGACGATCACGTCGAGGTTCTTCGAGCCGCCCGGCTTCATCGCGAGGAAGTCCTGGTGGTAGTAGTTGAACGAGATGCAGCTGTTGATCATCATCAGCTGGTAGCGATCGTCGAAGTTCTGCGAGGAGTAGTTCGTCGGCTCCAGCGGCCCGTGCCCGAAGTGCGAGTGGCCGTTGTAGAGGAAGACGTCGCCGTACCAGAACGCCTCGAGGTAGCGCCACTGCGCGTGCTGGCGCGCGTCGGCGCTGCCGTCCTCGACGCCGTAGTAGGTCTTCACCTCGATGGTGAGCGCGCGCTGTTTGCCGTCGCTCGTCGTCACCGTCACCGGGAGATCCCAGGCGATCCAGCGCTCGGCGAGCTTGCCGATCGCCTGGCGACGCAGGTCCGCGATCTTCGCCGCGTCGGTGGAGACCTCGGCCGGGTAGCCGCTCTTGTCGAGGAGCCAGCCGAGCATCTGCTCGTACGTGACCCCCGCGAGCTTCTTGCCATCGACCTGGAAGTCGAGGAGGTACGTGAACGGATCGGTGAGCACCGGCCGGAAGCTCGGCTGCGCGCGCAGCAGCGAGCGGAGGAAGCGCGCGGCCTCCTGCGCGAGGGCGTCGTCGGGATCGCGCACGTCCTGATCGACGCCGAAGAACGCGTAGATCTCGAGCTTGGCGTCGCCGGCGCGGCTCCCCGCGACCTTGAAGAGGCGATCGTACTCGGGGGCGAAGTCGCGGCCGGGGAGCACGGGCGCGTCGAGCTTGGCGGTGACCGGCAGGTACCAGCGCGCGGCCTGCTTCGGGCCGATGGCCCCGGCGCGTCCGGCGAGCGCCGCGACCTCCTTCGCGATCGCGGTCGTCTCGCTCGCGATCGCCGTCTTGCACGACGCGAGCTCCGGCGCGAAGTGGTACCAGAGCGAGTCGACGTCGGTCGTCGCGTCGTCGGAGCACGCGCTCTTCAGCGCGTCGGCGTGCGGGGCGTAGTCGTCGGCGAGCATCGTGAACGAGACCGCGCTGCGGCTCGCGAGCGTGTTGGTGACCACCGCGCGGTCGTCGTACGCGTACGTGACGGCGAGCACGGTCCGGCTGGGCGCGTTCGTCGCGGTCGGCGCGGCGGGATCGACCACGACGAGCGACTGCCGCTTCCACTTGGCCGGATCGAGGTTGTGCAGCGCGCCGCGATCGTTCAGCGCCACCTTCGTCGCGCGCAGGCCGCCGATCGCCGACTTCACCTGCCGCGCGATCGCGACCCTGACGGCGTCGTCGCCGCTGCCGTCGTTCAGGTAGACCACCCCCTGGAAGTGGATCCCGCGCTCGACGCTCGTCGTGCCGGTGAGCGCGCTCTCGTCTCCGTTCGGGTCCCCCTCGGGCTCCCCTGCCCGCGTCGAGACGGCGCAGGCGGCGGTGCCGAGCGCTGCGAGGCCGAGAAACGTGCGGGAAACGAGCGAGAGGAAGGGGAAGCGCACAGCGTGACTCCGATCTGAGTTACTAACGCAGGCGCCTTACCTACATCGAGCTCGAGACCTGCGCAAGCCGGCCCCTTCCCCGCGGTTTCGCGCGCCTCGGCCGGAGCCTCGCCCCCGCGCACCACCCCGCGCTCAAGCCCCCGCGGGGCGGTCCGTTCGATATCTGCGAGAGGCAACGAAGCCGCTCCCCCGACGCGAAGAAGCGACGGGGAAATGCTCCATGAAGGAGATTCACCATGTCGCTTTTCATCGCCACCAACGTCGCCTCGCTCAACGCCCAGTCGAACCTCGCGCACACGCAGATCAACCTGCAGACCAGCTTCGCCCGGCTCTCGAGCGGCTACCGCATCAACAGCGCCGCCGACGACGCCGCGGGGCTCGGCATCAGCGACTCGATGGTCGCGCAGATCCGCTCCTACAGCGTGGCAGAGCGCAACGCGAACGACGGCATCAGCATGTCGCAGACGGCGGACGGCGCGGGCGCGCAGGTCACCAGCATGCTGCAGCGCATGCGTGAGCTCTCGGTTCAGGCGGCCAACGGCTCGCTCCAGGACGCCGACCGCGCGAACGCCAACGTCGAGTTCCAGGCGCTCGTCTCGGAGATCGACCGCGTCGCCTCGACCACGCAGTTCAACGGCATCAGCCTGCTCACCGGCGCCTCGACGATCGGCTTCCAGGTCGGCATCGGCACGACGAGCTCGGACATGGTCAACGTGAAGTTCGGCGACTTCACCGCGGCGACGCTCGGCGTCTCCGGCAAGGACGTCACCTCGGCCGCGAACTCTCTGACGTCGATCACCGCGATCGACACCGCGCTCGCCTCGGTGGCGACGGAGCGCGCGACGTTCGGCGCCGTGGTGAACCGCTTCCAGAGCACGGTGCAGAACCTCCAGTCGATGCGCACCAACCTCTCGGCCGCGAACAGCCGCATCCGCGACGTCGACGTCGCCGAGGAAACGGCGTCGATGGCGCGCTCGCAGGTGCTCTCGCAGGCCGGCGCCGCCGTCCTCGCGCAGGCGAACCAGGCGCCGCAGCTGGCGCTGAGCCTCCTCAAGGGTTGATCCCGCACCGGGGCCGAGCCCCACGACGCAGGCCGAGGCGCGCTCCTGCACGGAGCCGCCTCGTCGGCGTTTTTGGGTGCGCGGCTCGCCTGGCGGATGGGGACACGTCGCCGTCGCGCGCGCGGCTCCTCGCGCGGAGGCCGGGCTTGGACGTCCGGGCGCGCGGGTTACATTGGGTCCATGCGAGGCACCGCGCGCTGGATGTCGTGGGGAGCGATCGCGTTGGCGACGGCGGGCGTCGGCTGCTCGAGCGGCGGCGGTGGCGGCGGAGGGGCCGGGGGCGATGGCAGCGTCGACTCGACCGCGCCGGCCGACGACACGGGCACACCGGCCGACGACACGGGCACACCCGGCCAAGACTCGTCGCCGCCGGTCGACACCGGCACGCCGGCGGACTCGGGCCCGAACGTCACCTACGGCCAGGCGTACACGGGCGGGCAGTTCCACCTCGGTCCGGTCGACTGGACGGAGTCGGCGTTCCACAACGCCTGCGCGCCGAGCACGAAGTACGACAGCCGCGTGAGCAGCGCCGAGGGGGCGTTGCTGGTCGGGCTGTGGAACGGCATCGCGAACGTCGCCGGGTACTGCGACGCGTGCATCTTCGTCACCACCGCGAAGGGGAAATCCGCGCTGCTGCGCGTGGTCACCTACGGCGACACGACCTCCAACAGCATCGACGTGAGCCCCGCGGCGTTCGCCATCCTCGACAGCGGCGAGTACCCGCGCGCCATGACCTGGCAGTTCGCCAAGTGCGCCGACACCGGCAACGTGATGTACGAGTTCCAGACCGGCTCGAGCGAATGGTGGACGAGCCTCTGGGTCCGCAACGCGCGCGTGCCGCTCGCCAAGGTCGAGGTGAAGAGCGTGAACCACGCGGGCTGGACGACGCTGCAGCGAGGCGGCGACGGCACGCTCACCGACGGCGCGGGCTTCGGCAAGGGAGCGTTCTCGATCCGCTCCACCGGCGTCGACGGCCAGACCGTCGTGCAGGACTTCACCTGGCCCGCGGCGGGCGTGGCCGGGCTGTTCGTCGTGGGCACGTCGAACTTCAAGTAGACGCGCTCTCGGGCCTCGCGCGGCGCGCGACGCGCACGCCCTCGCCGGCGGCGCTCGCTAGCGCAGCGGCGGCGGCGCGATGTGCCCGAGGTTCAGGCCGCCGGGGTACTGGTAGCTCGTGTACGAGCCGTACCCCATGACCTGGATGCCGACCGGCGCCGACGACGTGAGCACGTGCGCGCCGTTCTTCCCCGCGCCGAGCTTCACCCGCGCGATGCCGAAGCCGCTGCTGATCGGCTTGGGGACGACCGTGACCGCCGCGCCGTCGAGGGTGAGCTTCGCGTCGATCGGCTGCACGACGTCGACGAAGCTCAGGTCGTAGTCGGCCGGCGCGAGGAAGACGTACTTGAGGCGGTACTGCTCGACCGCGACCGCGAAGGACATCGAGGGGTCGCCCGTCCCGACGGCGGTGACCGGGCCGCCGCCGAGCATGAACAGCCCGACGGTCAGCTCGTGATCGCCGACGATCTCGAAATCGGCGTCGACCTGGCCGAGGTCGACGACCTCGCCGGCGCCGATCGTCGTCGGCGCCCCGGTGGGCGCTCCTCCGGGATAGGTCAGCACGGTGCCGTCGACGTTGCCGTAGAGCTTGAAGATCGCCTTGCCGGGACCGGTGCCGGCGGTCGAGGTCGGGCGCGTCACGAAGTAGTGCTTCCCGAGCGTCTCCGCGGGCATCACGGTCTGCTCGAGGTGATCGCAGGCCGGCGTGTCGTGCGGCATGTACGAGCACGCGATGCCGCTGATGACCTGCACCGGCGCGGTCGCCGTGACGAGCGAGCCCGAGAAGTCGCTCCCCACCGTCTGCGCGCCGATGACCTCGACGACGTCGCCGGCGTCGAGCGTGAACGAGGTCGTCCCCCCCGGACCGGTCGTGGCGACGCCGCCGCCGCCGACGATGGAGCCGGTGGCCGAGAGCTTCACGGTGACGGTCGTGCGGTCCTGCGTCCCGGTCACCGCGAAGTACGGCGGGAAGGTGAAGCCGGGGCTCCCCGACGAGGGGTCCCCGTCGTTCCACGAGTCGGTGCCGGCGACGCGATACGTGCCGGTGAGCGCGGTCGTCGGCAGGAGCAGCGAGGCGTCGTTCGTGTACGAGAAGCACTTCACGGAGCCGAAGCAGTTCGCGGTGTTGCAGCTCGTCCAGCTCTTGCCCGGCGGCCCGCCCTTGCCGGCGTACTCGATGGCGTTGAACTGATAGACGGCGACCGGCGCGGTCGAGACGAGGTGGTAGGCCCCGCCGACCGCGTGCACGGTCGTCGTCTTCACGTTCGTGCCGCAGCCGTTGTTCGGCAGGATGCTCTTGAGCTCGGTGACCCACGGCAGGTAGATCGGCGTGAGCCCGTTGGCGGGGACGGTCACCGTCGTGACGTGCGTGGTCCCCTTGGTGACGTCGACCGTCACGTCGGCGGCGCCGGTGTTGGCGACCACGACCGCGTAGTCGAAGTCGGGCCGGACCATGTTGTCGGTGACGGTCGGCCAGAAGTCGCAGCCCACGTACGTGTGCCCCGCGGCCGCCTGCTGGCAGTTGTCGGGATCGGGGATGATCGTCGTCCCCGGATCGCCGTCGAGCGAGGCGTCGAGCCCTGCGGCGTCGAGGACGATGCTCGAGTCGGTGCCGCCATCGCCGGTCGACCGCGTGTCGCTGGACTTCCCCGCGGAGCAGCCGAACGCGAAGGGCAGCAGCACGAGGCTCGAGACGAGGGGACGCATGACGCTCTTTTCTCGGGCGAAGGGCCCGCGTGGCTCCGCGCGGAAGGGTAGACCGCGCCCCGCACGCCCAAGGACGAGCATCGAACGCGGTGCGTCCCGGACGCAGCCGCGCGCCCGTATTCCACGGCGCGGGTGCGCGCTCGTCGGTCACCCGACCACACCCCACTCCGTGGCGGGACGAGTCCTACGCGAGCTTCGCGAGCGCCTTCTTGAGGTCGTCGCGCGCCTGGTTCGGCAGCGTGCCGACCGTCACCAGGTTCGCCCGATCGGCGCGGAAGATCGCGCGCGCCGCCCGCGCGAGCGCGTCGCGATCGAGGCCGTCGAAGCGCCGCGCCCAGTCGGCAGGCACGCGCGGTCGCCCGAAGAACACCGCGCCGCCCGCGCTCTCGGCGATCCCCTCGGCGTCGTCGAGCATCGCCTCGACGCCGAAGTGGTGGCGTTCGCGCGCCTTCTCGAGCTCGGCGAGCGTCGGGCCGTGCGCGGCGAGCTCGCGCGCGAGCTCCACGCAGGCGTCGACGACCTCGCCGAGGCGCGGGTGCTGGACCTCGGCGCCGAGGTCGAAGGCGCCGCAGTCCTCGAACGGCTCCCAGGTCGCCTCGCAGTCGTAGACGAGCCCCCCCTCGTCGACGAGCCGGTGATAGAGGCGCGTCGACATGCCGTCGTCGATGACGCGTAGGAGCAGCTCGATCGCGGGGGCCATCGGGCTCTTCTCGCCCGGCGTCACGAACGAGAGGCGCAGGTCGGTCTGGCTGCCGGGAGACGGCACGTGCTTGCGCCGCACCGACTTCTGCGTGGGCGCGAACGGCAGCGGCTCGGCGCGCTCGCCCGCCGCGAGCTTGCCGAACGCGCGCTTGGCGATGCGCGCCCCCTCGTCGGGCTCGATCGCGCCGGCGAGCACCACGACGGTGTTCGCGCCGACGTAGTGCCGCGCGAGGTGCGCGCGCAGCGTCGGCTCGTCCCAGCGATCGACCGAGTCGAGCGGCCCGGTGATCGTCCAGCCGAGCGGGTGATCGCCGAAGGCGAGCGCGCGCGTGACGTTGTCGACGTCGACCTGGCGGCCGTCCTCGTCGAGATCCTCGAGGATCTCCTCGCGCACGATCCGGCGCTCGACGTCGATCGCCGACAGCTTCGGCGCGCGCATCGACTCGCCGAGCAGCATGCACGCCTCCTCGGCGTGGCGCGTGGGCGTGGTGATCGCGAGGTAGGTGTGATCGGCGTGCGTCGCCGCGTAGAGCGTGCCGCCGAGCCGCTCGTACGCGAGGTTGAGCGCGTGCGCCGTCGGGTGCCGCGCGCTGCCGCGGTAGAGCATGTGCTCGAGGAAGTGCGAGATGCCGTTCGTCTCGGGCGTCTCGTAGCGCGAGCCGACGCCCACGAAGACGCCGAGGGCGACGCGGTGGAGCGTGGGCTGGGGGACGACGACGACGCGCGCGCCGTTGGCGAGCTTCGACTCGTGAAGCTTCAGATCGGCGAGCGCGAGTCGCGAGCCGCTCACTGCGCGGGCTCGTCCTCGTAGGGCATCGGCTGCTGATCGCCGCCGCCCGCGCCCTCTTTCTTGCGGTCGTCGGTCACGTACTTCTGGTCCATCCAGACGTCCTTGCCGAGCGCCTCGCGCAGATCGTTGAGGAAGTTCACCACCGCGTCCTCGCGCTTCTTCATCAGCATGCCGCCGACGTACTGCGCGCGGTCCTTGCCGAACTCGTCGCGGGTCGCCTCGTGGCGATCGCGCATGAGGACGAGGAAGTAGTCGCCCGAGGCCTTGACCGGCGCCGCGGTGATGGGCGCCTCCTTGGTGAGCTTGAACGCCGCCTGCACGACCGGCTGCTGGTCCTCGAGGCCGTTCACGGGCGAGCCCGCCACGTTCACGGGGCTCGACTCGTCGACGTGCGGTCGGCGCTCGTCGGTCTCCCACGCGGGCGCGGGCGGCGCAGGGGGCGCTGCGGGAACGGCGGGAACGGCCGGAACCGCGGGGACGGGCGTCGCGGGGACCGCCGCGCCCTTGTCGTCCTTCTTGTCTCCGGTCGGCGCGGGCACGACCGGCGGCGCGGGCGCGACCGGCGGCGCGGGCGCGACCGGCGGCTTGGGCGCCTCGGCCGGCTTCGCCTCGCCGGGCTTCGGCTCCGCGGCCTTCGGCTCGGGGGGCGCCATCGCCTTGAGCACGGTCGTGATCGCGCCCTCGACGCGCGCCTTGCTCTCCTCGTCGATGACCGTCTGCGTCGCCTCGGCCTCGAGCTTCCCGGACTTCTTCGCCTCGTCGATCTTCGCCTTCACGGCGGCGTCGTCGAGCTTCACCGGGAGCTTGCCGACGAGCGCGGCCGACACCTTGTCGGCGGCGGACTTCGCGAGCTCGTCGCCCTTCTGCTGGAGATAGAGCGGGTAGGCCACGGCGGCGGTGCCGTCCATGCGGCCCACGACCTGGAGGACGTGGTAGCCGAACTGCGTCTCGGTGACGTTCGCCTCGCCCGGCTTCAGGTCGTTGATCGACTTCTGGTACTCGGCCACGTACTGCGCGCCGTCGTTCCAGTCGTACTCGCCGCCGTTGTCCTTCGACCCGGGATCGGCGCTGTTCTCCTTGGCGAGCTTGCCGAAGTCGGCGCCGGCCTTGACCTGCGCGAGCAGATCCTCGGCCTTCTTCTTGGCCTCGGCGCGCTTGTCGGCCGGGTCGTCCTTCTTGGCCGTGATCAGGATGTGCCGGGCCTTGATCAGCTTCGCCGGCTTGTCCTTCGGCAGCGCGGCCGCCTTCGCGTCGACGTCGGCCTTGTGCTCGGCCGCCCACTTCTCGATCGAGGCGGTGTCCTGCGGCACGAAGCGCTCACCGAAGTACTTCGGCGAGAAGCGCACGGTGCGCGCGGTGACCGTCGACTTGTCCTGCGCGTACTGCTCCCACGCCTCGGCGTCGCTGACGCGCACGCGCTCGGCCACCAGGTGCAGCACGCGGGCCGCGAGCAGCTCGTGCAGCTGGCTGTCCTCGAACTCGGAGGCCGTCTGCCCGGTCATGTTGTGCAGGGCCTTCTCGTACAGCTGCTGATCGAACGGCTTGTCCTTGGTGCCGAACGGCACGCCCCGGAAGCCCGCGTCGTTGATCCCCAGCTGCCGCGCCTGCGCCCGCGCCGAGGCCGGCACGTGCACGTAGACCTTGTAGCGGACGATCTCCTGCATCACGTCGTCCTCGCTCACACGCAGCCCGAGGCGCTTGGCCTCGTTCTCGAGCAGCGTGCGCTCGACGAGCGAGTCGACGGCCATCTTGTTGTAGTTCAGCGGCGGCGCTTGCTCGCCGTACCCGCGGAGCAGGTAGCGCTGCGCCTTCCAGTCGGTCTCGTCGATGCACTCGCCACGCACCTTGGCGACGCACTTCTTCGAGAGGCTCGACGAATTCTGGCTGTTCGCCCCAGGTCGGAACTGGATGACGAAGACGACGGCCATCGCCGCCATCAGCCCGGAGTAGACGAAAGAGGCGACCCCGCGCTTGCGGAACATGTCGAGCATGGGAGGGCCGGCTTTCTAGCACTTATCGCCCGTCGTGTACCTAAGGCACCTACCCGGGCCGCCCGGAGGGGCCTCCCGGCTCGTCCGTCGCCTACGAAACGGCCTCTGCGGGCAGGCGCGCGCCGCTGCCGGCTTGCTACGCTCCAGCGGCAGCGCCGCCCTCCGCGTTCCCCCCTTCGCCCGCGAGCCCACCGATGCCCCGCTCTTACTCCTGCCTTCTCGCCATCCTCACGCTCCCGCTGTTGACCGCCTGCTCCGCAGGCAAGGACGGCGGCGGAGGCGGGCTGCTGAACGGCAAGGCCGACTCCGGCGACGGCCTCAACCTCGGCGACGACGGCGGGCTCCCCGACGCCGACTTCGCGATCGACTCCGCGGGCTCCGAGACCTCGGGGCAGCCCGGCTGCGCGGCCGCGGCGACGTACGTCTACGTCATCGACGAGAGCAACGACTTCTACAAGTTCGACCCGAAGATCGCGACCAAGGCCGCGTTCACCAAGGTCGGGACGGTGAACTGCCCCGGCGTGACGCCGAACTCGATGGCGGTCGCGCGCGACGGCACCGCGTACGTCGACATGATGAGCGGCAGCTCGTGCGCGGGGCTCTACAAGGTGAGCATCACCGACGCCTCCTGCCAGGGCGCCACCTCGTTCAAGTGCGGGACGGGCGGCTACGGCCAGTTCGGCATGGGCTTCTCGACCAACTCGGCGGCGACGACCGACGAGACGCTCTACATCGGCGACACGAACTCCACGACCCCCTCCAAGCTCGCCAAGCTCGATCCGGCGGGCCCGGTCACCGCGGTCGGCACGATGTCCGGCTCGGGGCCGGAGTTCACGGGCAACGCCGCGGGCGAGCTCTGGGCGTTCTTCGCGCAGACCAGCCCGCCGAGCGTCGCGCAGATCGACAAGACCACCGGCAAGGCGATCAAGTCGTACCCGCTGCCCAAGCTCACCGCGTCGATCCTCATCTCGCCGAGCGCCTGGGCCTTCGCGTTCTGGGGCGGCGACTACTACATCTTCCTGCAGGGCGACGCCGACACGAGCACGAACGTCTGGAAGTTCACGCCGTCGACCAGCACCGTGACGAAGTACATCGCCAACACCGGCTTCAAGATCGTCGGCGCGGGCGTGTCGACCTGCGCGCCGCTCACGATCCAGTGAACCGCCGCGCGGCTAGGCGGTGACGACGGCGAGCCGCACGACGCGCCCGCCGTCGCCCGCGATCACCAGCGCCCGGCGCGTGGGCTCGCTCGGCAGCCGCCTTGCGAGCGCGCGCACCGGTTCGCACTCGTACTCGCGGCACGGCTCGGCGCGCAGGGCGCGCGGCAGGGCGCAGCCACGCGCGCCGTGGAAGACGCAGCTGCGCTCGTAGCCCACACGCTCGACGTGCCCGAGGTAGCGCGCGATCGCGTCGGAGAGCGTCGCCTCGGGGTGCTCCGCGAAGAAGCGCGCGAGCGTGCGCGCGTCGAGGTAGGCGCGCTCG
>CAIXWQ010000220.1 GCA_903923175.1 uncultured delta proteobacterium | reverse complement strand
CCGCGCGGGGCGCGACGGCGGCGTGATGGGCATCGTCAGGCTGTCGCGGAGTCCCGGCAGGGAGGCGTCGCGGTAACAACCCCTCCGAGCTCGTAGACCTGACGCCCGTTGCTAACGCGCAGGATGATCGGGCCTGGAAGGGAGCAGATGCTGATACCTGTCGAGACCCGACCGAAGTCACCGACTGCGATGGAGTCAGCAAGTACCTCAAGGCCTACCCGGCTGGCCGCCATCTCAAGGATGCGAACGACGCCGTCGCTGCAGGCTCCATCGGCATCTGGCGCATCAGGGAAAAGGCCGCTTGGAAGGAAGCCCAGTCGCAACTTGCTGACTGTCAGGATCCGAAGTCGTACAAGCTCGACGAGTACAAGGAAGAAGGATTCACTGCCGGCGCGACCCCAAACTGCCGTGCCCTCGACAAGTACCTGACGGACTTCCCCGTCGGCCCCCACGCCACAGAAGTATCGAACGCCTCGGAGAAGGCGCAGAAGCTTCTCGAGGCGAAGATTGCCGAGGACCAGAAGCGCGCCTCGGCCTGGGAGGCGTCGCGGGCTGCAAAGTCCAAGCAGTCCAGCAAGTGCATCGGGGGGTGCGGGCTGACGATGAAGGCCTGCATGTCCCCAGTCGAGTCGACCTACAAGGCCTGCATAGAACCGTGCAAGGCGAAGGTCGGTAGAGACGAGATACTGAAGTGCGCCAGTCCGTGCGCAGCGGCTGGACGGAGCGGGGGACAGGCCTGTCGGGACGCCTACGACAAGTGCGCGAGCTCCTGTAAGTAAGCGCGGGCGGGCTCCGTTGGGGGCGTGGGCGCAACCGGGGCCGGGCGCCTCGGCCCCGGGCCTGCGCCGCTAGGTCGCCGGAAGACGCCTGCAAGGGCTCTGTTCGGGCGGCCGGCTCGCCGCAACGCGTGCAGTTAGCCCGCCTTCGAGTACGGCTCCGCACACACGCCGTACTCCTGCAAGATCATCTTCGCGAGCTCCCCGGCTGAGCGGTTCAGCACGGCCTTCATGTCGGGGTCCGACGGGAAGTTCTCGAAGGTTTCCCGCACCTCGGACATTTCGGCCCGGCTCGCGGCGTGCTGGTTCCCGAGCGCCGTCTTCAAGGCGAGGGCGAGGGCGAAGTAGGTCAGCTGCTCCGTAGGGGCTACTGCACCACCGGCGACGACATCTTCTGGATCTTGCTTTTCGTGATAGCCACGGGCGCCGGAAGACCATCGGGGAGTTCGTCCCCGAAGCATGACCATCCCGGTCGAGGTCGACGCGCGAACAGCTCCGCATAGGGTCCGTCGGAGAGCTGCTCGACGAGCTCGTAGAACTTGTCGGGCTTCTTCGAGTGCTTGCCGATGGGTGCCTCGAACACCGTCCTGACGGAGCGAGACTTCGGCTTGAACTTGCCACGGCTGGCGACAACGGCCGTCTCGTGCGAGCCACGCACGATGCGTCCCATGCCGAAGAACGGCTTGCCGGTGACGGTCTTCTTCACCCACACGAGCTCGGACTTCGGCGTGAAACCCCAGGCTCGATCAACCTCGTTCGCTTCTTCAACCATCGAGGCGTCGCGCCACATGATGAGCAAGGCGTCGTCGGCGACCTGGGGCAACGGG
>CAIXWQ010000219.1 GCA_903923175.1 uncultured delta proteobacterium | reverse complement strand
CGTGACGTGCGCGAGAACTTCTTCGCGGCGCGCGCCTTCACGTCGCTCGACGACCTCAACGCGCAGGCACGCGCGTGGTGCCTGGAGATCGCCAAGGAGCGTCGCGTGCCGGACGCAAAGGAGAAGACCGTCGAGGAGGCCTACGTCGAGGAGCGCGCGCGAATGATCGAGCTGCCGGGCGACGACTTCCCCGTCGAAGAGCGCGTGGTCGCCCACGCGGGCAAGACGCCGTACGTGCGCTTCGATCGTAACGACTACAGCGTCCCGCACACGCACGTCCGGCGGGAGCTCACCGTGATCGCGAGCGACGAGCGCGTGCGCATCGTCGACCCGACGGCGCCGACCGAGACGCTCGCCGACCACCGACGCAGCTACGACCGTGACCAGCGCATCGAGCAGGAGGACCACGTGCGCGCGCTGGTCGAGGAGAAGCGCCGGGCGCACCAGAGCCGTGGTTTCGATCGACTCTTTTCGGCGGTGCCGTCGTCGCGCGTGATGATGGAGCGGCTCGCCGATCGCGGCGAGAACCTCGGCGCGGCCACCTCGGGACTGCTGCAGTTGCTCGATCGAGTCGGCGCCGACGTGCTCGAACGCGCGGTCGCCGAAGCCGTCGCGCGCGACCAGTTGCATCTGCGCGCGGTGCATCACGAGATCGACCGCCTGCGCTACGAGGCCGGGCTGCAGCCGCCGCTCACCGTGCCGGTGACGGCGGACGTCCGCGCGAACGCGCACGTCCGACCGCACGCTCTCTCGAGCTACGACCGACTCCACGGCGAGCGCGGAGGCCACGATGAAGACCGATGATCTCGCCGCGACGCTGAAGCGACTCCGGCTCTTCGGGCTGCTCGCCCGCATCGACGAAGTCCGCAACAAGCCCTGGCTGCAAGACGTGCTCGCGATCGAGCTCGAGGAGAAGACTCGTCGAAGTCTCGCCCACCGCGTCCACATCGCCGGCATCGGCGCCTTCAAACCGGTCACCGACTACGACTGGAAGTGGCCCCGCAAGATCGACCGCGCCCTCATCGACGACCTCTTCTCGCTCGGCTTCATCGCCGAGGGGGTGAACGTCGTGCTGCTCGGCCCGAACGGCGTCGGCAAGACGATGCTGTTGCGCAACCTCGCCCACTGCGCACTGCACGCCGGCCACGCCGTGATCGTGCGCAGCGCGAGTGATCTGCTCGCCGACCTGATCAAGCAGGAGTCCTCCGAGGCGCGTGCACGCCGTCTCGCCGCCTACGTCCGCGCTCACCTGCTCTGCATCGACGAGGTCGGCTACCTCTCCTACGACGCGCGTCACGCGGACCTGCTCTTCGAGGTGGTGACGCGCCGCTACGAGAAGAACCGCTCGATCCTGCTCACCACGAATCGCCCCTTCGCGGAGTGGCCCACCACTTTCCCGAACGCGTCGTGCGTCGTCACGCTCGTCGACCGGCTGATGCACAAGTCGGAGATCGTCACGATCGATGGCGACAGCTATCGCCTGCGCGAGGCCGAGGAACGGCAGCGGGAGCGCGCCGTTGCACGTAAGCGCAAGAAGGAGGGGACGAAGGCGTAGAGAGGTCCGCGCTCGCCGATGATCGCTACGCGGCGTCGGCGGGCGCCGCGGGATTGGTGATCGCCGACGTGCTCGTCGCCGGGCTGCGCGGTTGCTCGTGATCGCGGGAGCTCGTCATGCGGCCGCGATTCGCGGTGATCGGCGACACGAGAACGACCGACGCGAAGTGTGCCGCCACGTGCACAACGTCGCCGCGGCACACGATGTCGTCTGAGCCGGCGCCCGCGCACCGGTCGGGATCGTGATGCGATTCGATGAGCCACCACGGCTCGGTCGAGGCTCGGTAGAAGAAGTCGCCGACAGGCACGACGAGTTCCCAGCCGCTCGGTTTGCGCGAGAGCTTCCGATAGCCCCGAAAGCGAGCGATTGCGTCGCTCGTCAGCCCGACGGTCCCGCGCAGGAGCATGTGGTCGTGGTCCGAGCTCCGACCACGCTCGACGTCGACGAAGAGCCATTCGCTGCCGCGCGCACGCCGGAACGCGCGTCCTGTCTTCTCGAAGCCATGCGGCGCGAGCCGCTCCGCGACGGCCGCAAGGAACGCTCCGAAGCGCTGCTTGGTGACGTCGTCGCCGGCGGGCATCGCGGCGAGGTTCGCACGGCGGCAGAATCGTTGCTCACACCACTCGCCGCTGGCGCCGCGTCGCAGTCGACCCAACTGCGCACCAGTCGGCACGCTGGACCTTCACGCACGCCCTCGCGCCCTCGCGCCCTCGATGCAGCGCGCTGCCACTCCCTCCCTCGTGCGCGGACATAGTCTGGCCTGCCGACGTTGCCCGATCGCCGCGGCCGCCGCACGCTCTCTCTCGCATCAAGAGCGGCGCGCGTCGCGTGCCCGGCAACCGAGCAGATCCGCTGCCGCGGTGCCATCCAGATGGGGATGCGCCTCTGTGGGAGGAAATCACATGTCGAAGGCGGTCTTTCTCGACGAGTCGAAGGTCGTGATGAAGCCGGAGCGCGCCGCTCGCTACGACGCGTGGCGGTCGCAGCTCGCCGCCTACACCCTCGAACAGCTCATCGCGGCGTTCAATCGCGAAGTCGGCAACAACGGCTGGGGGACGGCGGGCGCCGACTACCTACACGCCCTGCGCCAGACCTTCGTCCATCGCGACGTCGACTGCTCGTGCTTCCTGTCGGAGGACGGCAGCTCGATGAGCCTCAAGCACCGATTGGCAGTCGAGGACGGCAGAATCGTCCTCGCCAAGTAGGCGGCTGTCCACCCTAGAGCGCACCCATGCCGAGGGACGCCGTCTCCACCCGCTCGCCTGAATCCAAGTCTCGCCACTCGGATGATTCGTGAATGGCCACGAAGCCACGGAGCGCCGGCGCCGCGGCGCGTTCGAGCTTCCACATCCGACAGAGCCAGACCTCGAGCATCTCGCTCTGCGCGTCGCTCAGCGCGTACTGCGATGGCGCCTCGGCGTCGTGCGGCCTCGACTGCGCGTAGAGCTCGTCCGCTTCCTCGAAGAGCGCACCTTCGGGGAACTCCATCATCCATCGAATGCCGCACTTGCAGGCGCTCGCCCGGCTCAAGCCGTAAGCGACGGGGACGTAGACGCTGAAGTCGTACTCGAAGCAGATGCCCACGAGCCGGTCGCCGTCGTCGAGCGGCGGCGGCCCGGTCTTCCGGAAGCGCGGATGCGGCGGGAAGGTCTGCTCGACGAGCATCGCCCGAAGCGCCGAGCGCAGCTCGCCTTCGCGCGCGTCGAGGACCGCTTGCATCTTCGCGACGACGGGCCCGGGGATCTCACGGGCGGTCATCGAGACGCGAGGATAGCGGGGACCGCGAGCGTGCGGTGCGGCTCCTCTCGGCGGAACCAGCCTCGGCGAGGCCTCACCGCGGCGGCGGTCGCATCCCTCGCGCGCGGGCGCCTGCGAGATGCAGGCGTGCCTGGCGTGATCAACTACCCAGCATCTTCATCACCCCCGAAGGCCCACACGACGCCGACGATTCCGAAGGCCGTCCATCCCCACGTCGCGGTCGGCACCGGCCGCGTGCGCGTCGCCGCCACCGCTGCCGCGTGCTCGGCGCGGAACACCGCGGCGCCGCTGCCGATCCACAGCCATCCGACCCAGTAGCCGAAGGTCACGGCGAAGGGGATCGTCAGCCGGTGCAGAATCCCCGTCGCGAGGACCGCGCCGAGCAGGATGGCGAACGTCAGCGACACGAGCATCCGACCGTCGCGACGCAACTGCCGCAGCCGCTGCGCGCCGAACACGATGAGCGCGCCCACGCCGATCGCGAGGAGCGCGAGCGCGTACCCGGGCCAGTGGCCGTGCGCGGCGCCGCGGAGGAATCCCCAGATGACGAACACCAACCACAGGACGGGCACGTAGAAGAGGACGCCGACGGCGGAGACGTTCGCCTCGTGCGGTGCCATGCGTCGTCGCGCGTCGAGGGCCGCGTCGGCGATCTCGGGCACGGGTGCTTCATCGGGTGTCGAGGTCTGCGGCGGCGAATAGGGATCGAAATCCACGCCGATATTGTGGATGAAGCCTATCCGGTGTCACGATGAATCCGGTGCCGTGTCGCCGCGGGGCGCAGTCGCGACCGGGCTCGGACGAGTCGAGGCGGCGATCGCTCAGATCACCACCGGCGCTTCGTCGTCGAAGCCGTACCCGTCCCACAGCATTCCGGGCTCGAGGTGTGAGAGCCACGCGGGATCGCTCGTCTCGACGTGGAGCACGACGGCCGGAAGGCCCGCGAACCGCTGCGCTCCGGTTCGCAGGTATGCGGCGTCCACGGCAGCGTGGAACGCGCGCGAGGCCGCGGCGAATGCCGCGCCCGCGCCGTGGCGCAGGCCGCGTCGGTAGAGGCCGTCGGCGTCGGGCTGCGCCGCGAGCGAGGGCACGTTGCGAAAGGGGCCGTACGCGACGTCGATGATCGCCTGGAGACGTGCCTCCTCGCCCGGCGGCGCGCCGCACGCGCCCCAGTCGAGCAGCTCGTCGGCCGTGAAGCGCGCGGACAGCGCCCCCGTCACGCGGCGCGGCCAGGGCACGCCGGCCGCCGCGTAGACCTGGGTCCAGAACGGCTCGAAGAGCAGGCTCGCGGCGAACAGCCTCGAGACCGTGAAGCAACCGGCCTCGCAGACGGACACGAGGTCGAAGCTGGCCTTCATGCGGGCGACCGCGAGGACCTTCACGGCGTACAGCGGCGAGCTCATCGGCTCGAACCTACCGGGAGCGGGAGCGGGAGCGAACGCGAGCGTCGAATTGCCGGAGCAGGCGCCCCGGCGCCTCTCGCGCCTCGTGGACATCCTCCGTCCGACGCCGCGCGAGCTCAGGCGACGTCCCGGCCGCAGAGGAGCCTCGCGCCGAGCGACTGCGCCAGCATTCGAGCTTTCTCCGCGCCCTCCGCCCCCGGCCTCGGCCACCGCAGCGCGCCCCAGACGAGCTCGACGTCGGCCGCTTCGGCGCGACCACGAAAGCGCGCAGTCCCGATCCGCGGAAGTCGAACCGCCTGCTGGTTGAGAGGACTCACGCCGCTCCGGTCCGCCGGCGGCGAGAACGCCGGATCCCGCTCCACGAGCGCCGTCCACTCCTTCAGACGAATCGGATTCAGGATGCTGTCGGAGGCCTTTTCGGTCCTCGCAATCACGGCGGTGTCTGGCTGCAGCGCGTCGTCGGCATCGTCCTCGAGCGAAAGGGCTCGCGGGCGAAGGAACGCCTCGTAGGAGTCCGCAAGCTCGAGGAGCTCACCCGTCTCGTGATCATGGAAGACCACCGGCGCGGCCTGCGGACGAACGTCCACCAGGAACGCGTTGCCGCAGCCGTCATGACCGACGACGAGGTACGCGCGACTCCAGGGCGCGGGTCGAACGTCATCGCGCGCGCGCAGGTTCCAGAGCAGGAAGGGGCGCAGGCCGACGAAGGGGCCATCCGTGCTCAGGGGCCCAGAGCGCGGGTCGCCGTCGACCACGACGTCTCGAAAGCCTCTTGGCAGCGTCAGGCCGAGCCTTCGCTCGAGCTCTCCGAGCTGCGCGGGCGTCATCGCCGCAAGCTACACGCGGCCATCGATCGACGCGACCGAGCGCAGGGCCGCGGCCACGAGCGGCGGCGGCGTGGGCAGAAGCGCGAGGTCGGGCGGGGAGGGCACGGGCGCATCGTGAGCCACACCGTCGCGAGTCGCCGCCGCGCCCGCGTCCGAGGCGCGCTGGGGCGTCTGCGCGGTCATCGGCCCGATGGAGCCCGCGATGAGCGAGCGCACGCACGCGCGTGTAGACGACGAGGTACGAGGTCGCTCTCGAGCTGCAGTGAAGCCCAGCAACGAGATCGGCCTGAAAACGAGCACGCCCGAGAGGACTCGAACCTCCGACCAACGGCTTAGAAGAGCGGCGCGGCTCGTCGTCATCGCCGGAAGGGCCAGGAATCGCGGGCGATCCGTCGCCCTCCATCCTGCCGCCACCGTCGCCGCTGACGGGCGCGCTGACGTCTTTCGGAGCCCTCTCGGCGAGCTCGGGAATCGCGTCGCTGAGGGGTCGTAGCACGCCGAGGCCGAGCTCCGCGACGGTGCGCGCGGCCCTCTTGTAGCGGGCGAGCATCTGCGACGAGCGGTGCCCGGTCCGATCGGTCACCCACGACTCGGTGCGCCCCGCGGCGAGGCCGAGCGTCACGAAGGTGGCGCGGAGGTCGTGCGCGCGGAGCTGCTGGCGCTCGTCGGTGTCCTCGAAGAGCTGCGTCCGCTTCACTCCGGCGGCCGTCAGGGCGTCGCGGAGCATCTCGGCGAGCTTGTGCCGGTTCGGGTCGAACGGCGTCGCGTCCGCGTCGACGAAGAGCGGGAGCGCCTCGGGATCGATCTCCTCCTCGCCCGGCTTCGGCGCCGGCCGCGGCTGGATCTTCTTCCACGCCGCGAGCGCCGCGACGACGCCCGGATCGAGCGACCACGAGCGCGGATCGTCCGTCTTGTTCTTGTCGAGCGTGACCGCGCCGTGCTCGAGGTCGACGTCCGACCACTGCAGGCCGCACGCCTCCCCGGCCCGCATCCCCTCGCGAGCGAGGAAGCCGAACAGCAGCCGGAGGCCGAGGGGCGTCGGCCCATGCGCCATGAGCTTCGCGTCCTCGGAGGGGTACAGGTAGCCGTGCGCCTTGCCCTTGCCGACCTTCGGCAGGAAGCCGGTGGGGAGCGGGTTCGTCGCGATGATGCGCGCCGGGTAGACCGCGAGCCGGAGCACGCGGTGGATCAGTTGCGCGACGTGGCGCCGCGTCCACGGCTTCAGCTCGGCGGGTAGCCCGCGCATCACAGCTTCGGCGTGCGCGAGCGAGAACGCGGCGAGGGGCACGCCGCGGACGTGGGGGAGCACGTGCGTCTTGAGGCGCTGGGCGTCGTCATCGCTCGTGCGCTTCACCTTCACGTGGTCGGGGTAGAGCTTCGCGAGCTCGCCGGACGTCCACCGCGCTGCGAACGCCTCGAAGGTCTCGCCCCGCGGCGGCGGCGGCTTCGGCGGGGCCTTCGGGCCGCCGAGCGCTCCGCCGGCCACGCGCTGCCATCCCTCGAGCACCGCGGTCACCTTGTCGGCCGGCGCGTCGACGAGCTGCTTGAGCGCCTCGCCGACGAGCCCCTCATGGCCCCCCGCGTACAGTGCGCGCACGAGGCCGGTGCCGAGCTCGGCGCGCGCGCGGGCGTCCTCCTTGCTGGTCGCCGAGGGGCACACGCGCTCGAAGCGCTTGGCGCCGGCGCCGAGGGGCACGAGCGCGAGGAACTTGCCACGGGACTCCATCGCGGAGCCCTTGGCGTCGTCGCGGAGCTTGCGGGACATCGCTACGCCGCTCCCTTCGCCGGCGCGCCTTCGAGCGCGGGCACGAGCCCGCACGACGCCGTCTTGCGGTATTCCTCCGCGGCCGCGAACCGCGCCGAGAGCTCGGCGGCGACGCGCGCCTGACGCGAGGTGCGCTGCAGGAACCGGCACACGAGCTCGGAGTGCAGGTCACCGCGGCCGCCGCTGTCGTCGATCGCGCTGTCGAGGATCGAGAGCGCGTCGGCGAGCGATTCGAGCGCCTCCTCGGCGAGCCCGCGCGTCGTGTCCGCGCCGACCGCCACCGCGGCGAGCAGGCCAAGGGGCGCGGCGTCGTACATGTTCCACGCGACGCCGTCGTGGTGACGGAGCGTGACGAGCTCGGCGCGCTGCTCGGTCGGCGAGCGGTGGACGGCGCGCAGCGGGCGCTTGGCCATCTCGGCGAGGGCGTAGGAGATGGCGTTCGCGGGCGGCGCTGCAGCGGCGGGGGTCACGGTGGCGGGCGGGGTCGCGGCGGCCGTCTTCGTCGACGCGGGGCGGAGCTTCACGAGGCGCTCGGCGGCGCTGCGCTTCGGCGTGGGCTTCGTCGTCGCGGTGCGCTTGGTCTTGGTCGTGGTCGTGGTACGGGTCATGTGTCTGCTCCTGGTCTCTCAGGTTGCGGGCCATGGGGTCGGCACGTTGGCGCGTGCGCGGCCCCGACTACTTCGCGGGCTTCTTCGTCTTCGTGGCGGGCTTCGGCGGCTCGGCGGCGATGCCGAGCGCGTCCGCGTCCCGCTTCACCAGCATTCGGATCACGCTCGACGCCGTCAGGCCGTAGTGGGCCGCCAGCGCGTCGAGCCGTCGCGACTCCTCTTCACTCCAGCGCGTGTTGAGCTGCTTCTCTCGGATCACTTCGGCAGGCTGCATTGTCTGCTCCGGGGCGTGTAGCGCTTGCTACGTGTTCCCAACGTATAGCAATCCGTTCCCGTATGGCAACCCGGCCGCGTCCAGGTCCGTCCACGGTGCGCGAGCGGACGACCTGGGAGGGGCCCACATCGGCGGCGCCGGCGCGAACCGGCACCACTCACAAACCCCGAGGATTCGCCGTTGGGAGATTCCATCCCATTTGCGGATCGCCGGTGTTTCTCGCCCGTCGTCGTCGACACCGGTTGCGAACCGGGACCACTGTCGAGGGGCCGCCCCACGCGCGCGCGGGCGCGACCTGCGCAGTGATTTTCTCTGTGCAGGTCCTACCCCCGCGGCCGGGGCCGCAACGCAGCCGCATCGAGCTCGGCGGAGTAGGCGACGACCAACCTCGGTCCGAACGAGTAGACCGGGATCACCCCACGATCCGCCCACCTGCGCGCCGTTGCGGTGTCGATCTGAAGGTGGCTGGCGATCTGCTTCCAACCGATCAAGTTCGGCCTCTCGGTGCGGCGCACGACGGGCGGCGCGGCGGGCGGGGTCTTCGTCGTCGGAGCATCGGCCACGGTCGCCTCCTCGGTTGCACGCCATCGGAACGCGGGCCCGACGCGGTGTCTCCGCGCACGAGCCCTCGAGCCTCACGCCGCCCGCGATCCTGCGCGGGCGAAGTCTTCGTGTGCCTACGCCGCGGCCTGCCGTCCGACGAGCTGCAAGCGCTCGCCGAGGGCGATCGACTGCTCGAGGGATTCGACGATGACGAGGAACCCGCCCGGGTAGCCGCGCACCTCGACGTCGCAGCCGCACGCGCGCGCGGTCGTAGCGATCGCGTCCGCCGCGGCGCGGGTGTCCACGCGGCAGCGCGCTACCTCGACGAGACGGGCGGTCACGATGGCCTCCGCGTCGCGATCAGCGCGCGCAGCTTGGCGATCTGGTCGGTGTAGAACCGCTGTTTCGACGCGAGCCCCTCCGCCGTGTCGAGCGCGTCGAGCGCCGCGCCGTGCATGCCTGCGCCGCCGTAGACGTTGGCGATGCCGAGCCATGCTCCGGCCGCGCCGCCGTTCGCGATGCCTTGGTCGGAGTAGCGCCGATCGCATGCGAACGCGTACGCCTCGTGAAAGCGTGCGACGGCGTGCCAGTGCCGACCGCGTCGCATCTCGACCTCGCCGAGCAGCAGCGAGAGCTGCGCCCAGCCGCCGACGTCGTCGTGCGCGCGCCGCGCCATCGCCTCCGCCGCGTCAACGTCGCCAGCGGCGAGGTGGCAGCTCGCGCCCATGGCGACGAGCCCGGGGAAGTCCTGCGACGCTCGGCGCACCTCGATCGGCGTGCGACACGCACGATCGACCCACGCGAGCACTTCGGCCCGATCGGTGCCGATGGCCTCGATCGCGATGTAGTACATCGCGCGGATGTTGTTCGCGTCCTCGGCGAGTAGCTGCAGCAAGAGGCGCCGGTTGCGATCGCTCTTGTGCAGCCGTTCGCGCAACGTCGGCGGACTACCGATGTGCACGACGTCGGCAGCAATAAGGCCAACCGATGCCATGCCGCGTTCCTCGAGCCACGCGCTGACGTCCTCGTGCACGCGGCCAACGAATCGCGGGCCCGCCGCGCGGCGGAGCAGACGCGCATGGATGATGTCGGCGAGGCAGTTCGCGGCGTGACTCGCGACGTCGTCGACGCTGGCCCCCTCGTCCGCTTGCATGTGCACGTGCACTGACGCCGCATCGTCGTCGACGAACGGCAGGGCGCTGCGGATCATCGTGCCCGCGCCCGACGCGAGCCGATCGTCCGCATCGAGCCAGAAGATCCACTCGGACCGGCACTGCGCGATCGAGTAGTTCCGCGCGGTGGCGAAGTCGTCGATCCACTCGAAGTGCTCGACGCGTGCCCCGGCTGCCTTGGCGATCTCCACGGTGCGATCCGTCGAGCCGGTGTCGACGATCACGAGCTCGTCGGGGGCCAGGGCGGCGAGCGAGGCGATGCACGCGGGGAGCATCGCCTCCTCGTTCCGAACGATCATGCATGCGCTGATCGTGGTCATGCGGTGGTTACTTCTGCACCGCCGGCACGACCTTGATCTCGCGCGGGTCCGTCATGTCGAGGTGCACGGGACGGTGCCGGTTGTCGGGGCCGAGCGGCTGGATCTGGGCGTTCCACGACTCCCAGAACGGCGTGGGCGGCGTGCCGACGACGGGCGTTGCGGTGGGGGACGCGGGCGGCGGGGCGGGGATCTTCTGGTCGGCCATGGTGGCTACTCCGTGAACTTGGGGGGCGTGACGCCGAGGGCGAGCCAGCGCATGCGGGATTGCACGCTGGCGAGCTCGTCTCGGATGGCCGCGTGGCTCGCTTCTTCGGCGCGCCACCGGGCGTTCTGGTCGGCCCACGCATCCGGCTTCGGCGGCGCGGGCGGAGGCGTCTCTGCGGGCTTCGGCTCCGGCGCGGGCGCGGGCGCCTCGAGCGACGGGCGGCCGAATGCGGCCATGATGCCGGCGGACGCGGCCGACTGCGCGCTCGCGATCGTCGCGGCCATCGGCCCGTCCGCGACGACGGTCTCGACGCCATCGGGCGCGGTGACCACGACGCGCGCACCGGCGTGTTGGCGAGCCAGGATGTGCGCGGCGAGCGTGGCGCGGCTGGCTTCCTTGTGCGTCAGCGCGTGGTTGCCGCCGACCGTGATGCTGTAGCCGGTGCTCATGCCGCGACCTCGAGGAGCTCCACGGCTTCGGCGAAGTCGCCGCCCGGCTGCGTCCAGTGCGGCGCCGTCTCGGGCGTGAGCCAGGAAGCGATCGAGGTGGCGTGACG
>CAIXWQ010000218.1 GCA_903923175.1 uncultured delta proteobacterium | reverse complement strand
TCCGCCGCGCTCGCGGGCCGCGCGGGCCGCGCGGAGCCCGCGCCGGGCCGCTCGACCTGGAGCTTGGGCGCGCGACTCTCGAGCGCGATGCGGCGCGCGAGGATGCGCGCGCCCGCCTGCTCGCCGTCGACGACCACGTGCGCGTGGCGCCCGGGCTGGCGGATCGTCAGCCGCACCGGCGCGCTCGCCTTGGGCGCGACGTCGTCGAAGAGATCGCCGACGAGCGCCGCGACCTCGGACCACTCGCCGCGGTGGATCTGCTTCGACCAGCCGACGACGTCGGCGCGCCCGACGTCGACCTGGCGGCGCCGATCGTCGTCGTCGACGAGCACGCACTCGCGGCGCACCCGACGCGCGAGCAGCGGGCCTCCGTCGATCGACAGCTCTACGTCCGCACAGAACAGGGACTGTTCGTGCGTGTCGCGCCCCGCGGCGGGGCCGATCGTACCTTTCCAACGCGCCATCGGCGCAGGCTAGCAGGTTGCAAGAATTGGCCGTTCTTCGCCGACCTACCGCCACGCCCCGGCGCCTCGATTCACGCGGGCTTCTTCCGGGAGCCCGGGCAGAGCTTGTTGAGCCCCTTCTGATGCTGGCTGATCAGGCCGCCGACGAGCGGGCGGACCTTGCCGCACTGCGCGCACTTCCCTTCCTCGGCGGCGCTGTCGCCGCGCCCGGAGCTGCTCTCGGCGACGGGCGCGAGCGTCGGATCGGCCGGGCGGATCGGGATCACCTTGGCGACCTTCGGCGCGGGCGACTCCGCCGTCTGCTTGTTGCGCGCGTGCTCCGCCTCTCGCTGGCGTCGGATGTCGTCGATCTTGCTCACGTGACCTCGTCTCGAAGGGTTTGCGCGAGGCTGCGCCCGAGGGCACGCGCGTCGCGCGCGGAGCCTACGCGGGATCCACGCGGGCGCGGAGCCGCGATTCCTCGCGCGCGCCGCGCCTCACGACGAGCGCTTGCGCTCGCGCCGATCGCGCAGCTTCATCGCCGTGGCGACCAGGCGATCGTACGTCGCGGGCATCAGTCGCTGCATCTTGTCGATCAGCACGGCGTCGGCACCGATGAGCAGCCGCGGACGCTCCTTCAGGACGGCGCCGACGATCTGGCGCGCCGCCTCGTCGGGGCTGGTGCGCGCGTCCTTCTTGAACGCGCGCGAGGCCTCTGCGACGTCGGTCGCGCGACCGGTCGGGTCCTGGTAGTGCCGACCGTTGGCGACGATGTTCGTGTCGATGCCGCCCGGGTGCACGCAGGTGACGTGCACGCTCGAGCCGGCGAGCTCCTGGCGCAGCGCCTCGGTGAAGCCGCGCACGGCGAACTTGCTCGCGTTGTAGGCCGACTGGGTCGGCACCGCGATGATCCCGAAGACGCTCGAGATGTTGACGACGTGCCCCTCCGCGCCCGACCGGAGCTGCGGGAGGAACGCGCGGGTGCCGTGCACGACGCCCCAGAAGTTGATGTCCATGAGCCACGCGAAGTCGGCGTCGCTCATCTCCGCGATGGTCTGCGAGAGCGAGACCCCCGCGTTGTTGACGATCACGGCGGTCGGGCCGAGCGCGTCCTTCACGGCCTCGGCCCAGGCGTAGATGGCGTCGCGCTGGCCGACGTCGACGCGCGCGGCGTGCACGCGCCCCCCCGCCGCGCGACAGCGGTCGGCCGCCTCGTCGAGCGCGGCCTGGTCGACGTCGCTGAGGGCGACGGAGGCGCCGAGCCCGGCGCAGCGCAGGGCGAGGGCGCGGCCGATGCCGGAGCCCGCACCGGTGATGGCGACGACCTTGTTCGCGAGGGTCTTCATGGCGATCCCGCGATGGTGGGGCCACGTTGAACTCAGGTCAATAGTCCGCGCACCTCGCGCGCCGCGCGCCGCTTGCCCGCCGCTTGCCCGCCGCTTGCCCTCCGCGGACGCCGTGCGTTCGATGCGCCATGGGCGAGAGGCCGGAGGAGCTGCGCGACGGCCGCTTCGTGGTGCTCGGCGCGCTCGGCGAGGGCTCGCAGGGGCGCACCTTCGACGGCGTCGACAAGCGCGAGGGGCGCCCCGTCGCCATCAAGCGCTTCGACGTCCGCGGCGCCCGGGCGTGGAAGGACGTCGAGCTCGCCGAGCGCGAGGCGCGCGTGCTCGCCTCGCTCACGCACCCGCGCCTGCCGGCCTACGTCGATCACTTCGAGCACGAAGGGGCGCTCTACCTCGTGATGGATCGCATCGACGGCGAGTCGCTGGCGAGCCTGCGCAAGCGCTCCGCCGTGCTCTCGGAGGGCGACGTCGTGCGCCTGCTCCGCGACGCGGCCGAGGTGCTCACGTACCTGCACGGGCGCGCGCCGCCGGTCATCCACCGCGATCTCAAGCCCGGCAACGTCATCCGACGACCCGACGGCTCGTACGCGTTCGTCGACTTCGGCGCCGTGCGCGATCGCCTCCGCCCCGAGGGGGGCTCCACCGTGGTCGGGACCTTCGGCTACATGGCGCCCGAGCAGTTCCAGGGGCGCGCGCTGCCGCAGTCGGACGTGTACGCCATCGGCGCGACCGCCCTCACCCTGCTCACGGGCGAGGAGCCGGAGGCGCTGCCGCACAAGGGGCTCGCCATCGACGTGCGCGCCGCGCTGCGCGGTCGCGCGAGCACGCGGCTCGTCGACGTGCTGGAACGGATGCTCGATCCCGACCCCGATCGGCGCGCGCCGAGCATCGCGCCGCTGCTGGCGGAGCTCGACGGGCGCGCGGATCGCGAGCCTGCTGGAACGGGCCCGGCCCGCGCGCGCGAGCCGCGTCGCAAGCCGACGCCGGCGCGGGAGGCGCGCGACTTCGAGGATCTCGGCGAGCGGCTGCGCGCCGAGATCGAGGCCCGCGTGCACCGGCAGGTCGACCGCGCCACGCGCCGGAGCGAGCGGCGCGCCGAGCGCTGGGCGCGACGCGAGGAGCGCCTGCGGACGCGCGGACCGCGCCGCGTGCCGTGGCCGATCGCGCTCCTGATGACGCTCGGGCTCACCGTGGGGACCGTCGCGGTCGCGCTGGCGACGCAGGTCGTCGTGCCCGTCATCCTCGGGCTGCTCTCGCTGTTCCTCGGCCCGAAGTTGCGCGATGCGGCCAAGGCGGTGCAGGCTGCCGGCCAGACGGCGGCCGCCTCGATGCGGCGCGCCCAGCAGGGCTTGGCGGGCGCGCTGGCGCCTCCTCGCGAGGAGGAGCGCGAGATCGAGCACGGGCACGAGCACGAGATCGAGCACGAGCACGAGCACGAGATCGAGCACGAGCACGAGCACGAGATCGAGCACGAGCACGAGATCGAGCACGAGCACGAGATCGAGCGCGAGGACGAGCGGGAGCAAGCGCGCGTGCGGGTCGGCGAGCCCGTGCCCGGCGAAGCGGCGGGCCGGCGCGTGCGGGTCGACGACGAGTCGCGCGAGCGCGCCGAGCGCGAAGCCGCGGCGGCCGAAGCGGCCGAAGCGGCCGAAGCGGCCGAGCGCGAAACGCACGAGGGAGCGCGACGACGGCGGTAGCGCGGCCCGCAAAAAGGTCTTCGAGGCCGCGACTCATTTCAGGGTCGGAGCGCCTTCGCCGCCGGAATCCTGCCGGTTTCCTGGCCCACGCCCGCGGTCGCGTTCCTGCAGAGCGAGCTCCGTTCGCGCGCTCGCTGGACGCCCCGCCCCTTCGGGGTGGCGCGGGCACGCACTGGGATTCTTCGCAGGGGGAGGCTTCGCATGGCTTTGATCGCGGAACGTTCGATGCGCCGGTTCGGCGCGCTGGTCGGGTTGGTCGTGGGGGGCTGCGGCGCGACGGCCATCGGCTGCGGCGGCGGGCTCGCGATCGGCGAGGAGGCGACCGACGCCGCGGACGACGGCGCCGTCGACGGGCTCGTGACCGACGACTCCGCCAGCGCAGACGGCCCGCTCACCGACGACTCGAGCCCCCCCGGCGACGACGGCGCCCTCGCCGACACGGGTGGCGACACGGCGGTCGCGAGCGACGCCGGCGGCGACTCGGCCACGACGACCGACGCGGCCGCGGATTCGGCCGCGGATTCGGCCACGGATTCGGCCACGGACACGACCACCGACGCTGCGGTCGGCGACACCGGCGCGGGCACCGACACGGGGAGCCTCGACGCAGCGGGCGACACGGGCGTCGTCTGCCCGGCGCCCACCGCCGGCGCGCTCTACGTCTCGCCGACCGGCAGCGACGCGACCGGCAACGGCTCGCAGGCCTGCCCGTTCGTCACGATCACCAAGGCGCTCTCGCTCACCGTCGGCGCCACCACGCCGACGAGGATCAACGTCGTGTCCGGCTCCGCGGCCTCGCCGAACGTCTACGGCAACGGCTGCACGGCCGGCGCCGGCAAGTGCGACGCGACCCCGATCCACATCTCCGACGGCATGAAAGGCGGCATCGTCATCCAGGGGATGAGCGCCGATCCGAGCGCGCTGAAGGTCGTGGGCGGCTCGGCCGCCGCCGACGTCGCGGTGTTCACGGTCAGCCCGGCGAACGTCGGCTTCAAGAACCTGACCGTCGCGCCCACCAAGGTCGCGGTGAACGCGAGCAGCGGCCGCGTCGCCGGCGCGGCGGGGATCGTGTTCGTGGCGCCGGCCGTCGCGTCGGGCCCCGAGGCGAGCGTCACGAACGTCGTCGTGACCGGCGTGGTGCACTCGAACACGACCGAGTCGACCGGCCCCGGCATCTCGATCGCCGGCGGCACGAGCCCCACCATCGGCCCGGCCGTGAGCATCGTCGGCGGCGACCACTCGGTGCTGATCACCCAGAGCAACGTCGGCGCCCCCACGGTCGCGTCGAACCCGACGATCACGTCCAGCGCGACGGGCCCGTCGTTCTTCCGCGCCGCGCAGTTCGCCTGCGTCCGCGTCGAGAGCGCCAACGCCGCCGCCGCCGCGATGCCCGGCGCCGTGCTCACCGCGACCACCGCGGCCGATCCGGGGCGCCTCCATCTGCAGGACTGCGGCGGCAACGGTGGCGTCGTGGTCGACCTCGTGAAGCCCGCGCCCGGCGGCGCCGGGGTGAGCCTGAACTACACGCTGATCGACACCACCGGGCCGAGCGCGGCCGCGTACTACGGCGCGCGCGTGCTCCACGTCGGCCGGCTCTTCGCGACCAACGCGGTGACCATCACCGGCATCAACGAGCTCGCCGGGGGCACGCACGGCGCCTCGGCGGCGATCGAGGTCGCCGACAACGGCGCGTTGGACACGTCGGTCCCCGCGGCCGGCACGGCGGGCGTCGTGCTCACGAAGAACCTCGCCACCGGCCTGCACCTGACCGGCAACGCCGTCGCCGACGTCTACGGCCTCACCTCGACGAGCAACGGGACCAAGGGGACGCACCACGGGCTCCTCTGCGACGCGAGCGTCGCGGCGGCCCCTGCGATCAACCTCTTCCTGCGCAACTCGACCTTCCTCGGCAACCTCGGCCACGGTGTGTTCATCGCCGGCGCGGTCGGCGGCAACGGGTGCGTCGCCGATCTCGGCAACGCCGGCGCCGGCAACAACGTGCTGAACAAGAGCAACCTGCCGAACAAGCGGCTCGGCCTCTGCTACCAGAGCATCGCCAAGACCAACGTCGGCAGCGAGACGTGGTCGTGCGGCCTCGCCTCGGGCGCGGCGTGCGTGGCGGCGAGCGGCGGCGGGCCCCAGCCGGTCGGCGTCGCAGGCTGCGATCTCGTCGGCGACTTCAACAACCAGTCCGGCGGGCTCGGGGCGACGATCGCGGCGGCCCAGACCTGCTGCGGCATGTGAGTCGCGGCTCGCTCACGCCACCTTCAAGGCCCGCATCAACAGCCCCGGCCCGCCGGGCACCCGCGCGACCTCGACGCCGCGCACGCGCGCTCCGAGCGTCGCCATGAGCGCGCGCGCGTCGTCGAGATCGATCGCCTGCCCCGCGACCAGCGCGCGGAAGGCCACCAGCGCCGGGAGCCTCGCGGCCGCCGGGAGCCGCCAGCCGCGCACGAAGGACGCGGCGTCGTCCCAGCGGCAGCCGCGGTCGACCTCCGCGACGGCGAGCGTGCCGCCTGGCTTGGTCACCCGCAGCAGCTCGGCGAGGCCGCGCGCCGGATCGGGCCAGTGCTTGATCGACGCGACGCTCGCGACGGCGTCGAAGCTGCCGTCGCCGAAAGGGAGCGCGAGCGCGGAGCCCTCGACGAACCGCGCGCGCGTCGCGAGCTTCGCGCCGCGGGCGCGGGCGCGGGCGACCTGCGCGGGCGAGAGGTCCACCCCCGTCAGCACGGCGTCGGGGCGCCGCGCGGCGATCGCGGCCACGAGCTGCCCGCCGCCGCACCCGACGTCGAGGAGCGAGCCGCCGCGCGGGAGCCCTTCGAGGAGCGGGTCGAGCATCGGTCGGACCAGCGCGAGCACCGCCGGCGCGATGACCGTGTCGTACGCCCAGGCGTCGAGGGCGCGATAGGGAGTGGTCGCGTGGAGCAGCACGGAGGTCATGGGTGGAATGCTACGCCCTGGCCGCTCGCGGCTTCACGACGGCCTGCGTCGAGGCGGCGAGGCGCGTCGAGGCGCGTCGAGGCGCGTCGCGGGCTTCGCAGTGTGGCGCGCCGCGCGTGACGGATCTCTGACGAGACGAGCAACACAACCCGAAGCCCCTTGGGCATGATGCGCCGATGCGGCTCGCGACCTCGATCCTCTCCAGCTACGTCTACGCCGAGTTCGTCGGGTGTGCGCTCGCGTTCCTCCCGATCATGCGCGCGGTGCACGCGACCGATCGCGACCCGGCGCGGCGGCGGTCCGGCCAGTGGATGCGACGCTTCGGCCGCACGGCGTCCCGCCTCAACCCGGCCTGGGACTTCACCGTGGAGGCCGACCTCGCCCCCAAGGACATCGCGACGCGCGCGTACGTCGTCGTCTCGAACCACGAGTCGCAGGCGGATCCCTTCCTCCTCTGCTTCCTCCCGTGGGACATGCGCTGGGTCGCCAAGGAGGAGCTCTACAAGCAGCCGCTGATCGGCTCGCTGATGCGCGCCGGCGGCGACATCCCCATCCGCCGCGGCGAGCGCGACAGCGTCACGAAGATGATGGACGAGTGCGCGCGCACCCTGGAGCACGGCCTCTCGATCATGATGTTCCCCGAGGGGACGCGCTCGGCCACCGGCGACCTGCTCCCGTTCAAGGACGGCGCCTTCCAGCTCGCGATCCGCACCGGCGTGCCGATCCTCCCGATGGCGCTCGCGGGCACGCACCTGTGTCGCCCCAAGGGCTCGGCGGAGATCCGCATGGCGAAGGCGATCGTGCGCGCGCTGCCGCCGATCGAGACGAAGGGCATGACCGCCGAAGACGTCCCGCGGCTGCGCGATCGCACGCGCGAGGTCATCGCCCAGGCGCTCCCCGACGTGCGCCGCCGGGTCGGCATCGTCTCCAAGCCGGACGACGCGCCCAAGGCCGCGACCAGCGAAGAAGGCCCAGCGGCCGAGGCCGCGCAGGAGCCCAGCAGCACGCGATGCGTGGGTGCGCCCGGCGGGTATCGCCTTAGCGCCGATCTCGAAGCGCCGCGGGCCGCGCGCTAGCCTTCGGCCATGAGCATCGCGGCGCTGGTTGCCTCGCTTCACGCCGGTGAAACGCTACCGTCCGACCTCGAACAGCTCGCCGGCTACGCCGCGCAGGCAGCCGAGAGAGGCCAGGCGTTCGCGGGCGATTTCGAGATCATCGAGGACGGCGCGGCCGCGATGGTCACGTGGTTCGCCGGGCGCACGAAGCCGGCCGAGCGCTTCTTCGCGTTCGCGCACGACGGCACCGGCGCCATCTTCGCGATCTGGCGCCGCGGATCGACGCTCGACACCTCGCCGGTGGTCTTCCTCGGCAGCGAGGGGGAGACGATCGTCCTCACCTCGACGCCGCGCGAGTTCCTCGGGCTGCTCGCCTACGGCGTCGACGATCTCGGCTTCGTCGACTGGGAAGAGGCGCCGCCCGCGCCGTCGGCAGACGCGGGCTCGGTCGCGTTCCGCGCGTGGCTGGAGAAGGCGCTCGGCGTGGGGCCCGCGGCCGATCCGGCGAAGCTCGTGCTCGCGGCGCGCGAGCGCCACAGCGAGCTCGAGTCGTGGGTGATGAAGGCGATCGGCTGAGGCCTCGGCTCACCCGGGCGTCGGCCGCGTGCAGCGGCTGTTGAGGCACTCGTAGCCGGCCGGCGCGTCGCAGCAGTCGGCGGTCACCGTGCAGCTCTCGTCCTCGTGCGAGCAGCCGCTCGGCTTGGGCACGCAGGTGAGCGAGGGGACGCCCGCCTCCGAGGTGCCGCTCGGCCGGCAGAAGCCGCCGCAGCAGTCGGCCGCCGACTCGCAGGCGACGCCGTTCGCCTTGCAGGGCTCGAGGGCCGCGAAGGCGCGCATGTTCCCCGCCTCGAGCTCCTGCCCCGGCAGGTAGAACGCCGGGTGGCTGCGGTCCTTACCGGCGGCGGCGGTCACGTCGAGGGCGGCGATCCAGAGCTTCTTGCGGATGCTCGGCACCTCGTTGCCCATCACGACCGAGCCCCAGCGGTTGTCGCCGCCGGTCGTGGTCCCGCCAGGCGCGAGCGTGTTGCCGTAGCAGCGGCGGCTGGTGAACACGACCCAGTAGTAGCCGCCGACCGCGACCGGCAGCACCGCGGGCTCGTAGTTCGAATGCGCCTCCTCGGCCGCGCCGTACGGCAGGTACGTCGCCCCGGCGCCGCTCGAGCTCCACGCGTTGAGCGCGTCGAGCGTCGCGACCTTGTTGCCGTCGGCCAGGTCGGCGAGGCGCAGGTCGGCGTAGTGCGGCACGCCGCTCCCGCCGGAGGTGTCGAACGAGTCGCCGGCGTGGAAGAGCACGGCGTTGCCATCGGGGGTGAAGCTCGGCCACGCGACCGCGTGCGACGCGTCGGTCGCGATCACCGCGGGCGCGCCGAAGAGCGGCGGCGACGCCGCGTCGTCGTACGTCATGAGCCCGAGCGTCTGGCCGACGCCGCTCTTCATGCTCCGAGACTACTGCGGCCCCTTGATCGAGCAGAAGCCGTTCACGCAGGTGTTGCTCGTGTCGCAGCAGTCGGCCGACGTCGTGCACTTCTCGCTGAGCTGCGAGCAGTGGCTGTCGGGCGGCGTGTTGGAGCAGACCAGCGCGCCGCTCGCGCCGTTCGGCTCGCAGTAGCCGTTGCAGCACTGATCGCCCGAGGTGCAGCCGAGCCCGTCGGCCTTGCAGGGATCGAGCACCCAGAACGCGCGCGAGTTGCCGGCGAGCAGCTCCTGCGCGGGGAGGTAGAACGCCGGGTGGCTCACGTCGGTCCCCGGCGCCGCGCCGAGATCGATGGCCGCGACCCAGAGCTTCTTGGTCGTGACGTTCGTGATCAGATCGACGCCGCGCGGATCGCTGCAGTACGGCGGGATGCTCGCCTCGCTGCCGTACATGCGGCGGCTCGTGAAGACGACCCACACGTAGCCGCCGGCGGCCACCGGCGCGACGGTCGGCTCGTAGTTCAGGTTCGCGTCGTCGGCGTGATCGGCGTCCATGCCGCCGACCGAGACGCCATCGGCGGAGCACGTCAGTGCGTACGGCGTCGCCAGCTTCGGCAGGTACCCCTTGCCGTTCAGCTGATCCAGCATCGTGACCTTGGTCGCGTCGGTGACGTTGGTCCACGCGATGTGCGACTTGGCCCCCTTGCGCGTGTACATCGCGCCGCCGCCGTTGCCGTCGCTCCCCGCGGCCGTCTGGTGATGGAACACGAGCGACTTGCCGTCGGGGAGGAACGCCGGCCAGCCGGGGCGCGTCGTCGCGGGCTGCCCGGTGTCGTCGGACACCACGACGTTCCCCGAGAACGCGTGGGTCATCGGCTCGTAGGCCATCACCAGCAGCTTCTGCGTCGGGTTCGTCACGCCCGGGCCGGCCATCGGGTTGAAGGCGACCAGCTTGCCGTCGGGCGAGAACGCCGGCGTGCCGAGATCGGTCGCGACCGCCGACAGGCCGGTGATGGCGATCGCCGGGGCGCCGCTCGGCAGCGGCAGCAGCTGCCCCGCCTCCGAGAGCGCCATCGAGCCGTCGGGGTAGATGCCAGGGAAGGTCGCGCCCGTCGACATCACGTGCTCGGTCGCGCCCGTCGGGTTCAGGTCGTACGCCGAGCTCGTGCCGTAGTTCTCGCCGTGCTGCACGACGAGCCGCGCGCCGTTCGCCGCGACCGAGTGGCACGTCTGGCACCCCGTGCCCATCACGTTGCTCCCCGCCGTGAGCTTCGGCGCGGTGTCGCCCACGCGGATCGAGAGCACCGCGCCGCCGAACGTCTTGTCGCCGCCGACCGAGCCCGTGTAGTTCTTCGCGAGCTGCGTGCCGTAGGAGTTGTAGTAGATGGTGCCGCTCAGGCGCCCGGGCGCGATCGTCCAGGTCTCGCTGACGGGCCCGTACGCGAGCCCCCCCTTCGCGACCGTGAGGCTGACCGTCAGCGTGTCGCGCGTGCCGCCCGGCGTCGGGCCGCCCGCGGTGTCGGTCGCCATCTGCCAGACGTCCTGCGGGATCGGCATGCGCACGAACTTCCCCGTCGCGCCCAGGATCGCCGGCTTGGCGAACGTCCCCTTCCACGCGAACGAGCCGCTCGAGGTCGCGAGCTCGACCTGCACCGCGTCGGCGTCGCCGCCCGCCCAGTCCCACTGGAGCAGCGGCGCGAGCAGGCCGCGCGGAAAGACGGTCTTGTCGTACGGATAGAGGAACTTGAGCCCCTGCGCGGAGCCGTTGCCCGACGGCGAGCCGAGCGCCGCCTTGGTGGGCGCGCTGCTCACGGCCGGGCCGAGCCCCTCGCCGCCGACGCCGCCGACGCCGCCGCCCGCCGTGAGGGCCGCGGCGCTGGTCGGGATCTGCGCCGCCTCGGCGGGGTTGCCCGCGTTGGCGCCGTCCTGCTGCGCGGTCAGCTTCACGAAGACCTGGCGCTTGAGCTTCTGCCCGTTCAGCGAGGCGGTGACGTTCACCAGGCCGCCGGTCTTGCCGGCCGGCGTGAACGAGGCGGCGCTCGCCGGCGCGGCTGGGATCGAGCCGACGTCGCCGCGATCGATGCTCCACGCGGCGTTGACGGGCAGGCCGTCGAGCGTCGCCGAGAACGACGCCACCGGGCTGGTCGAGCCCGCGGTGACGGTCAGGATCTGCATCGCCGCGGGCTGCACGTCGAACACGTGCGGCGCGTCGGGCGCGGTCGTGTCGAGGTTGAAGTCGGTGTCGTCGCCGGCGTCGTCCGACGCCTCGCTCGCGACGTCGCCGAGCGAGCCGTCGTCGCCGGCCTCGCTCCCCGTGTCGAGATCGCCCCCGCTGGTGCCCCCGCCCGAGCTGCCGCACGCCGCGAGCGACGCGGCGCCGAGGACGCAGAAGACGAAGGCGAAGTCGAAGCGGGCGAGGCGGACGCGCATCGTCCAACCGTACTTGAGGCGGGTATGTCCGCAACCGCGGAACGCTCGGCCGGGGCGGAGCGGCGCGCGCACCCGCCCGCCGATCCGGCTACTGAACCGGAGGCGTCAGCCGCTTCATGTCCTCGGGGAGCGTCTCGCGGATGTACTTGATCGTCCGCTCGCGCAGGATGGTCTTGCTCTTCGCGAACGCGTCGCGCGGCAGCTGGCCGAGCCGCTTCGCGTGCCCGTGGGCTTGCTCGATCAGCGCGTCGGCGTCGGCGAGCTCGTCCATCCAGCCGGCGACGAGCGCCCGCTCCGGATCGACCACCTCCGCGAAGAGCGTCGAGCGGATCAGGTGCGACGGCGTCAACCGATCGCGCGCGAGCTCCATCGCGAGCACCGGCACCGGCATGCCGAGCTGGACCTCGTTGAGCCCGATGCGGAACGCGCCGCGCGTGCCGACGCGCAGATCGCCGGTGAGCAGCACGAGCGCGCCGCCCGCGAGCGCGTGGCCGGTGTTGGCGATCACGAGCGGCATCGGCAGCCCATAGAGCCGCAGCAGCGCCTCGGCGCCGCGCGTGACGAGCGCCCGCGCGCGGTCCGCGCCGGCCATCATCTCCTGCAGATCGAACCCCGCGCAGAAGCGCCCCGGGCGCCCCGCGAGGACCACCGCCGTCGCCTCTTTCTCCGCGCGATCCAGCGCGGCATCGAGCGCGTCCATCATCGCGTAGCTGAGGGCGTTCGCCTTGCCGTCGTCCATGCGCACGAGCGCGACGCCGTCGCGGACTTCCAGGCTCACAGGGGACATCGATCCGGCCTCCATTCGATTCTGCACGCGGTGCACGCGGTACGCGCCGGTCGGTCCGTCGGTCCGTCGGTCCGTCGGTCGGGTCCGGGGCTACGCGCGGCGCAGCATAGTTCGAACCGTCGCGGGGCGGGTCGGCCGTCGCCGGGGCGCGATATCATCGCGTCGTGCCCCGCTCCTCCGCTGCCCACCCGACGCGCCTGCCGTGCGCCGCCCTCGCGCTCGCCGCGACGCTCGCCGCCTGCGAAACGAGCCCGCCGAAGGCCGGCCCGGACGGCGTGCACGCCG
>CAIXWQ010000217.1 GCA_903923175.1 uncultured delta proteobacterium | reverse complement strand
TGCGACCTGACGGTCGGCTTGAAGGACGCGCGGCCGGGCACGCGAACGAGCCTGTGGCTGCACGAGCTCGAGCTCGGACCGCGCCTCAGCTGCCAGGGCGTGCGTCGGGCGACGGGATCGTCCTCGATCGCCGCGGGGAGCGCCCCCCCCTCGCCGGAGGAGGGCTCGATCGGCGCCGGCGCCGGCGCCGGGCGAGGGCCGAGCGGTCGGCGTGGAGCCGGCGCGGCGACCGGCTCCCGGCAAGTCTCGCAGCGGCACTCGCACGCGCGAGCCTCCGCCGGGTAGCGAGAGGTCTCCGTGCAGGTCGCCGAGTTGCAGTGCGGCATCTCTCGAGGTTCCGGTGTGTAAGTACTCCGAAGCGATTTCGGCCCCGAGGTGGCCCCGGGTCAAGGCGCACGGCGGACGGAATCGCGCCAGATCTGGTCCGAGCAGGTGCTCTTTGCTCTTCGGCCGTGGAATTTCACGGTGCGCATGGAGCGACGCCTACTCGTATCCTGGGCAGCGAGTCGTCGTGTTCGGGGACGCCGACTACGCCGGCGAGGAAGCGCTGCACGCACTCCGCGCGAAGTGCATCGTCGAGATCCTCGCACCGTCGGGCACCCGATCGCCGCGGGCTCCTTGGCCCGCGCGAACGGCTGCGCACCCGACGCCATGAACGCCGTCGTCGCCGCGACGCTCTCGGCGTCGTACCCTCGGCGCGCCATGCGCAGTCGTCCGGAGGTCCACCTGAGGCTCGAGCCGTGGCCGGCGGTGGTGGGGGCGTCGCTCGAGGCGACGATCGAGCTGCACTGCCAGAGCGAGACGCCGTGCGACGGGATCGCGGTGTACTTCCGCGCCGTCGAGCAGCGCGCGCTCCACCAGGACAGCGTGAAGGCCGCGAACCACTGGTCGCGGACGTTGCTGTCGCTCGGCGCGGATCTCGAGGGGGGCGTGCTCGCCCCCGGCGTCCACGAGCGCAAGGCGCGCTTCGAGCTCCCGCCCGACGCGCCGCCGAGCCATCACTCGGCGCGGTCCGACGTCGCCTACGAGCTCGCGGTGCGCGTTGACATCCCGTGGTGGCCCGATCGGCGCGAGCTGTTCACCGTCCTCGTGCTCCCCCGGCCGCCGGCCGCGGCCACCAAGCGCCCGCCGACGTACGCGTCCGGCGACGGCGCGCTGCGCCTCGAGGCGACGCTCTCGTCCATGCAGGTTGAGCCGCTCGGCGTGCTCGAGGGCTCGTTCGCGCTGATCGGCGCCGCCGCGCCCCGCGTACGCCGCGTCGAGGGCGCGCTCGTGTTCTCGAAGCAGGTGCTCTTCCACCCGCCGGCGAACTCCGAGGAGGAGGAGCGCTACGCGTGGACGGTCTTCGAGGGCGCGCCCGCCGAAGGGGCGTCGATCCGCTTCCAGGTGCGCGCGCCGCACGGCGCTCCGCCGTCGTTCCTGGCCGGGGATCTGGAGGTCGCCTGGGCCCTCGAGCTGCGCGCCGTCGTCGCGTCGGGGAGCGACGTCGCGGTGCGCATCCCGATCGTGGTCACCGGCTCGGCCGAGGAGGCG
>CAIXWQ010000216.1 GCA_903923175.1 uncultured delta proteobacterium | reverse complement strand
GCCGGCGCCCGCCGCCGGCGCCCGCCGCGTCGAGCGCGCCGTCCGACCAGGCGGCCGCCCCGGCACCGCCGCACTTGCTGCTCGCGGCGACCGCCGGCGTCCGACTCGGCACGCCGCACGGCTTCTTCGGCCCCGCCTTCGGGCTCGACGGCTCGTTCGCCATGGCGCGGTGGGAGCTCGGCGCGTTCGGGCTCTGGGAGCCTGCGAACGCCGAGCACAGCGCGAAGGCGTCGAGCGGCTCATCGCTGTCCACGCTTGGCCTCGGCGCACACGCCGGCCGCCGCGAGCCGCTCGGTGCGCTGCACTTCTTCTACGCCGCGACCGCCGCGGTCGTCCGCATCGCTGCGGGCGCGGACACGCAGGGCACCGAAACGGTGGCGGACACGCGCGTCGGCGCGCTCGTCGGCGTGGCCTGGCCGCAGGCATCGAAGTACCGCTTCCGGCTCCAGCTGCAAGGCGACTACAACCCCGTCCGCCACGGCCAAGCTCTCCTCGCCGGACTGCCACGCTGGAGCTTCGGGCTCCAGGTCGGCCTCGAGACGGAGCTGCTGTGACGGCGATGCCGCGCAACCGGACCGCGCAGGCTTCCGGCGTGGGTGACGCCGAGCTGATCGCACACCTCGCCCGCGGCGAGATGACCGCCCTCGGCCAGCTCTACGATCGCTACGACGGCGACGTTCGACGCCTGATCGCGCGGCTCGGCGTGCGCGACGGCGACGTGGACGATCTCGTCCAGGCGACCTTCCTCGACGCCCTGAAGAGCGCGGCGCGCTTCGACGGTCGCGAGTCTGCGAAGCCGTGGCTGCTCGGCATCGCGGTCATGCTCGTCCGCCGGCACCGGCGTTCGGTCGCGCGGCTCGCGGCGCGGATCGCCGCCTGGGCGGCCGAGCCGTTCCGAACGAACGCGCGCACGCCAGAGGAGCTGGCCGAGCGAACGCAGGACGCCGACCGAGCGCAGCGCGCGCTCGAGAGCCTCTCGCCGAAGAAGCGAGAGGCGTTCGTGCTCGTGGTGCTCGAGGGGATGACCGGCGAAGCCGCCGCGCGCGCGCTCGGCATCCCGGCGCCGACGGTCGGCACGCGCGTGCACCACGCTCGCAAGGAGATCCGCGAGTTCCTTCAGCTCGACGGCCAGCAGCGGAGAGGCAGCGAGCCATGAACGCCCAGAAGTGCCCGCGGGTGTGGGAGGCCGAGGCCATCGAGGACGGCCGGCTGGTGGACGCGGATCGCGCGTCGTACGAGCGGCACGCTGCTGCGTGCGCCGAGTGCCGACGAGAGCTCGCGGTGCTCGGCGAGATGCGCGCGACGATGGGCTGCGCGCCCGCGCCCGTGCGCACGCCGCTGCAGCGACGCGCGGAGCGGGCGGCGATCCTGCGCCGCGCCAACGGCGCGTACATGCACGACGACGCGCCGCGCGCGCGCCGCCGCCTTTCGTTCGCGCTGGCGGTTCCCCTCCTGGTGCTCCTCGGGTTCGCGGGACGGGGCCGCCTCGCGCGCCGCCACCTCGACGTCGCGCTCGGGCGGGCCGCGAGCTCGGCGGCGCCGACGCCGCGCTTCGAGGTTCTCGACGCGCGTGGCGCGGTGTGGAGCACCGCGATCGACGGGGCGGTCTCGCGCGTCTCGCTTCGCGCCGGGGTCGCGTCGTTCCACGTCGAGCAGGTCGCGCCGGGGCGACGCTTTCTCGTGGCGCTCCCCGACGGCGAGCTCGAGGTCCGCGGCACCCGGTTCGTGGTCGACGTCGAGGGAGGCTCGACCCGCTCGGTCGAGGTCACCGAGGGGCTCGTCGCCTTGCGGCTCACCGGTGAGACCGAGCTGCTGCTGCGCGCGGGCGAGCGCTGGTCGGTCGCGGGCTCGGCGGCGGCTGGGTGGACCTCGACGCCTCCCAGCGCCACGACGTCCTCGCAGCCGACTACCGCGCTCGCGCTCCCGCTCGCACCGACGTCCGCGACGCGAGCCACTTCGACCACGTCGATCGGCGCGCCCGACGGGGCGCCCTCGACGACCGGCTCGAGCGCGCGCGGGCCCGCCTCGCGCGCGAGCGAACGCTACGCGGAGGCGATCGGCGCCTACCGCGCCGGCGCGTACGCGAGGGCCGACGCGCTCTTCGCGGCGTTCGTTCTGGACTTTCCCGGTGATCCGAGCTGCGAGGACGCGGCCTTCCTGCGCGCGATCTGCCATCAGCGTATGGGCGACGACGCGGGCGCGGCGACGCTCGCACGCGCGTACCTCACGCGGTACCCGGCTGGACTTCGCCGACCCGAGGCGACGCGGATCGCGACGCCGCCCGGGCCATGAACGACGACGCACCTCCTGTCCCCCCGAGGCCCCGCGTGAGCGCTCGATGGGGTTCGCTTCACTCCTGCTGCTCCGACCGCACGACGACCTCGATCTCGGATCGCCCTCGGGCGCCCTCGGGCGCCCTCGGACGGAAGGCGCGTCAGGGGTTGTAGACCCACGTCGCGGGGGGCGCCGCGCCGATGCACGTGTAGGCGAAGTCCTTCGCCTGGCTGTCGGTCGGCTTCGCCGGGATGCTGTAGGAGAAGGCGGTCTCGCCGTTGACCTCCTTGCCGGTGAAGATCTCGTTCGGGTTGGTCTTCAGATCGATGTCCCGATACGTGCGCACGTAGTCGATGTGCACGGAGTCGGCCGACACCGTCACGTCGAGGAAGCCCGTGTTGGGCATCAGGACGTTGTAGCTCGGGTCGTACTTGCCGTAGCCCGCGGGGCCTTGCCAGGCGATCGAGGCGGGCGCGTAGGCGTCGCAGTTGTACGCGAAGTAGCTGTTGTCTGCGGGATTCGGGACCTCCTGGTAGATCACGCCGTCGACGACCTCGCGCGCGAACATGTGGTCGTGCGCCTGGAAGAAGACGGTGACCTTCGTGTCGACGAGGAGCTGGTGGATCGGTTTGGCCCACGTCGGACGGTTGGTCTTGAAGTCCGCTACCGCTCCGCCCCACTCGGCGTCGGGAACGCAGACCGCGCCGCCGCGGCCGGTGCCATTGATGTGGTGGGTGAAGATGAACTTCCACTTCGCCTTGCTGGTCTCGAGCGTCCGCTCGAGCCACGCGTACTGCGCGTCCCCCATGGTCGCGCCCCAGAGGTTCTTTCCGGCGGCCTTGTCGCCGTTGTAGAGATTCGTCTCGGGGTGGTCGGGGGCGTGCCAGTAGGGATCGATGGTGACGAAGAGCGCGTCGCCCCACTCGAAGGCGTAGTAGTCGCGCAGCAGTCCGTCGGAGGCAGCGAGCGTCGGGTAGCCGTTCACCGACGCCATCTTCTCGCCGTCCCCCGAATAGAAGCCGCCGGGCGCGGGGAGCGGGTAGTACTCGAGCCGGCCGTCGGCCGCCCAGATCGCCGAGTCGTTGAAGATGCCGCCGAGGCTCGAGAGCCGCGTCTCCTCGTGGTTGCCGTTCACCAGCATCAGCGACGTCGCGTTGGCCATGACGCCGAGGTACTTCTGGCGCTGCTCGAGGTAGGCGGCGTTGCTGCGCGGCGAGGAGACGCCGTCGGTGAGCATCGGCTCCGAGAACGGCGTCTTCAGGGTCTGGTACTGGCTGAACGGCTCGACCCCCTCGACCGCCTTCTTGAAGGCGTAGCCGGCGCCGTAGTTCGCGTCCTTGAAGGTCTGGATGATGTCTTCGATGCTGAAGTCGTCGCCGAGCATGAAGTACAGGTCGGGCTGACGATCCCGCACCTGCGCCATCGTCAGCCCGTACAGCTCCGCGTGGAACATCTTGTTCTGGTAGCGCTCCGGGTGGGAGTCGCCCTGGACGCCGAAATGGAACGAGCTCCCCGCGACGCGCTGGGTGTGGAAGCTGTGGAGCGCGTCGACGTCGTCGCCCGCGCCGCCAGCCTGGTAGTGCACTCGGTAGTAGTACTTGGCGTTCGGCGTGAGGCCGGCGAGGTCGAGGACGATCGGCTCACCCTTCGTCGAGCCCCCGACGGCGCTCTTCTGCCCGCCGACGAGGTTCGCCTTCGCGGCGTCGATCTCGAAGCCGTACTCGACCCACGCCTTGTCGCCCGCCGCGTCGGCGAGGACGCTGATGCCGATCGCGGTGTCGGTCGGACGGCCGAGCACCGTGTTGTGCTTCGAAGGGTTGATCACGAGGGGGCCGTCCGGCGGCGGCTGTGCGGCGTCGCCGACCGCTCCGTCTGCCACCGGGCCGGCGTCGACGGCGCCGTCGGCCCCGTCCTTGGAGAGTGCGGAAGAGGCGGACGAGCATCCCCACGAGCCCAGGAGCGCCACTGCCGGCAGGAGTTGAAGGACCTTCATCGTCAGCGCTCCGCCGTTGGTCGCGCCGATTTTCATCTTCGGCCGTTCGTCCGTCGCGGCGCGGCGCGAGGTGCGCGTGCTTGACGGCGAGGTGCCCTGACGTGAGCGTGAGCGGAGCATGAGCGAGCCGCCGCCGCCGCCGCCGCCAGGCTCCGCCCCGCTCGCACGCGGCTCGGCGATCGCGCTGCTGGCCGCGGTGCTCTTCGGCGCGACCGCGCCGCTGATGAAGCGGTTCGGGCAAGAGGTCGGCCCGTTCGCGACCGCCGCGGTCCTCTATGCCGGCGCGACCCTCGGCGCGGGCTGGCCGCGGCCACGCGCGGAGGAGGCCGCGGTGCGCCGCGAGCACGCGGGTCGGCTGGCGCTGGTGGCGCTCTTCGGCGCCGCGCTCGCCCCCGCCTGCCTCGCGTGGGGTCTGCAGCACGCGAGCGCGCTCTCGGCTTCGCTGCTCTTGAACCTGGAGGCGGTCGTGACCGTGCTCCTCGCCCGGGCGTTCTACGCCGAGCCGATCGGCGCGCGCGTGGTCTTGGCGAGCGCGTGCATGGTCGCCGGCGGCGCGCTGCTCGCGGCGCGAGGCGCGGCCGGCTCGGCTTGGGCGGGCTCGGGCTCGCTGCTCGGGCTGCTCGCCGTCGCTGGGGCGACGCTCGGCTGGGCCCTCGACAACACGCTCACGCGCCCGCTCGCCGAGCTCGATCCGCGCGCGGTGGTCTTCTGGAAGGCGCTCGCCGGCGCGGCGCTCTCGGCGGGCGTGGCGTTGCTCGCGCGCGATCGCTGGCCCGCGGCCGGCGCGTGCGGGGCGCTGCTCGCGTGCGGCGCGGCGGGCTACGGGGTGAGCCTGCGCCTCTACCTGCGCGCGCAGCGGGTCCTCGGGGCCGCGCGCACCGGCTCGCTCTTCGCGTTCGGCCCGTTCGTCGGCGCCGCGCTCGCCTTCGCGCTGGGCGACCGCCTCGGCGGCGGGCTCGTCGGCGCGGCCGCGGCATGCTTCCTCGTCGCGATCGCGCTCCACCTCACCGAGAAGCACGGCCACGCCCACCGACACGAGGCGCTGGAGCACGAGCACGCGCACCGACACGACGACGGGCACCACGAACACGTCCACGTGCCGCCGGTGCTCGGCGCGCACAGCCACGCGCACCGGCACGAGGCGACCGAGCACGCGCACCCGCACGGGGTCGACGTGCACCACCGCCACGAGCACCGCTGAGCGTCCCCGCGTCTCGGGTAGGGACGAGCCTGGCAGCGCTACGTTTGCGCACGGGTCCGTGACGATGACGTCCGGGACGGCCTTCGTGTTCGAATGTGAAGAATGGCAATCGAGCCGCGCACGCCCGCGCGCGCCGCGACTAGCGTGCGCCGCATGACGACGAAACTCGCTACCCTCCGCACGCGCCTCGCGCCGTTCCTGTTCGTGCTCTCCGCCCCGGCGCTCGCCGCCTTCGGCTGCCACCACGCGGTCGTCGTGAGCACCGCACCGCCGGCGCCCTCGAGCGCCGCCCCGGTGGCCTCCGCGCCGCCCCCGCCGGTCGACACCGACGGCGACGGGATCCCGGACGTCGACGACAAGTGCCCCACGGAGAAGGGGGTCGCCAACACCGAGCACCCCGAGCGCAACGGCTGCCCGGAGCGCGTCGGGCGCGTCCGCATCGGCGACACGCACGTCGAGATCACCGAGAAGATCATGTTCGCCAGCGGCGCGGCGACGATCGCCACCTCGAGCGAGTCGCTGCTCGGCGAGATCGCCCAGCTCGTCGCGAAGGAAGGCAAGCACATCGACCTGATCGAGGTCGCCGGCCACGCCGACCGCAACGGCGACGCCGCGTACAACCTCAAGCTCACGCAGCAGCGCGCGACCGCCGTCGTCGACGCGCTCGTGAAGCTCGGCATCCCGGCCGCGAAGCTGCGCGCGAAGGGCTACGGCTCGTACTGCCCGCTCGACGCCAAGGACGACGAGAAGAACCGCCGCGTCGAGTTCGTGATCGTCAAGATGCGCGGCAAGGCCACCACCACGCCGCTCGGCTGCGAGGCCGCCACCAAGGCCGGCGTGAAGCCCGATCCGGTCCTCTGAGAGACTGTGAAACAGTCTCTCCGGTGGGGTTTGGCCCCGACGAATCGCATTCGGCGGGGCGGGGCGGTGCCGACCGCCCCGGTGGGCAGTGAAGAGCGCGGGAGTTTTCCCGCGCTCTGAGTCGCACGCTCGTCGCCCCGCGGCCTCACGGCCGAGCGGCGACGCGCCCGCCCGAGCGAAAGCCCACGTGCCGAGAGGCGCGTGGGCTTCTGCGTTTCACAGCGTCGCGACGCGCGACCTGGCGCGGCGCGCGCGAGACGGGTTCAGCGCTGCCAGTGCCCCGCGACCCAACGCGAACGACCGTTCGGCCCGCGATCCCAGTGACCACCGACCCAGACGTGCCCGGCGCGGCCGCGCGCCCAGTGGCCGCTCACCCACAGCCAGCGGCCGCGGAACGCCCAGTGCCCCGAGATCCAGACGAAGTCGGCGGCCGGACGGCTCCGGACGTCGATGACCTCCTGCTGAGGAGGCGGCGGGGCGGACTCGACCTCGACCTCGCCCGGCTGCTCCTCGGGGACGGCCTCGGCGACGGGCGCGGCGGCGGGCGCAGCGGCGGGCGGGGCGGCCGCGGGCGGCGCGGCG
>CAIXWQ010000215.1 GCA_903923175.1 uncultured delta proteobacterium | reverse complement strand
CTTCGCCGCTGCCCAAAACAGACCCGCCCCCGCTCGCCAAGACGGACCCACGCCGGGATCGCGCGGCGGGATCTGGATCGCGATCACGCCGCCGCGCAGCGATCGCGGTCCGCGCCGCGGACGCACGAAAGCCCCCGTCGCTCGGACCCATCGGTCGTCGCAGCGGGGGCTCGTCGTCGCGCAGCGGGTGGAGGAGTCAGCCGCCGTTCTGCGGCGCGCGCAGCGAGGAGCCCTCGATGCGGACGGTGTGGCACTGGTGACGTAGGCGCGAGAGGAGCGCTTCGACGAGGGGCTTGTTGCCGAGGAAGTTGTGCCACTCCTCGTACTCGAGATTCGTCGTGATGATGGTGGCGCGACGCCGGTAGCGCTCCTCCATGAGCTTGAAGAAGATGTTCGTCTGCTCGGGTCGGAGATTGAGGTAGCCCATCTCGTCGATCACGAGCACCTCGAGACGCGCGAGGTAGGTGAGCAGCTTGCGGGTCGAGCGGTCGGCGAGCGAGGCGTACATCTCGTCGAAGAGATCTTGGGCGCGCACGAAGCGGCCGCGGTGTCCGTTCTGGAGCGCCTTGAGGAGCAGGCCGGAGGCGAGTCCGGTCTTGCCGACGCCGGTCGGTCCGATGAAGACGATGTTCTCGGCCTTGGCGACGAAGTCGAGCTCGGCGAAGCCGCGGATCTGCTTCTGGGAGACGCCCGGCTGCTTCTTGAAGGGGAAGGACTCGAGGGTCCACTTCTCGGGGAGCTTGGCGCGATCGATGCGCCACTCGAGCGCATTCTGCTGGGCATGGTGCCACTGCGCGCGAAGCAGACGTGCGATCAGGTCCTGGTACGAGAGGCTCCCCGTCTCGGCATTCGCCAGCTCGTCATCGAGGATCTCGGCGACGCGCCCGAGGTGAAGGGACTTGAGCAGCTGTGCGATCTCATCGGTCATCGTTGCCGTCCTTCGGGTCGTCGGGCCCGCTGAAGAAGTCGCGTGCGATGCGGCGCAGCACCATGCGCTCGAGCCGATCGAGATCGGCCATGCGGTATCGGGTCGCCTCGGCGAGCGCCTCGCGCATCGGCTCGCGCGGGTAGTCGTCGACCATCCGCAACAGCCAGCGCAGATCGCGCGTGCCGCCGCGCCCTCGCTCGCGCAGCAGCGCGACGTACGCCACGGTCTCGGCGAGCCGCTCGGCCAATCGGCGCTCTTCGACGGAGACGGCGTGCCTGGCGAAGAGCCCCTCGCTGCGCGGCGGCCGATGCCCGAGATCGGTCACGCGCGCGTCGAGCGGCACGAGGACCCGACGGTGGGAGGCGACGCGCCGCGGCCCGTCGTAGACATCGACGCGTTCCTTGCTCTCGCGCACCTCGACGTCGCGGCCGATGAGCTGGTACGGCACCGAGTAGCGGTTACGCCGGACGTTGACGTAGCCCTCGGTGTCGACGGTGCGGTGGTGTAGCTCGTAGACCTCAGGCACGAAGATCGGCAATGGCTTCATGGCCACTCGCTCCTTGGCGAAGAGCTCGCGCGGGCTCGCGTGCAGGTGCCGCTTCGAGGTGGCGTTGACCTTGTCGCACCAGGCGCGCGCCTGCGCGTTGAGGTCCTCGAAGGACGCGAACCGGCGCCCGGCGAAGAAGTTGTTCTCGATGTGATCGAAGGGGCGCTCGACGCGCGCCGAGCGGTTGGCGTCGCCGAGCTCGTGCGCGACGAAGTCGAAGTCGAAGCGCTCGCCGAAGGCGACCATCTCGGGCACCGCCACCATCTGGCGACCCGTGCCAGAGAGCACGATGACGTGCGTGTTGTCGATCATGCAGCGCGCGCACGCGCCGTCGAAGTAGGTCACCGCGTCGGTGAGGAAGACCTTGCACTCGAATCGGCTGAAGCGCGGATAGCACTGGAAGAAGAGCATTCGCGAGTAGCAAAGTGCGAGCGACGCCGTCTGGATCTTGGTGCGGTGTCCCGCGATCTCCGCCTCGTGCGGCGAGGTGTCGTGCTGCATCTCCTCGCCCGGCGCGAAGTCGTAGTGCCCCGCCGGCTTCGGCGGTGCGAAGCCGATCCCGTGCCGACGGCAGTACGCCGTCAGCGCGGGGTAGCTCACCGCGGCGCCGAGCGCCGAGAGCTCCTCGTGCACGCGTACGAGGTTGCCCTTGCACGAGGCGTAGAGCGCGAGGATGTCCTGGTGATGCGGCACGGCGCGCTCGGCGCGCTCGATGTGCGGCACGGCGTCGTGACCTGCGGCCAGCACGCGCTTGACCGCGCCGCGCGAGATCCCGAGCGCGTCCGCGATTGCGCGCGAGCCGTGCCCCTCCTCACGCAGCCGGAGGATGGCCGACCGCGTCGTCTGATTCAGCATGTTTCGCCTCCCGATCGCTGCGCCGCTTGAGGCGCTCGACCTCGCCATGCGCGCTGCCGCACGCGAGCCGCACCGCCTCGCGCGCCTCCTCGCCCGCGCCGTCGACGGCGCCCTTCACGAGCCGCGTGTGGGCGCGACGAGCGACCGCGGCCACGATGTGCAGATCTTCGAGCAGCTTCTCGACGGGCGCCGCGCCGTCGGCCGCGATCTCCGCGCGCGCCTCGAGCACCAGCATCGGGTTGCGCATCAGGATCTCGCGCGCGTCCGCGTTGCTCGACTGGTAGGTCGCGTACAGCTCGCCGACCTGCCGATTCGACAGCCGCAGCGGCGCGATGGCGTCGGCGAGGCGCACCGCGTGCTCCTCGTTGGCGCGCGCCAACGGCACCAGGAACTTCATCGCCGCGTGCGCGCCGATCGCCCCCTCGCGCACGTGCGACTGCACGCGCTCGGGCAGCTCGCCGACGAGCCCGATGCGCCGGCTCACCCAGCTCTTGCTCCGATCGAATCGCCGCGACAGCTCCTCGAGCCCGAGCCCGAAGCGCGTCGTGAGCTCGCGCAGAAACCACCCCTCCTCGATCGCGCTGTCGGCGTCGCCGCCGCGCAGCATCCGCTCGAGCATGAGCGCGTCGGCCTCGCCCACCGACCACTCGATCGCCTGCACCAGATCGTGCCCGAGTCGGCTGAGCGCGCGCACGCGCTTGAAGCCGTCGACGAGCACGAGCGCGGCGGCATCGCGCACCACCACGACCGGGCTCTGCTGCCCGATCTCGGCGAGCGAGGCGAGCAGCTTGCGCTCACGCGACTTGCTCCGCGTCCGCAGCGACTCGTAGCGCCGATCGACTTGGCCGAGCTCGAGGTCCATCGCGAGCTCGAGGCTGCCAGGCCGCGCGTCTCGTCTTTCGGCGCGGACGGGCATGTCTCTCGAATTCTCACGAGGTATCGAGCACTTGCGCCCTTCTCTGGTCTTGCGCCGTCCGAAGGAGAACTCGGCCGAATACCGCAATGAAATCCACGCCCTGCGCCCCGAACTCGTCTTGCGCGAGGTCCCAGGGAAGTCGGTCCAGCGGCCGCGGCATCCGCGGCGCCGGCGGTGGCGCAGCAGCCGCCTCGGCCGCCGCCGCTCGCTCGGTGATCCGACGCGCCGCGAAGTAGCCAGGGTTGCCCGTACGCCACGACGACTGCGTCTTCTTGCGACGCGCCGCCTGGCACGTCGCCTTCGAGCAGACGCGCTGCCGATCGCCGACTCGCGGGTCCGGGAAGAACCAGCACCTGCACACCGAGCACGGCCGCTTACGCGCCATGCACGACGATCGCGCCCTCCGCGCGGCCCGTCTCGGTAGGGCTCGCCGCAGGGCGCGTGCGCGCAGCGCGCGCGAACGAGGAGAGCAACCAGGGGAGCGGGGGCGGTACGCCCCCGAGTGCGCGGCGGCGACGTCAGCTACACCGACGCGGACTTGG
>CAIXWQ010000214.1 GCA_903923175.1 uncultured delta proteobacterium | reverse complement strand
TCGCGGCGCACCTGGGCGGCGCGCGCGTCGACTACGACGATCTGCCGCTCGATCAGGGCTCGCTCACGCCGTTCACGCGCGCGGTCTACGACGAGACGCGCCGCATCCCGCCCGGCGAGACGCGCACCTACGCCTGGCTCTGTCGCGCGCTCGGCCGCGGCTCGGCGCGCGCGATCGGCGTCGCGATGGCGCGCAATCCGACGCCGATCGTCGTCCCGTGCCACCGCGTGATCGCCGAGGGGGGCGCGGGCGGGTTCTCGGCGCCCGGCGGGCTCTCGACCAAGGCCGCGCTGCTCTCGCTCGAAGGGGGCAGCCTCGACGACGCCGAGCACGCCATGGCGCGCCGCCACCTCGCGCGCGTCGACCCCGCGCTCGCGGGGCTCGTGCGCGCGCGGCCCTGCGAGCTCCCGGTGCGCTCGCGGGGCGGGCTCTTTCGCACGCTCGTGCGTGCCATCACGGGGCAGCAGCTGTCGGGCAAGGCGGCCGCGACGATCTTCGGGCGGCTCGAGGCGCGCCTCGGCGCCGCCGCGACGGGTGAGGCGCCGGCGTGGTCGTCGAACGATCTCGCCGTGTGGCTGGACGCGGCCGAGCGGCTCCTCGCGCTCGCCGAGCCGGTGCTCCGCGAGGTCGGCCTCTCGGCCGCGAAGGCGCGCGCGGTGCACGGGCTCGCGGCGGCCGTGCGCGATGGCGCGATCGACCTCGCCGCGCTCGAGCGCGCCCCCGACGAGCACGTCGTCGCGGAGCTCGTGAAGCTGCGCGGCATCGGCCGCTGGACGGCTGAGATGCTGCTCATGTTCGAGCTCGGCCGCCCCGACGTGCTCCCCGTCGACGACCTCGGCGTCCGCAAGGGGGCGCAGCGCGTGTACCGCCTGCGCGAGCTCCCCGACCCCGCGCGGCTCACCGAGCTCGCCGAGAAGTGGCGCCCGTTCCGCTCGATCGGCAGCTGGTACCTCTGGCGCGCGCTCGAGGCCCCGGCGGACTGAGGACCTGTGAAACAGTCTCTCCGGTGGGGTGGGCCCCGGCGGATTCACGGAGGCGGGGCGAGGCGCTGCCGACCGCCCCGGTGGGCAGTGATACCAGCCGCGACGCGGCCTGCGCCGACGAGGTGCCCCAAAAACGGCGATGCGCGCTCGAGGGGGCTCGAGCGCGCACGCGTGCGGCCCGGGCCGCTACGGCGCTTCGCTGATGCGCTTGAAGAGGCCGCGGCACTCGGGGAGCGACATCCCCTTGCAGCCGATGGTGACCTTGCGGCCCTCCTTCAGCATCACGATCGGCCCCTCAGGGCATTTCTCGACGACCGAGGTCGCCTCGCGCTTCGCGGTCTGGCAGCCGTACGACTCCGCCTTCCCCGAGAAATAGGACACGAGCGTGGGGGCGTCGCTGTCGAGGTCGGTGGTCCAACCGACGACGTCGTCGTCGTCACCGCCACCGCCCGACGGGCGTCCGCCGCCGCCGCCGCCACACGCCACGAGAGAAGAACCGACGAGAACGGCAACCGCAGCTGCGAAGACCCGCTTCATGAAACGCCTCCGATCGAAGGTCTACGGCAAACATCATCGAGGGAGCGCGCCCGGGTCAAGGACTCGTTTGCGCGCTCCCACGAACATGGTCGCCCTCGGCGGCCCGCGGTCCGCGCGGCACGGCGCTCGGCGAGGGGGCGTCGCCGCGAGGGCGCGAAGCGGCGGAGCAGGGCGCGCGACGGCGGGGCCACTGCGCCCCACGCACGCCACACACGCCGCGCACGACGCGCACGCCGCGCACGACGCGCACGCGACCCACGCACGCGCGCTCCGGACGCACGGCGCGCTCGCCGAGCTCCGTCGTGCCTCGGGCCGGCGCGCGCACGCTCCTGCTTCGGCCGGCGCGTCGGTGCCCGAGCGTGACACGGTCGCGCGCTCGAACGCCGCGACGATCGAGCGGCGCCGTACGTGCCGCTGGCGCTGCGCACGCGCGAACCCATGGGGCACGATCGAGGCTCTCACCGACATCGCTCCTTCCGCCCTCCCTGCCGGCCGCCGTAGGATGGATCTCGCGTGATCTCTCTCCCCGTCCTGAATTCGAGCGCGCAGGGCGCCGTCGCGAAGCCGCGAGCCTCGTCGGCCCCCGAGCGCGCGGCGCCGCGCCTCGCGCGCCTGTCGATCACCGACCGCTGCGATCTCGCGTGCGTCTACTGCCGCCCGAACCGTCGCGACGGCTACCTTCCGGCCGAGCGCAGGCTCCGGGCGTCTCACTGGGCGGCGCTCGTGGAGGGGCTGGTGCTGCGCGGCGTGGAGCGCATCCGCATCACCGGCGGCGAGCCGCTCGTGCACCCCGAGGTCCTGGAGATCGTCGCGCGGATCGCCGAGATCCCCGGCGTGCGCGACCTCGCGATGACGACGAACGGCACCCGGCTTGCCGAGCTCGCGGCGCCGCTGCGCGCGGCGGGGCTCCGCCGGCTGAACATCTCGATCGACTCCCTCGTGCCCGAGCGCTTCTGGCAGATCACGCGCGGCGGTCGCCTCGACGACGTGCTCGCGGGCGTCTCGGCGGCCCGGGCGGCCGGCTTCTCGGAGCTGAAGACCAACACCGTGGTCGTCGACGCGGACGGCCGTGACGCCGGCAGCGTGGGGAACGCCGACGAGCTCCAGGCGATCGCGCGCTGGGCCTGGTCGCAGGGCGCGACGCCGCGCTTCCTCGAGCTGATGTCGATCGGCGAGGGGGCGCAGGTGCGCGGGCGCTTCGTCCCGTACGCCCAGATCCGTGCGCGGCTCGCCGCGCTGCTCGACGAGGCGCCGACCGCGCGCCCGGCCGACCGCGGGCCGGCGCGCTACGCGCACGCGAAGGACGGCTCGGGGCGGCAGATCGGCTTCATCACCGGCTCGAGCGACACGTTCTGCGACGGCTGCGATCGGCTGCGCGTGACGAGCGACGGCGCGCTGAGGCCGTGTCTGGCGACGAGCGACGCCGTCGACGTGCACGCCGCCATCGTGGCCGGCGACGTCGAGGTCATCGCGCAGGGGCTCGATGAGGCCTGGGCGAAGAAGCCGGACGGCGTGGTGTGGAAGGGGTGCACCGAGGAGACGGCCGCACACGTCAGCATGCGTGCGACGGGCGGATAGCGTTCGAACGGGCAATCGAGTCGCCGTCGGCGGACGCAGCGCGAGTCCCAATCACGATCTCGCCACTGGACGCAATCGGCCTTCGCCGGAACCTGCCCGAAACGTCTCTGCGCTAGCGTAGACTCGGTCGTGACGTTTCGTGCAGTCCTCCCGGGGGGGGGCGAGGCCGAGACGAGCCGTCGCGCGGCGCGATCGCCATCACGCATCGCGCGTCCCGCACCACCCTGCGCCATCCCCGGAGCCACCCATGCATCACGCGTCGAATCGACACTTCCAGCGGTTCGTGGCGCTCGTTCCGTTCGGCGCCCTCGCGCTCGGCGCCTGCAGCTCGAGCTCCGCGTCGGCGCCCGTCGCCGCGGACACGGGCGTCGCGGACACGGCGCCGAGCGTCGACGCGCCGGCCGGCGGGCTGACCGAGCACGGCCGGTTCGTCGACTACTTCACGCTCAAGCCGGTGGCGGGCCTCACGGTCACCGACAACGGCGTCTCGACGACGACCGACGCGATGGGCGTGTGGTCGCTCACCGTCCCCGCCAGCGCGACCGTGCTCCAGCCGACGGTCACGAATTCGGCCTACAGCAAGCTCCTGTTCCCGGACTCGAAGGCGATCGGCACCAACGTCGACCACGGCGACGCCGTCATCCCCGACCATCAGGCGTTCACCATCGAGCAGGCGACGCTGGCGAAGTTCGACAACACAAAGGCGCTCGTGCAGCTGGTGGTCAACACGACCGGCTCGTGCGCGAGCGCCGCGGGCGGCACGGTGAAGGTGCTCACGCCGACCGACGCGCTCGTCCTCTACTTCAGCGCCGGCGCGGTGCCCGACGACACGGTGACGTCGTTCCAGGCGGTGACGGCGCCGCGGCCGGTCGCGGTCATCTACAACGTCACGCCCGGCGCCGCGGTGACCGTGCAGGTCGATCACCCGACGTGCAAGGTGGCCGCGCCGCCCGCCGTCGCGGGGGCCCCCACGTTCACCGGCGGCGTGCGCACGGTCGCAGCGCAGCCCGACGACGTGAACTCCGCGCTCGTGATCACGCTGCAGTGAACGAGCGGGCCGCCGCGCGCGTCAGGAAACTGGCAAGCGCGCGCGCGGCGAGCCCGGGAACATTTCGTCGCTCGCCACGTTGACCCGTGCGACGCGGCGATCGCCGCCACCTCGAGCCGGCGCGACGCGCGGCGCGAGCCTGCCAATCCGGGATCCGCGCGCGAGCGACGTCGGTGCGTCGTCCCTGCGGCGTGATTCGAGCTCTCCGACGTGGCCGGAGGGGGAGATCGTCATGTCCATTCGAGTCGCCGCAGTGGGGCCCTCGGTGATCGCGCTCGTGCTCTTGGCGATCCAGACGAGCGCCGCGAGCGCGGCGAGCGGGGCGGAGGCCTCGTGGTCGAGCACGGCGACCTCGATGCGGTGCGAGATCGGCGCCCGGCGCACCTTCACGTGCCCGGCGCGCGGGAGCCGCGCCACCGTCTGGGGCGACGGGCCGTACACGGACGACTCCTCGATCTGCACGGCCGCCGTGCACGCGGGGGTGATCTCGTTCGAGCGCGGCGGCGAGGTGACGATCGAGATGCGCGCGGGCGCGTCGTCGTACCGTGCGAGCGCCGTTGGGGGCGTCTCGACGCTCGGCTACGGCGCGTGGAGCTGCAGCTTCGAGGTCGTTCGCCCTGCGGCCCGCGCCGCGCGGGAGCCGGAACCCGAGCCCGTGAGCGGCGTCGGCGTCGGCGATTCGAGGCCGCTCGCATCACCCGCGTCACCCGCGTCACCCGCAGGCGCTCCGAGCTGTGACAGCGACCCCGCGGACGTCCCGCCGCCGCCCGCCCGCGCGGAGCCGCGCGACGTGGCCGGGGTCGGCCTCGGGATCGACGTCCTGCGCGCGAGCTCGAGCGGCGATGCGCTGCGGACGGGCGCGAATGGCATGTTCGCGCTGCGGACCACGATGCACGGCCGCGCGAGTCGGCGCGTCGCGATCGTGCTCGGGATGGAGGAGGGCTTCGGCGTCGATCCTTCCGGCTATCGCCGCTACGACCTCGCCTTCAGTCTCCCCGAGATGTACTTCTACCTCACGCCGGACTCGCCGATTCAGCTCTACACGCTGACCGGGTTCGAGCTGCGACTCTCCCACTTCGACACGGGGCCCGATCGCCCGCTCCCGATCGGCACGCCGTGGACGAACACGTACCTCGGCGCGGTGCTCGGCGCCGGCCTCGAGACGCGCGTCCACGACAAGACGGCGCTGCGCTTCGAGGTGCGAGGGTTCCTGCGTGGACGCGTCGACGGCTCCACCGAGGACGCCGCCTTCTCGGCGGCGACGTCCACCGGCCGCGGGGTCAGCCTCGGCGTCGGGATGGTCTTCTTCTGAGCCCAGGATCGCGCCGGCTCGACTTGCCGCACCCGGGTTTCGGTGGTGGCTTGCGGCTCGCCATGCGATTCCACGAAGCCATTCACGGCGTCTACTTCGACGACCTCGACGCGCTGCAGATCCTCCACAACGCGCGCTACCTGCTGCTGTTCGAGCGCACGATCGGCTCGTTCTGGATGCGCACCATGGGGTGGGGCGGGCTGCTCGACGAGTCGGGTAATCCGGATCGCTACCACCTCGTCCGTACGAACCAGATCGAATACCTGAAGCCGGTCACGGGCCTCGGCGAGGTGCGGGTGCGCATCTGGGTCGAGCGGCTCGGGCGCTCGAGCCTGACGTTCGGCTACCGCATCCTGCCGATGGATCAGGACGTGGACTACGCCACCGGCAGTCGCGTGATCGTCTGCGTCGACCCCAAGACCCGCAAGCCGGCCCCGTGGTCGATCGAGTTCCGGCAGCGCGTGTCGCCGTTCCTCCGCGAGGCGCAGCCCGAGCCCGTCGTCGAGGGGACGCCGTAGCGGCGCGCTACCCGCGCAGCAGCCCGATCGCGTGCGGCACGAGCGGGAGCAAGACCTCCTCGAGCGCGAGCCGCACGGCCTTGGGGCTCCCCGGCAGCGCGACCACGAGCGCGCGCCCGGCGGTGCCCGCGAGCGCGCGTGACAGGATCGCGCGCGGACCGACCTGACCCCACGACTTCGCGCGGAACGCCTCGCCGAAGCCGTCGAGGCGCTTGTCGAGCAGCGCGTCGATCGCCTCGTACGTCACGTCGCGCGCCGCGATCCCCGTGCCACCGGTGGTGATCACCAGATCGAGCCCCTCTTCGCAGCCGGCCCGCACGGCGGCGCGGATGGCCTCGATCTCGTCCGGAACGATCGCGCGACGCACGACCTCGTGACCGGCGGCGCGCACCAGATCCGCGGCCAGCGCGCCCCCTTCGTCGTCGGCCAGCGTGCGCGTGTCGCTCACGGTCACGATGAGCGCGCGGGCGCGCGGCCGGTCTCCGGCTTCGTGCGGCGCGTGATGCGCGTGATGCGCGTGGTGCGCGTGCGGCGCGTCGTGCGCGTGGACCGCGTGCCCCTCGTCGTGCTTCGGATCCTGGTCGGCCATCGTTCACTCCGCGGCTTCGGGGGTCGTCGCGCGCCTTTCGGGGGCTTCGTCCGCGACGCTCTCGCCGCGCGGCGCCTTCGCGACGGCGAGCACGGGGAGGCCGTCGCGCGGGGCGAAGGTGATCGAGCGGCGCTCCATGCCGGCGACCGCGCCGGGCGCGAGCCTCAGCCGGGCGCGGCGCACGACGGTCGCGAGCACGAGCTTCATCTCGTACAGGGCGAAGGCCATCCCGACGCAGCGCCGGACGCCGCCGCCGAAGGGGAACCACTCGGACGCGGCCGGGCGGCTCGACGTGCGCAGGAACCGATCGGGGTCGAACGCGCTCGGGTTCTCGAAGAGCTCGGGGTCGCGCTGCGTGACGTAGATCGCCGGCGCGATCGCCACGCCGGCCGGCAGGTCGAGCTCGCCGAGGCGCATCGGCTCCTTGAGCAGCCGCGCGACGATCGGGATCACCGGGCGGAGCCGGAGCGTCTCGCGCGTGACCGCGTCGAGCAGCGGGAGCTTGGCGAGCGCGTCGGGGCCCCGCGCGAAGGCGGGCTCGAGCTCGGCGAGCATGCGCCCCTCGAGATCGCGGCGCTCCAGCAGGTGGCGGAACGCCCAGGTGAGCGCGGTCGCGGTCGTCTCGTGGCCGGCGACGAGGAGCGTGACGAGCTCGTCGCGCAGCTCCGCGTCGGGCATCGGGTGGCCGTCCTCGTCGCGCGCCGAAAGCAGCATCGAGAGGATGTCGGCACGCGGCACGTCCGCGCGGCGTCGGCGCGCGATCTCCTCGTACAGGATGGCGTCGGCGTCGCGGACCGTGCGCTCGTAGCGCGCCCACGGCCCGAAGCCGAGCAGGCGACGCTGGAACATCGGCATCAGCAGCGGCGGCCAGGCGGCGGCGTCGAGCGCCTCGCCGAGGAGCCCCACGAGCTCCTCGAAGCGCGCGTCGCCCTCGATGCCGAAGACGGTGCGGACGATGATGCGCAGGGTGATCTCGCGCATCTCCGGGTGGAGCGGGAACGCGCGCCCGACGGCCCAGCGATCGACCGACGCGTCGGCGACCTCGAGGATGGTGCGGCCGTACGCGTGCATGCGCTCGCCGTGGAAGGGCGGCAGCAGGAGCTTGCGCTTGCGTCGGTGCGCGGGGCCGTCGGCGAGCAGGATCGAGCGCCGGCCGACGAAGGGGCGCAGCACGACGTTGGCCTCGCCCGCGTGCAGCGCGTCGCCCGCGTCGGCGAACACGGCGCGGATCACGGCGTCGTCGGTGGTCATCACGACGGCGTGCGCGAGCCCGGGCAAGTGGAGTGTCCACGAGCGGCCGTAGCGCGCCCGGCACTCCTCCAGGAAGGGCATCGGCTCGCGGATCCAGCGATAGAGCTGGCGCCACGAGGAGAGGTCCGGGCCAGGCGGAAGAGGCATGGAGAGCGAGGGTAGGGCGCCGCCGCCGCTGCGCCCAGGGGGCGGGTTTGATCGAGGCTCCGTCGCGACTACGGTGCGCGGTCATGCGCGAGCTCCACGCCCTCTCGGCCACCGACATGTACGCCCTGCTCGAGCGCCGCGAGGTCTCGTCCGAGGAGCTGGTGCGCGCCCACCTCGAGCGCATCGAGTCGATCGACGGGCGCGTGCGCGCGTTCACCGAGGTGTTCCGCGCCCGCGCGCTCGACGAGGCGCGGCGCGCCGACGCGGAGCGCGCGCGCGGCGAGCAGCGCGGCCCGCTGCACGGCCTGCCGGTGAGCGTGAAGGAGTCGCTCGACATGGCCGGGCTCGCCGCGACGATGGGCGTGCCGTCGCGCCGCAACCTGCTCGCGAAGAGCGACGCGGGGGTCGTCCAGATGCTGCGCGAGGCGGGGGCCGTGATCCTCGGCCGCACCAACGTCTCGCAGTTCCTGATCTACCACGAGAGCCGCAACCCGCTCTTCGGGCAGTGCGCGAACCCCTTCAGCCTGGCGCACACGCCGGGGGGCTCCTCGGGCGGCGAGGCCGCGGCGCTCGCGGCAGGCATGTCCCCGCTCGGCGTCGGCACCGACATCGGCGGCAGCATCCGCGTCCCCGCGCACTTCACCGGGATCGCGGGGCTCAAGCCGGGCCCCGATCGCTGGACGAACAAGGGGTCCAACACCTCGATGCCGGGGCAGGAGGCCATCCGCGGGCAGGTCGGGCCGATGGCGCGCACCGCGCGCGACGTCGCGTTCTTCGCGCGCGCGCTCGATCCCGTGCGCATGAGCGCGATCGACGGCCGCGTCGCGCCGCTCGCCATCGGCGATCCGGCGGCGGTCGACGTGGGCAAGCTGCGCGTGGGCGTGCTGGCCGACGACGCCGTGTTCCCGATCTCGCGCGGCCTCCGTCGCGCGATCGACCGGGCGGCCGACGCGCTGCGCGCCCGCGGCGCCGAGGTCGTGCCGTTCGCGCCCGCGGGCGTGGGCGAGGCGATCGAGCGCTTCTTCGCGGCGATGAGCGCGGACGGCGGCGAGACGATCGCGCGCGCGCTGGCGGGCGCGGAGGTCGACCCGGTGCTCAAGGCGCTGGAGCGCGTCGCGCGCATCCCCGACCACGCGCGCAAGGTGCTCGCGCGCGGGCTCTCGTTCGTCGGCGAGAAGCGCGCGGGGAGGCTGCTGTCGGTGATCGGCGAGCGGCGCGTGCACGAGCTCTACGTGCTGGTGAACGAGATCCGCGCGTATCGCTTCGCGTTCACCGCCGCGATGGACGAGGCGCGCCTCGACGCGGTGCTCGGCGCCGCGCACGCGACCCCCGCGCTGCCGCACGGCGCGTCGAAGGACTTCGCGCTCGCCGGGGCGGGCTCGATGCTGTTCAACCTGCTCCACTTCCCCGCCGGGGTCGTGCCGGTCACGCGCGTGCGGCGCGACGAGATCCTGCGCCCCAAGCCGAAGGACCGGCTCGAGCGCATGGCGGCGGACGTCGATCGCAAGTCGAGCGGCCTGCCGGTCGGCGTGCAGGTCGCGGCGCGACCCTGGCGCGAGGACGTCGCGCTCGCGTTGATGCTCGCGATCGAGGGCGAGGTCGCCGGCGACGAGGGGTTCCCGCGGACTCCCGTGATGCCGTGACGTCGTGCGCGAGGGACGGCCCTTCAGCCCTCGCGCAGCGCGGCCTCGACCGCCGCACCGAGCGCGTCGGCGTGCTCGCCGGAGAGCCCCGACCAGCGGAGCTTGCCGTCGCGCCCGATCAGGTAGACCGCCGGGTACTGGTGGTAGTTGTACGCGTCGCCGATCTCGAGCACGCGATCGCCGAAGCCGACCTGCCACACGAGGCCGGCCTTCGCGATCGCCGCGCGGGCGTCGGCGTCCAGGTCCGCGAAGGCGAGCGTGACGATCGCGAGCCCCTTGGCCGCGTGGGCGTCGTGCAGCGCGCGCAGGCGCGCGAAGTCCTTGGTGCACGGCTCGGAGCCGAGGTCGCAGAACTGCAGCAGGACGACCTTGCCGCGCAGCGCGGCGAGCGTGCTCGGCGCGTCGGGGAGGGCCCAGGCGTCCGCGGCGATCTCGGGGGGCACGTCGCCGAGGTGCGGCCAGGGGCGGCTCGGATCGTACGGCTCGATCTCGGAGGGCGGCGCGGGGGTCGCGGTGCCCGTCGCGCGCGCGTCCTTCGCCGAGGGGGTGCCGCCGCCGCACGCGACGAGCGCGCAGAGGAGCGGGAGCAGGGCGGCGTGGCGCCACGAGCGAGGGAGCATGACGCGAGGCTAGGCCCGAAGGCGGCGCGGATCATCCATGCGTTCGCGCGCACACGTTGTCGTTGACGAACGCGGGGCCCGGCGTCCACGCTCGACGGGTGCAAGGGCGTGACGGCTGGCTCGATCCGGCGCTGCGGTGCGCGTTCGGGGTCGCCATCGCCGTCGCGGCGGCGAACCTCGCGCAGCGACGCGCGCCGGCGAGCGCCTCGGAGACCCCGGTGCCCGCCACGGTCTCTGCCTCTGCCGCGAGCGCCGCGAGCGCGAGCGCGCGGGCGGACGGCGCGGGCGCGGCGGCCGAGCCGCCGGTCGACGAGGTCGCGGTGCGCCTGGTCGACGCGCTGGCGAGCGCCGAGATCGAGCGGCCGACGGCGCCGTCGATCGAGGACGCGCTGCGAGGGACCTGGCATCGGGTGCGCGATCCGTGGGTCGCGCTCCCGGCCGATCGCGTGGGCCTCGCGCAGATCGTGTCGACGCGGATCCTCGCGGGCGACGGCTGGGCGCTCCCCGTGGCGAAGGCCTCCGAGCCGCCGGCGTCGTTCGAGACGATGTCGGCCTGGGCGCAGCGCGAGGCCATCGTCGCGATCGCGCCGACCACGCTCCGCTTCCGCGTGAAGGTGCCGACCGCGGCGCGACTCGAGGTCGAGCCTGCGGTGCTGGCGCTCGGCGACGCCGCGCCGGGCGGGCTCACCGCCGACGTGCGCTTCGTGGTCGGCGTGAGCGAGGCCGCGGGCGGCGTCCCCACCGAGCTCGCGCGCGTCGCGGTGCACGAGCGCGAGCGGGAGCGCTTCGGGCGGCTGCGCGTCGATCTCGCGGCGTTCGCGGGCAAACAGGTGGATCTCGTGCTGCGCACGGAGGCCGACGCGCGCCCCGAATTCGCGGCGCTGCGCGCGGTGCACCCGGTCGCGCTCTGGGGCGCGCCGCGCGTGCTCGGGCGCACCGCGGCGCCGCGGCTCCCCTACGACGTGCTGTTCATCGTCGTCGACGCGCTGCGCCCCGACGTGATCAGCGCGTTCCACGACGCCGCGAGCGACGCGAAGAAGCGCGCCGCGCCCCATGCGCCGGGGGGGACGCTGCTGGCGCCGGTCGACGGCGTCGTGCCGAGCCTCGAGGCGCTCGCCAAGCGGAGCACGATCTTCCGCCGAGCGACGAGCGGCTCGCACTGGACGCGGCCGGGGACGATCGCGATGCTGGCGGGCGTCTTCGCCGATCACTACGGCATCGCCTCGTCGAAGTGGATCGTCGGGCCCGCGGACACCAGCGCGTTCTACGGCGCCGGGCCGCCGCTGCTGCCCCTCGCCCTGCGCCGCGCCGGCGCGACGACGCGCGCGATCGGCAACAACCACTTCCTCTACGGCTGGGACCCGATGGGGGTCGACCTCGGCTTCGAGACGTTCGACGGCTTCGAGCACGACTTCCACGACACCGAGGCGACGCTCCGCGCGACGCTCGCGTCGATGCGCGCGCACGCCGGCGAGCGCACGTTCACCTTCGTCAACTTCAACGCCCCGCACTACCCGATGATGCCCACGCCGGCGTGCATGGCGCGCGTGCCGCAGCCGCCGGATCCGCTCGGCGTCGACGGCATGATCGCGCAGTACCGCGCCGAGGCCTGCAAGGACGACGGCGCCATCGGCGAGCTGCTCGCGGAGCTCGATCGCACCGGCGCGCGCGCGCACACGCTGGTGGTGGTGACCGCCGACCACGGCGAGACGCTCAGCTTCGACCACCACGCCGCCGAGGAGACGCTCTTCGCGCACGCCATCCACCAGTACGAGGAGACGACGCGCGTGCCGATCCTGCTGTCGCTGCCGGGGGTCATCCCCGAGGGGGCGGCCATCGACGCGCCGGTGTCGTCGCTCGATCTGGTGCCGACCATCCTGCGGCTCGAGGGGCTCGAGCCCGATCCGCGCCACCACGGGGTGGATCTCCTCGCGCACTCGTCGCACGCGTCACCCGCGTCACCCGCGTCACCCGCGTCGCGCGTGGGCGGCGCCGCCCGCGCAGCCGCGCCTGCGACCGAGCGGGCGATCGTCTCGATGGGGCGCGGCACCAGCGCCATCCAGTGGAGCCATTTCCGCTACGTCGCCCACGACGAGCCGCAGCGGCACATCTGGGGCGCCGAGGAGCTCTACGACCTCGAGCGCGATCCGGGCGAGTCGATCAACCTCGCGGTCGATCCGGCCGCCGCTGTCACGCTCGCGGACCTGCGCGCGAGGCTGCGGGCGGCGCTCGCGGAGTGGGCCAGCGGCGGGGTCGCGACGGCCGACGTGACGGGGGCCCCGCGGGTGCGCGTGCGCTTCGCCGGCGCGGGCTCGCGGTCGCTCCACGCCACCATCCGCGTGCCGACCGCGCGCGCCCTCGACGTGCAGCTGGTCGGCCTCGACCGCGCGTCGCTGCGGATCACGGGCAACGTCATCGAGCTCGACGATCGGACGCGCGAGAACGCCCTGGTGGGGCTCGACCTGCGCGTCGTC
>CAIXWQ010000213.1 GCA_903923175.1 uncultured delta proteobacterium | reverse complement strand
TGCACCCCGGTTTCATCGGCTTCTGGCAGCGCGCGCGCGCAGGCGCGCAGGCGGCACATGGTGAGGGTTTCGGCGCGTGGGCTGGGCGCTGCGGCGATGGGTCGCGCGGCGGTCACGCGCACGGTCCGTTCGGCGGCGCAAGGTTCGCTCCCGAAGGCGACGGCGATCTCGGCGGCGGCTCGTTCGGCGTGCGCAGGCCGCTTCGCTTCCTCGCGCACAAGCTCGAGCTCCGCGACGAGCAGGTCGAGGCGCTGGCGATCGTGCTCGACGAGCTGAAGACCGAGCGCGCGCAGGCGGCGGTCGACGCGCGACGCTCCACCGCGGCGTTCGCCGAGGCGTTCGCCGACGCGACGTTCGACGAGGCGCGTGCGAAGGGCATCGCGGGCGACCGCGTGAAGACGCAGGAGCGGCTGCAGGCCGCGGTCGCGCACGCGCTCGGGAAGATCCACGCCCTGCTGAACGAGGAGCAGCGCAAGCGGCTCGCGTACCTGTTGCGGACCGGCGCGCTGTCGGTCTGAGCGATTCCGAGGGCGACGCGGGGCCGTGGAGCGCGCTGGGCGTGCTCTCGGCTTCGCGTCGGCTTCGCGCGCTCGCGACCCCCTACTCGGGAATCACGATCCCGGTCTCGGCCGGATCGAGCAGGCTGCCTAGGTTGTTCACGCCGACGTCGCGCGCGGCGAGCTGCCCAGTCTTGCCGGTGAAGTTGAACTCCAGGAACTTCACCACCGACGAGTGCTCCAGCACGACGTGCGACACGTACCCCTTCTTGGCGAAGCGGCCGAGCGCGAGGAACGGCACGCGCGTGCCGTACGGCTTGCCGTCGACGGCGTTCACGCCCGGCGGCGCGACGTGATCGTAGTAGCCCCCGCCCTCGTCCCACGCGACGAGGATCAGCGTGTCGGTCGCGTACTTCGACGCCATGACCGTGTCGTAGACCGACTTCACCAGCGCGATGCTCGTCGAGAGCTTGTTGCCGTATCCCGGGTGCTCGTTGTGGTAGCCGGCGAACTTCACGTACGACAGGCTCGGCAGCGAATTGCCGGCCACGTCGTTCTTGAAGACCGTCCAATCCTTCATCGTCCCCTTCTTGTCGAGCCACTGGTCGTAGTACTCGAAGGGGATGTCGGAGCAGTCGTAGAGACAGGGGTTCGGCGTCGGCGGGAACTTGAACGTGCAGTCCGAGGGCAGCGTCGGACAGAACGTCGCCGCCCACATCGCGTCGAGCCCCTCGGCGTAGACCGAGAACGAGTGCCCCGCGCCCACCAGCACGTCGGCGATCGTCGGCACGCCGGTGAACGTCTTGGTCGGCGTGGTCTGCGCGATGCAGCCCTTGCCGTTGCAGGCGGGCTTGATTTCGTTGTCCTTGAACTGCCACTTGGCGACGGCGAAGTACATGTCGTTGGCCGACGTCTGGCCGACGAGCGGCTGGAAGTACCGGTCGGCCAGCGCGAACTGGGCAGCCCAGTCGTGATACGTCTTCGCGGTCGCCGCGTCGGCGATCGCGAAGTTGCCGGGGTCGGGCGAGGTCGACGCGCCCAGCAGCGTGGCGGCGCACTTCGGCCCCTTCACGTACTGGTCCATCTTGCCGCCGTTCATCTCCTGGAACTCGCAGTCGTACGTGTGATCGGGATCGCGCCCGCCGTTGCTCGAGTCGTCGAGGACGACGGGCGAGGAGCCCGAGGGCTCGGTGGCGGGCGCGGCCTCGCAGCACCCCGGCCCCGCGGTGCAGGTCGGGTTCGAGCCGGGCGCGGCGGTGCACCAGCGGCCGAAGTAGTTCTCGAAGGTGTGGTTCTCCTGAACGATCAGGACCACGTGCTTGATGTTCGTCACCGCGGGCGGCGCGTCGACGGGCGCCGTGTCGGCTGGCGCCGTGTCCGCGGCGTCGTCCGACGCCGAGTCGAGCGGAGCGCCGTCGTCGCCGGGCGGGTCGCCGTCGATCGCCGCGTCGGGATCGGTCGTGAGCGGCGAGTCGGTGCTCGACGTGCCGCCGCACGCGGCGAGACAGACGGTCAGGAGAGAAAAGACGAAAGGCGAGAGGGGCGCCGGACGCATCGCGGCGAGTGTTTCACATTCGCCACCGACACGGCATAGAGCCGATGCGTGTCCGACACGTAGGAGCATCGGCGACGTCACGTAGCGATCGCCGAACCGGTGCGCCTCGCGCGCGCACGGTCGCGCACAAATGCCGCGGCCGTGGCGAGCGGCCGCCCGCGCGCCTCACGGCAGAGGTTCAGCGCTTCGGCTCGAGCCCGCGGAGCCACGCGGTGTAGGTCGCCGCGACCTCCTCGAAGCGCGCCGTCTCGGTCGTCGCGATGACGTCCTTGCCGTGCACCATGCGCAGCGTGAGGTCGAGGTCGACCGCGCCCTCGAACTTCGGACGCTCGGCCGAGCGCGCGAGCCTGCGCCGCTGATCGGCCACCGCTTCGTCGGCGGTGCGCGAGACCTCGGTGACGAGCGCGTCGAACGAGAACGCCCCGCCGGTGAGCCGCGCGAGGTAGTCGGTGAACGTGATCGAGTTCCCCGGCAGCCAGTACTTCTCGCGGAGCGTCGGGCCGATCTTCGGGTTGTCGGTCAGGTAGCCGTCGCGCTGCTCGAAGAACGCGCGCGTCTGCGCCACGCCGCCGAGGGCGAGCACGTAGCCGTGGTAGATGCAGGCCGACTCGCCCGAGAGCAGGTGCGGCACCGCGAGCGTGGGGCGCGGGCACCGATCGATGAAGTTGAGCGCACGCTCGACGCGCAGGATGGCCGCCATCACGGCCTCGGCGCTCAGCTCCGCGTCCGGGATCTCGTAGATCGCCTTCTCCGCGTAGCAGACGCTCAGCAGGTTGCGCAGGTGCACGACCTCGCCGTCCTGCGTGAGGCGCGTCGCCTTCTCGACGATCTCCCAGGACGGCGCGCGCCCCTCGGCGTCGAGCGCGTAGCGGGCCATCCAGTCGGCGTCGCCGAGGAGCGAGTCGCAGAACATGGACTGCGTCTCGGCGAACGCGGCGCTGGTCGGCGCGAACTCCTGCGAGAAGCACGGCGCGCCCATGCGCATGTTGGCGAAGTGCGCGCAGTGCCCCCCTTCGTGGAAGAGCGTCTCGGCGGCGCGCTTGCCCGAGCCGACCTGCCCCGGCACCGCGGTGCTGGTGAAGTTCACCCGCGCGCGCACGAACCCGGTCGCGTCCTCGTACGGCGCCACCGGGGCGTGGCAGAAGCCGTTCTCGTACTTCCCCTCGCGCACGACGAGATCGAGCTGCACGAGCGAGCCCTCGAAGCGGATGCCGAGCCCGGTGAAGCTGCGCCCCCAGCGCAGCAGCGCCTCGTCGAACCGGAAGTACGGATCGAGATCGCGCAGCACGTCGCCCTGCGTGTGGAAGCGAAAGTTCCAGGGCGCGAGCGCGTCGTCGCCGTGCTGCGCGCGCACCGCCTCCACGCGGCGGCGCCCCGCCTCGCGCGTGCGCGCCTCGAGATCGTCGAGCAGGGCGAAGAGCTTCGCCTTGCCGAACCCCTCGGTCGTCGAGACCTTCCAGTCGTAGTAGTCCTCGAAGCCGAGCAGCCGCGCGAACTTGTTCCTGCGGCGCACGAGGTCGAGGAAGCCGCTCTCGAGGGCGAAGGTCTCGAGGCTCTCGAGGCCGCGGAACGCCGCCTTGCGCACGCGCTCGTCGGGGTCCGAGGCGACCTTGAGCGCGAGCGCCACCGAGCTCGCGCGCACCGGCTCGCCGCTGTCGGGGTGGATCCACGCGAGCGGCAGGGCGCCGCGCTGCTTGGCGATCGCGCTCTCGAGCGCCACCGTCTCGGCCGCCTCGCGCGACGCCTCCGGATCCTCGATCACGCCGCACTCGAAGAAGCGGACCCAGCCGCCGAGCGTGGTGCGCTGCGCGTCGGTGATGGCCGGCTCGGCGAGGAGCGCGCGCACCTGCGCGAGGCGCGCGGCGTCCTGACGGAAGGCCTGCAGCGCGTTCTCGGCGTCGTTGAAGGCGTCGTACTCGCGCGTGATCCCCATCTTCGTCGTCCAGAACAGCTCCTCCTTCGCGGTGTGGAGGGCCTCGTACTCGCGGTTCAGCGCGACGAGGGCGCGGTCGATGGGGGCGAGCTCGGCGACGGACGGGATGCTGGGCATGGTGGGCGCTCCTCGAGAGGGGCGAAGGCTACCCTGGGCCCCACGCGCCGGCATGATCCGACGATCATGGGCGTGCGCGCGCGCGTTCGCGCTCTGCCCGCACTGTGACGCGCGACGTGCGGACGGCACGGGGATCGCTAAGCTCATCCGATTCGGCGCCCGGACGCGTCGACCCCTCGGAGCCTCCACCCGACATGCGCTCGCCCTCGCTTCTCCGTGCCCGTCCCCTCTCGCTCGCGTTCGCCCTCGCGGCCGGCCTCGCCTCGCTCGCGCTCGCGCCGACCGACGCGCGCGCCTGCGGCGGGTGCTTCCACATGGAGTCGCCGACCGAGAACCCCTCGGTGGTGACCGACCACCGGATGGCGCTCGCGGTCTCGACGACGATGACCACGCTCTGGGATCAGATCCAGTACTCGGGCGATCCGAAGGACTTCGCCTGGGTTCTGCCGATCCACGGGGCGGTCTCGGTGGGCGTCGGCAGCGCCTCGTTCATGGACTCGCTCGATCAGCTCACCGCGCCGACGGTGCACGGGCCGCAGCCGACCTACTGCCCGGTGAGCGGCGGCAGCGGCGGCGGGTGCATGGGGAGCGCGACGACGGACAAGGCTGGCAACGTCGCGTTCTCGCCGAGCGACGACGCCGGCGTGATCGTCACCGCGCAGTCGACGGTCGGCCCCTACGAGACGGTGCAGCTGCACGGCACCGGCGGCGCGCCGATCCTCGCGTGGTTGAAGGCGCACGGGTACGCGGTGCCGACCGCGATCGAGCCGGTGCTCGCCGCGTACGTGAGCGACGGGTTCGACTTCCTCGCCATCCGCCTGCAGCCGAACACCGGCGTGCGCGCGATGCGCCCGATCCGCGTGAGCTGGTCGGGGGCCGATCCGCGCCTGCCGCTGAAGATGGTCGCGGCCGGCGTCGGCGCGGTGGTCGGCATCAAGCTGTTCGTGATCGCCGACGGCCGCTGGCACACCAAGAACTTCCCCACCGTCGCGATCGATCCGAGCACGTTGAGCTGGGACTTCTCGGCGCAGAAGAGCAACTACGTCGAGCAGCGCGACGCGGTCGAGGCGAAGTGGGACGGGCGCGCGTGGGTGATGGAGTCGAGCGTCGACGTGCTTCAGCAGCAGATCGTGCTCGGGAGCGACACGCCGTACACGCCGCCGTTCGACCTCGACGCCGGCGCCGAGACCGCGCTCGACGGCGCGACCGACGTCGCCGCGGACGCCGCGGACGATGCCGCGGACGCCGCGGACGCAGCCGCGGACGATGCCGCGGACGCCACCGACTCGGGCGCCGCGGCCGATGCTGCCGCCGACTCGGGACCTGCGGCGGATACGGGAATTGCGGCCGAAACCGGAGCGCCTTACGACGCGGGGCAGCCGCCGGCCGTCGATCCCTCGATGAGCGACGTCGAGCTGGCGTTCGGCACCAAGGCGCAGCAGCGCGTGACGCGCCTGCGCGCGGATCTCCCGGCCAAGTACCTCGACGCGGATCTCGAGCTCGAGGCCGACGCGTTCCAGGGCACGGTCGCGAAGGATCTCTACGTGACCCAGTCGACGAATCAGGCGGTCTGCAACACCGACTCGAACGCCTGCGTGGTCGGCTCGGGCGACAAGCGCGGCGCGCTGCGCACGCCCGCGGGGATCGCGGCGGCGGTCGCGATCGCCGCGTTGGTGCGCAGGCTCGCCAAGCGGAAGTAGCGCGGCCGGCGGGGCGTTCGGCGGCGACGGCGCGACGAGGCGCTCCGATCAGAGCCCGGAGGCCTCGGCGTCGCTCAGCGCGCGCGGGAAGATCCGCACGCTGTCGATGAGGCCGCCGTACTCGCGCCCGGTGCAGCCGTTGAGGTTGCCGAGCAGCAGCGTGCTCGAGCCCCCATCGGAGTTGTAGCTCACCGAGATCGTCGCGCTCGACGCGACGGCCCCGTCGAGGAGCAGCTGAAGGCTCGTCCCCTTTCGTCGCCCGACGACGTGGTGCCAGGCGCCGTCGTCGACGTGTACGCCCGACAGCAGGTAGCCGTTCGACGAGCCGCTGCCGAAGGTCGCGAAGCCGGCCATGCCGTTCACGACCGACACGACCCACGACTCGCCGACGCCGCACCGGTTCGCGTCGACCACGAGGTTCTCGCCCGCGCCGGCGGTCGTGCGGATCCAGACCGAGACGGTGAAGTCGCCGGTGCCGAAGCGCAGCGCGCTCGAGTAGGGGATGACGACCTCGTCGTTCACGTCGTCGAAGGACAGGCACGTACCCGAGTGGCACGACGCCGCGCTCGTCCAGGTCGGGCCGTTGGTGAGCGCGCCGTCGTCGGCGTGGGTGAGGTCGAACGCCGTCGCGCCCGAGCCCTCGTCGAGCAGCCAGATTCCCGCAGCGCCCGCGCACGCGGCGGTGACGGGGTTGCTGCAGACACCGGACGTGACGCTGCAGCTGCCGACGTCGTGGCAGGCATCGGAGGCCGAGCAGACGACGGGGCTCGACCCGACGCAGCTCCCCGCCTGGCAGGCGTCGGTCTGCGTGCAGGCGTCGCCGTCGTCGCACGCCGTGCCCGTCGGCTTGCTCGGGTTCGAGCAGGTCCCGTCCGAAGGGTCGCAGGTGCCGCTGGAGTGGCACTGGTCGATCGCGGAGCACACGACCGGATTCGCGCCCACGCAGGTCCCCGCCTGGCAGGTGTCGGTCAGCGTGCAGAAGCTGCCGTCGATGCAAGGCATGCCGTCGAAGACCGCGGGATTCGAGCAGAGGCCGGTGCCGGGATCGCAGGTGCCGGCACCGTGGCACTGATCGAGGGCCGTGCAGCTCACCCGGCTCGCGCCGGTGCACGCGCCGGCCTGGCAGGTGTCGCTCTGCGTGCACGCGTTGCCGTCGTTGCACGCTGCGCCGTCGGCCTTGGGGGGATTCGAGCAGACGCCCGTCGCCGGGTTGCAGCTGCCGGCCGAGTGACACTGGTCCGAAGCGCCGCAGCTCACCGGGCTCGCGCCGGTGCACACGCCGGCCTGACACGAGTCGCTCTGCGTGCACGCGTTGCCGTCGTCGCACGAAGCGCCGTCGGCCTTCGCGGCGACGACGCAGGTCCCCGCGTCGAGGTCGCACTTCGCCGTCTGACAGGCGGTCACCGCCAATCCGGCGCACTCGTCGTCTCGCACGCACCCGGCTTCGGCGTCCGCGGCGTCGACCGCGTCCGCAGCGTCCGCGTCGGCGGTGGCATCGGCGTCGGCGGTCGCGTCACTGGTGTCCGCGCCGGCGTCGGCGGCGTCCGCGAGGCCGTCGGCGAGCGCGTCCCCCGCGTCGGAGCCCTCCTCGGGCGTGTCGGCCACATCCGCCGCGTCGATCGGCGCCGTCGCGTCCGCGTCCGCGTCCGCCGGCGTGATGGAATCGCTCCCGGAGTCGAGCGTCCCGTCGGTGGCCGCGTCGGATGCCGAGTCGGCGCCATCCTCGCCGGAGCCGCCGGAGTCGCCGGTATCGAAGCCTGCGTCCCCCGCCGAGTCCTCTGCGTCGAGCGTCGCGTCCACCTCGAGGCCGAGGCCTGCGAGGCCGTCGCCGCCGCATGCGGCCAGGGTGAGCAGCAAGGCGAAGAGGCTGGCGAGCGGACGCGGAGAGCGGGGAGAACGGCGCATGGCGACCGCCGATGATAGGAAGCGGCGCTGTTGCCGACGAGCGAACTTCGCGCGACGCAACCGACTGCGAACGGGCGCCGAGGCGAGCGGAGGTCCGCGCGAGCGGGCGGTCGTCCAACGACGGCAGCGGTCTGGCGCGTCGGCCCCACGAGCGAGCCCCACGCTCCTCTCGCCGCGAAGGGCGCCCTCACGCAGCGCGCGCCCCGCGCCGCGCCGTCGAGGCCGCGGCGAGCCGGAGCAGCGAGGGATTCACCGCGATCGACACGATCGCGACCGCGACGAGCGGCTGCAGCGCCTCGCCGGGGAGCAGGCCGAGGCCACGCGCGACCGTGGCGAGGATGAAGCTGAACTCGCCGATCTGCGCGAGCGACGCCGCGAGCGTCGACGCGGTCTCGCGCGACTGCCCGAGGAGCCGACTCAGGCAGAACGCGACGACCGGCTTGGCGACGAGCACCAAGGCCAGCACCGTGAGCAGCAGCGCGGGCCGCGCGAGCACCGCGCGCGGGTCGAACAGCATCCCCGTGGAGACGAAGAACATCACCGCGAACGCGTCTCGCATCGGCAACGCGTCGGTTGCGGCGCGCGCGCTCAGCTCCGACTGGCCGACGGCCATCCCCGCGAGGAAGGCGCCGAGGGCCATCGAGGCGCCGAAGATCTCGGCCGAGGCGAGCGCGAGCCCGAGCGCGAGCACCAGCACCGCGAGCGTGAAGAGCTCGCGAGAGCGCGTCCGCTCGACGCGTGCGAGCAGCCACGGGATCACGCGCCGACCGACGATCAGCATCCCGGCGACGAACACTGCCACCTTCACGAGCGCGATCGCGATGAGCCACGCGAACACGGGCGCGGCTCCCGACGCGCTCGACACGCTCGACGCCCCCGCCGAACCAGGAGCGCCGCGCGACGCGTGCGCGATCGCCGGCAACAGCACCAGCGCGAACACCGTGACGAGGTCCTCGACGACGAGCCAGCCGACCGCGAGATGCCCGGCCGGCGTTTCGAGCACGCCGCGCTCCTCGAGCACGCGCAGGAGCACCACCGTGCTCGCGACCGAGACCGCGACCCCGATCAGGGCGGCGCCGCCCAGCGAGAAGCCGAAGAGGCGCATGACGGGGAGCACGATGGCGGTGGTGACCGCCATCTGCAGGATGGCCCCCGGGAGCGCGACCTTGCGGACGGCGAGCAGCTCCTCGAGCCTGAAACGCAGGCCGACGCCGAACATGAGCAGGATCACGCCGATCTCGGCGAACTGCGCCGTGATCCCCTGCTGCGCCACGAACCCCGGAGTGAACGGGCCGACGATCACGCCCGCGAGCAGGTAGCCGACGACGGGCGAGAGGCCGAGCCAGAGCGCGAGTAGCCCCATCAGCAGTGCCGCGCTCAGGCCGCCTGTCAGCGAGAGGATGACGTCGAGCTCGTGCTCCACCGCGGTTCGATGCCGGCGCGCCGGCGCGGCGCAGCCCCCCGGGAGTACCGCCGACGCGCGGCGATTCGGCGCCGGCCGGCGCGCCACCGGCGCACGGCACGATCATCGAACTCGGTCCATGCAGCATCGAGGGCGGAGCATCGCCGAAGGGCTCTGGCCTGCACGGGCAGCGGCGGCGCTGCTGACGTGCGCGTCGGTGGTCCCGATGGGCTGCGAGGCGATCGCCGGCTACGAGGATCCGCCCGCGCCCGCAGCAGTCAGCGCCGTCACGGGGTGCGAGGCGCCCGGCGACGTCGCGTTCGGCGGACACTGCTACTTCCTCGTCGGAGCGCCGAGATCGTGGACCCTCGCGGCGTCCGCGTGCAGCGCGGTCAAGGCACACCTCGCCACGATCGCCTCCTCGGGCGAGGACGCCGTCGCCCGCTCGTTCGCGGTCGACGCGTGGCTCGGCCTCTCGCGCAACGCCGCCAGCACCTCGTCGAAGGCGGCGTTCCGCTGGGTCACCGCCGAGGCCCCGACGTTCGACGGCTGGCGGAACGGCGAGCCGAACGGCTCGGGCGCCTGCGCGCGCGCGACGAGCTCCGGCTGGGCCGACGTGAGCTGCGCGGCGCAGTATCCGGCCCTCTGCGAGCGCGAGTGAGGCGCAGCTCGGTGCAAGCGCGACGTGGGCGGCCGCGGCGCTAGTCCTTGTTCTAGCGACTGCCGACGGCTCGGGCGGGAATTGAATGAAAACTCCCGGTGTTTGGTGGGGTTGCGAGACCAACCACTCAACACCGGGAGACCTTTTCAGGTGAAGACAAGCGTAGGACGCCTACTCGAGCGAGAGAAGCGCAAGATCGCGGCGCGGCT
>CAIXWQ010000212.1 GCA_903923175.1 uncultured delta proteobacterium | reverse complement strand
GGCTCGCCGCGCCCGTCGCGGAGGGGCAGCCCGCGCAGCCGCGCAACCGCAATCTCCCCAAGTCGACCATCATGGGGGTCGCGCTCCCCGGGATCGCGCCGACCCAGCCCGCGCAGCCGACGCAGCGGGTCGAGCCCGCGCCGGCGCCCGCGTTCTTGCAGCCGGTCGCCCCTTCGTTCGTGCCGCCGCCTCCGCCGGAGGAGCTGCAGATCCCGTCGACGGAGATCCAGCGCGCGTCGCGCGCGCCGGCGATCGCGCTGCTGCTCTTCGCCGCGCTCGGGCTCGTCGGCGCGATCGTCTACGTCGTGTTCATGCGCGCGAAGCCGCCGCCCACGATGAGCGGCGAGCTCGGGGGCGAGAGCGGGGCGCCGCAGCTCGTCGTGACCTGCGAGGCGTGTGGCGCCGGCAGCGAGATCGAGCTCGGGGGCAAGCCCGCCGCGTTCGCCGCGGGCAAGGCGACCGTCGCGCTCGATCCGGCCGAGGCCTCCGTGGGCAAGCACGAGTTCAAGGGGACGGTGAAGGTCGGGTCGTCCAAGGCGCAGCCGATCACGCTGCAGGTGCTGGTGCCGTTCTCGGTGCAGCCCTCGCTGGCGCCGCTCGCGAAGGGGATCGGCGAGGTCGACGTCGACCTCGAGGTCGCCGACGAGGTCACCGCGGTCACCGTCGAGGGCAAGCCGGCGAAGATCGCCAAGGGGCACGCGATCGCCGCGATCGAGATCCCCGCGCCCGAAGGGGACGCCCGTGCGTTCGAGAAGGTCGTCGAGTACTCGGTCACGTGGACGGGAGGCGAGCGCAAGGGCTCGGTGAAGCTCGTCGTCCCGTACGCGTCGCTCAAGTTGGGGCTGCCGGGACGGCGCCCGATCGTCGTCGGCGCCGGCGAGCTCGACGTGACGGGGCGCGCGATGCCGAACGCCACCGTGCGGCTCGGCGCCGCCGACGACGCGCCGACCGTGACGGCCGACAAGGACGGCGCGTTCAAGGGGCGCGCGAAGGTCGGCGCGACGGACACGAAGCTCGAGATTCGCGCGTTCGGCGCCAAGGCCGCGCCCCGCACGATCCTCGTCGCGGTCGCGCACGCGGAGTCCGCGGCGGCCGCGGAGAAGGCGCTGCGGGCGGAGGCGAAGGACTCGGCGGCGGCGGTGTCGACGCCGGCGGCGCACCTCGACGAGATCGTCACCGTGAAGGCCGACGTGGTGAACCTCTTCGAAGAAGATGGCCGGAGCGGCTTCCGCGGCGACGTGCGCGGCAAGGACACGCCGGAGGGCGGCATCGGCGCCCCGGTGCGTGTGCTGCTGCCGAGCGGAGTGACCGTGCAGAAGGGGGACGTGGTCGAGGTGATCGGCGTGCTGTCGCGCGCGGTCCCGATGGCGAAAGAGAAGACGACGATCGCCGAGATCGACGCCACGTTCGTCGTCGCGAAGCGCTGAGCGAAGGCTCCAGGACGCGACCGCGTCGCGAGGGATCCCACGGGCCCGCGCGAGATGCGCCGCGCGCGCGCATCCAACCAAGGTGGCGCACCCCTCGCATCCGACGCTGGACCCAAGCTCGGTCGCGCGTCCGTTGGTGGTGGAGGGAGCGCCCGCCGCGGAGCCCCTCTCGCGCGGGCCGGATCCGCTCATCGGCCGCGTGATCGCCGATCGCTACCGGATCCTCGCGCCGCTCGGCCGCGGCGGGATGGGCGTGGTCTACAAGGTCGAGCACCTGCGCATCGGCAAGCTGATGGCGATGAAGCTGCTGACCGGCCAGCTCTCGCGCGATCGCGACGTCGTGCGCCGCTTCAAGCGCGAGGCGCTCGCGGCCTCGCGGCTGACGAGCGTGAACACCGTGCAGGTGTGGGACTTCGGGCACGCCGACGGGCTCACCTACCTGGTCATGGAGCTCGTGCACGGCGAGGATCTCGGCAAGCTGCTGCGTCGAGAGGGGCCGCTGCCGTGGGTGCGCGTGGCGAAGATCGCCGCGCAGGTGTGCAACTCGCTCGTCGAGGCCCACGCGCGCGGGATCATTCACCGCGATCTCAAGCCGGAGAACCTGCTGCTGGTGCGCGCGGAGCTCGCCGAGGTGCAGGAGCTCGTGAAGGTGCTCGACTTCGGGCTCGCCAAGCTCCACGAGGACGATCGCGTCACGCCGAACCCGAACGAGATCACCACCGCCGGCGCGATCGTCGGCACGCCCTATTACATGGCGCCCGAGCAGATCCGCGCGGAGCGCGTGGACGGGCGCACCGATCTCTACGCGCTCGGCGCCGTGATGTACCGCGCGCTGACCGGCGCGCCGCCGTTCGTCGCGCCGACGCCGATGGCGGTGCTCACCATGCACCTGGTGTCGCCGCTGGAGCCTCCGACGCTGCGGGCGCCCACGCGCGCGATCCCCGACGAGGCGAGCGCGATCGTGGTGCGCGCGCTCGAGAAGGATCCCGCCGCCCGGTTCGCGTCGGCGAGCGAGTTGCGCGACGCGCTCCTGCGCTCGCTCGCCGGGGCCGGGATCTCCGGAGGGTTCCTGCGCGCGGGCGCGCTCGAAGCGGCGGAGGAGGCGAGCGAGAACCGCGTCTCGATGGGCACCCCCGCGAAACGCGGCGAGGTCGACGCTTATTCGCGTCGGGCGCGCCGCAACGTCGCGGTCGTGATCGCGGTGCTGCTCGTGCTCGCGGCAGTCTCGGTCTACGCGCTGCGGGAACGTCGCGGGAAGGCCACGCGCGAGCTCGGGGGAGCGGCGCCGCCCGCGTGCGTGGGCGAGGGGCTGGTGAGGGGGGCCGCGCCCGCACCGGACGACGTCAAGCTCGGGCGACGCTGAGGTCGCGCGCGTCGCGCGGGTCGGGTCGATCGCGTGGGGCGCGCTCGATCCGCGCTCACTCGGAGATCGGGAGGAAGGTTCGCGAGGGCGAGATCGCGATGCCGAGCCCCTGCTTGCGCGGGTCGTACGCGACGAGGTTCGAGCTCGTGTCCTGGGTCGGGAACAGCAGCGCGAACGAGTCGAACCGCGCGTACGCCGGCGCGCGCGCGTGCAGCTTGGTGCTGAACACCGAGGCGGGGTTGCGCGAGAGTGGCCCCGAGTCGCCGTAGCGCGCCGCGTAGCCGATGCCGCTGCCGCCGCGCAGATCGAGGCCGGTGTAGAGCACGCGCCAGATCGTGCGTCCGGTCTCCGTGACGGCCCGCTCGACGCACGGATCGTCGACCGCGCGATCGTCGAACGGCGGCTTCACGCCGTCCGGGAGCGTGGCCGGTCCGGGCGGCGCGGGCTCGAGCGAGGGCGCGAGGCCGACGCGGGTGAAGTGCAGGCCGTCCTTGCTCGTGGCCTCGCCGATCGCGACGCCGGAGCCGTAGAAGAGGTGCCAGGTGCCGTCGTCGTCGCGGGCGACCGAAGGCGCGCGCGGGGGCTCGGTCTCCCAGGCCCCCTTGGGGCCGTCGAGGGTGAGCGCGCCGTCCTTCGTGAACGTGGTGCCCGCGGCGTCGCCGGCGCGTGCGCGCGCGAGCCCGGGCGTCTGCGCCGGGTCGCCGCCCGCGCCCTGCGCCGGGTGCACCGCGTAGTAGAGCCCGACCTCGCCGTCGGCGCGCACGACCCACGGATCGCCGATCGCGCCGCCTTCCCAGGGCTGATCGGCGCGGATGGCCTCGGTGACGTCGCCCGCGGCGAAGGTGCGCGCGTCGCTCGACTCCATGCGGACGATCGTGGCGGGCGCGCCGACGTCGACGTCGCGCGCGACGTAGAGGGCCAGGTGCAGATCGTCGAAGGTGCCGAGGCGCAGCGCCGCGCCGGCGCGCGCGATGGGGGTCGAGGGGGCCGCGATCATGCCGTTGAGCGTGCTCGCCGGCAGCTCGTCGACGCCGGTGCAGACGTCGCCGGTGCAGCTCTGCCCGCGCTTGAGCGCGCGGAACGGGCCGACCAGGTTCGACGGCAGAGCCACGTCGCCTCGCCCGCTCTCGGCGAGGGTCGCGCAGGCGACGGCGAGGGGGAGTGCGGCGAGGAGCGCGAGGCGCGTGAGGCGCGTGAGGCGCGTGAAGCGTGAGCCGTGCGAGGTCCGGGGGCGCATCAGAAGGCGACTCCGAGGGTGGCGCCGAGCGAGTAGATCCTCCCGCGCTGGCGGTAGTCGCCGATCAGATCCGCCGGATCGTCCTTCAGGGTGGTGCGCTCGGGGAGGATCGAGAGCTGGCCGTGGACGTCGAAGCGCACGTCGCCGGGGAGCTCGTCGATCAGGTGGTGCATCGAGAGGCCGAGGCCCGCCGAGAGGGCGTGGCGGTCGGCGTCGACGTAGTTCGTGACGCCGCGCTGATCGGGGATCGGCGTGTGCTCGTACGAGTAGCCGGCGCGCAGCGAGAGCCGGTGACCGCGGTCCTTGTCGCCGAGCGGGCGGCGCCACTCGACGCCGACGCGCGGCACGAAGCGGTCGTGGAGGCCGGGCGGGACGACCACGGTCGGCGCGGCCTTCGCGGGGATCAGCCCGTAGAGGGCCGGGTCGTCGGTGATGAGCTTGGTGTCGGCGGTCACGCGCGTGACGGCGGGCTGGTAGGCGCTCCAGTCGACCCAGGTGACGTCGAAGTCGACCGTGAGGTCGTCGAGCGGATCCCAGCTCGCGCCGAGGGCGACCTGCTGAGGGAGGAACGCGTCGACCTCGCTCGTGGTGATCGCGCTCGTGAGCGGCACGCCGACGAAGCGCGCCGCGACGTTCGCGTCGATGTCGATGTCGAGGTGGAACTGCCCGCGGTAGACAGCGCCGAAGCGCAGCTTGTCGCTGGCGAGGACGCGCACGCCGAACTGCGGGTAGCGGATCGAGTTCAGGTTCGCGTCGACCTGGTGGCGCAGGTTGCTGTGGCTCGGGTCGCCGGCGTCGATGTCGCCCGTGACGTCGAGCGTCGCCTTGGTGCCGGCGAGGAACGAGAGCCCGCCGCCGACCTCGAGCCAGGGGAACGGCTTCACCGCGAGGTTGGCGGCGAACACGATGCGCTGCGCGCGGTTGTCGTAGAGCTCCCAGCGCGGCTGCTGCTGATCGAGCGCGCGCACGCGGAACACGCGGCTGTCGGGGAGGTGGATGCCGAGGCCGAAGGCGAACGGGATCTTCGCGACCTCGCCGGGCGCGACCAGGCCGACGGTCAGGCCGCGCACGTCGTCGACGTGGTTGTCCTTGCCGTCGATCTGGAGCGCGTGGTGCGCGTACACGTAGCCGAGCTCGATGAGCAGCCGCTTCTGACCGACCAGGCCGGCGGGGTTGTAGTAGTTCGCCGAGAAGTCGGTGGCGTCGGCGGTGACCGCGTTGCCCATCGCGGTGCTTCGGGAGCCCATGCCGAAGGTCTCGACCGGGTTCGCCTGCGCGCGCCGCGGCGTCAGCGAGGCCAGGGCCAGCGCGCTCCCGAGCGCGATCGCGAGCGTGCGCGCGCGCATCAGAACGAAACCCCCGTGGTGATGCCGACCACGAAGACCGAGCCGCCCGACTTCACCCACGGCGCGCCGGGCGCGCTCGCGTCGACGCTCCCGTCCTTCACCTGCGTGCGCGCGGCGAGCACGTGCACCTGGCCGAAGGTGTCGACGCGCAACGGGAAGGTCGCGTCGCCGACGAGCCCGAAGCCGGCGGTGAGCACGTGGCGATCGTCGTCGAAGTAGTTCGAGGCGCCCGTCTGCGCGGGCATGGGGCTCGGCTCGTACGCGTAGCCGGCGCGCAGCCGGACGCCGACGTGCGGCGTGAACGGGAGGCCGCGCTCGACGGCGAGGCGCGGCGCGATCGTGTCGTGCGCGTTCACCGGCGGCGGCCCGTAGTCGGAGTCGTCGTTGGCGAGCACGGTCTTCTCGGGGGCGCCCGGGTACTTCGACCAGCGGCGCGCGATCGCGCCGAGCGCGACGGTCCAGCCGTCGAGCGTGTGCGGCGTCGGGCTCTTGCCGAGCGCGCGCGCGTCGCTCGTCCAGCGGACCTCGGCGTGCAGCTGCGCCGGGTCGTACTGCGCGAGCCCGGCGACGTTCAGGTCGGGGATGGCGATGCCGAGGTCCTGCGCCTTGATCGTGATGGCGAAGCGCCCGACGAGCTCGCCGCGGAAGGTGAGGCCGACGCGCACGTGCTCGCTCACGTCGACCGCGACCGACGCGATCGGCGCGTAGGCCGCGACGACCTGATCGTCGCTGCGCGCGCCGACGTGGCCGGTCGAGTCCACCGTGATGTCGATCTCGCCGATGACCGCCGCGAGCGCCTCGTAGCCGACGCCGACGAACACGCGATCGCCGAGGCGCATCCCGAGGCCGAGGGTGAGCGCCAGCGACTGCGTGCGCGGCGCGAGGATCGGGTACTGGAAGCGCTCGGGGTAGAGGATCTTGCCGCGCACGAGGTACTGCACCGGGTCGTAGAAGCCGACGCCGAAGGTGACGCGATCCTTCAGCGCGCCGCCGAACGGGATCGGGAGCGCCGCGCCGATGTAGAGCTGCTTCATCTCGTCGTTCGGCAGCGCCGCGCGCCCCCCAGGCGTCTCGGACCAGAGCGAGAAGCGTGCGACCGTGTAGCCGAGCGTGAGGCTCTTCTCGCGCGTCTCGGCGAGCAGCGCGGGGCCGCCGTAGGTGGCCTCGTACCCTTCGGTCGACGCAGGGCCGCTCATCGCCATGCCGGAGCTGCGCGCGCCGAAGCCGAAGAGATCCTGGGGTGAGGCGAGCGCGCTCGACGGCGCGGCGAGCAGCGCGCTCGCTCCGCAGGCGAGGGCGACGCCGAGCGGAGCGGCGAGGGCGTGGCGACGGGGCGATCTACGCACGAGCTCGAAGCTAACAGAGGTGCGAGGCGACCCTGGCGCTCGCGAAGGCGGCCGCCCACGCGGCGATTGCCGCAGCGCGTCTCGGCGCCATTGCAGCGTCTGCCCCTGCGCGGTAACCACCTGCGATGCCCGCGCATCCGCGGCGGGCCTGCTCTTTCCGTACAACCCGCGGCCGCTCGGTCCGAGCGCGCGCGCAAACCCACGCGCCCTGCCTCCCTCGGAGCGGGCGCGAGAGGCCTCGATGCCGATCGAAGTCCTGCTCCCCCAGCTCGGCGAAAGCGTCGTGGAGGGGTCCGTCAACAAGTGGTTGGTGAAGGAAGGGGACGGCGTCGCGAAGGATCAGCCGCTGGTCGAGATCGGCACCGACAAGGCCGACAGCGAGCTCCCCTCGCCCGAGGCGGGCGTGATCACGAAGATCCTCGTGCCGGTCGGCGCGACCATCCCGGTGAAGACGGTGCTCTGCCTGATCGAGGTCGGCGCGACCGCTGCGGCCAAGCCCGCGTCGCCGCCGCCGGTCGCGCCCGCCGCCGCGAACGCGCCTGCCGCGCAGGTCGCG
>CAIXWQ010000211.1 GCA_903923175.1 uncultured delta proteobacterium | reverse complement strand
GCGCCCGCGGTGGTGGTCTCCAACGATCTCGTGGACGCCCACCCGGCCCTTCGATGGCTCGAGACCGCATTGAAGGGCGCGAAGCCCGACCCCCACGGCCGTCTCGTTGTCGGCCTTTCGTACGCGCCGGAGGTCCGCGTCAGGTCGTGCTCGACGGGCTGCTCGTCGCTCATGGTCCGCCGTCCGTAGCGCAGGAGCTCTGGGGCGGCGACCGGCGTGCGGACTCGGTCAGCCCTCGACGCTCGCCCGCCGACACGGCATCCGTCGCGGCGTGAAGACGCCGAGCCTCGACCTCGACCCGAGTCGTCCGTACCAGCTCGACGGGGGCCTGCTCGCGATGTGGCTGCCGCGCGAGCGCGTTCGAGGAGGGCGCGCCCGCGGTCTCGTCGGCCAGCTCTTCGTTTGCAGGGACCCCGCGTGCCTCTGCACGGACGTCAACATCGCCGGCGTCGCGATCGACGATCGGACGCTTCGCGTGAGCGCCGAGGCCGAGGGTCTGGCGTTCACGCTGGCGCACGGAGCCGAAGGCGTCACGCGCAAGGTCGCGTCGTGGAAGCTCGACACGCAGACGGGCGAAGCGCGTCCGCTCCGAACCGGCGAGCTCGACCCGGAGGTCGCGCGGTTCTTCCGGGAGCCGATGCCGACGTGGGTGCTCGACGACATCTACGAGCTTTGGGCCAAGGGGCGCGCCGGCAACGAGCAGCGGCGCGCCGTCGACGTTCCGGGCTGGGAGCCGGGCGACTTGGTCTCGCACTTCGAAACCCACCCGAACGCCCGCTTCGACCGCTACGTGCACGGCGACCGCACCTTCCAGGTCGACCTGCTCTTCTGCGCTGCCCCCGAGTGCGCTTGCCGTGAGGGGCGCTTCGTCGTCCTCGAGGTCGGACGCAACGATCCCAAGGTGATCAACCTTCGTGAAGTCTGCAGCGCGAGGCTCTCGGACGACGACATGGGGCCGTCGAAGTACGTGGGCGAGGAGCACGATGTGCTCCGCCACGTCTACCTCGAGTGGCGACGGCGAACGGTCGACTCGAACGCGGTGTGGCGCGAGCTGCGCGAGAAGACCCGCGCCGCCGCCCGCGACCTGTACGGTGCCGCCCGCGAGCGCGCGCTCCCCGCACCGAGCGCGCCCGTCCCTGGGGTTCGGCCCGGGCGCAACGACGCGTGCGTCTGCGGCTCGGGGAAGAAGTACAAGCGCTGCTGCGGGGCGTGAGCTCGGTGGCCTCGCCATGACGTAGGTCCGCGGGCTTGCTAGCGTCGATCGGGCATGTCCGAGAGCGACGTTGCGAGCGAGTACCGCGGTTGGTGGCGCATCACCGAGACCTCGCAGTGGGTCAACAAGGGCATCGACATCCTCGGGCCCGCGGTCCTCTCGATCACCGGGCTCGGCGATCGGCTGCGGATGCACTGCTTGCTCGCGTACGTGAGCTGCAAGGCCACCAAGACCGGCGTCTCGTTCACGTGGGAGGGCGCCTGGGAGTTCGACCCGATGTCGGGCTCCGGCAGCGCGAGGCTCGGCAAGGATGGTCGCCTCCGGGGAAAGATCAGGATCAAGAACGGCGCCGACAGCACGTTCATCGCCGAGAGGTGCGCTCAGCCCGCCGAGGCGATCCAGCACCCGCCGAGCTATCGAGACAAGTGGCGGAGGTGGTGATGGCACCACCTCGCGCGGGTGACCCTCGAATCCAAGCCGCCTCGCGATCGCGTTCCTCCTCTATAGCCTCTACGATCTCGCTCCCATGACGCGTCGCCAACCTCGGCTCACCAAGCGCGAACGAAGGGCCGATGCCGTGCGTCCGCCCGGCCCTTTCCCGCAGCCGAGCGATCGCTTGCTCGAGCTCGCCGCCCGGCACGGCGTGGCTTCCGAGAACCTGCACCTCGGCGGCATCCCAGGCATGGCGACGATGAGCGAGGTGATCGCCGAGTGGGCCGAGCCGCTGCTGCAACCGCTCGAGGGCGCGTCCTTGGGCTCCTTCCGGAGCGCGCTGTCCGTCGCGATGCTGATCTGGAACGAGGCGACCGGGCACGAAGGCACGGCGACGGAGGTCGCGGCCGGCGTGCTCGAGGTGCTCGGAGGCGTCGGCGCGCCGATCCCGCCGGGCATGGACGCCCTCATCGAGCACTTGGTCGAGAGTCGACGCACGACGTATGCGTCCGACACGCGGATGGTCCTGCGCGTCGAGGCCGAGGACTTCGGCGACGATCGCCGGATGCGCGTCGTATCGGGCTTGCCGTAGGTCGCGCGCGAAGGTGCGGGCCGAGGTGCGGCGCCGTGGAGCGCGCCCCAGGCGACGTTCGGCGGTTCCAATCGCCAAAAACCGCGAAGCCCCCGCTCTCTCGAGCAGGGGCCACGTGGTACACCGATTAGTTGCGCGGGGGCGATGCGCCCGCTGGGACACGGGCTTTTGCAG
>CAIXWQ010000210.1 GCA_903923175.1 uncultured delta proteobacterium | reverse complement strand
GCGGCCGGCGCGGCCGGCACCACGGGCCCCTTCGGCGCCCGACCGATCGGAGCGCCGCCGACGCTCTCGCCGAACTCCGCGCCGAGCTCCGCGGGAGCCGCCACGAGCGTCGCGACGAGCACGTCGCCGAGCGAGCCCACCGGCCTCGGCGCGCGCGACTACGGCCCGCCGCTCTGGAGTCTGCAGCAGGCGGTGAAGACCTGCGTCCCCCGCACCGCGGCCGGCGTCTCCGTCAGCATCGAGGAGACGATGACGGTGACCGTCACGCCGAGCGGAGACATCGGCGCGCTCACCTTCGATCCACCGCTGAGCCCGGAGCTCGAGCTCTGCGTGAAGGGCGCGCAGAAGCCGATCAAGTTCCCCGCGGCGGCCGGCTCGACCACGCTCAAGCGGGACGTGACGCTCGGCGCGGCGCGCTGAGCGACTCGCGCGACGCAGCCCCCCTGCCGCGAAAGTGGTAGAGCTGGGCCGTGACGCCGTCTGCCAAAAAGAGCCCGCCGGAAGCCGTTCAGAAGCGCATCGCCGTCATCGTGAACGGCAATGCCAAGAGCGTGACCGAGGAGATCCTCGCGACGCTCGATCAGATCGTCGAGGGGGGCGATCTGTTCGTCTCGCGCTCGCTCGAAGAGGGGCACGAGATCGCCGCGACGGTGCTGGAGCGAGGCTACGGCACCGTGCTCACCGGCGGCGGCGACGGCACGTTCACCGCGCTCGTGAGCGACGTCGTGAGGCTCGCGCGCGCGCAGGGCAAGAAGCCGCCGCGCTTCGGCCTGCTTCGGCTCGGCACCGGCAACGCGCTCTCGTGGGTCGTCGGCGCGTCCGAGGCCGCGAAGGGCAAGGGGCTCGCCGCGGACATCCAGAAGCTGCGCGCCGACGCGGGCGCGCGCCCGATGCGGCTCATCGAGGTCGAGGACCGCATCGCGCCGTTCTGCGGCTTCGGCATCGACGCGAACGTGCTCGCCGACTTCCACAAGGTCCGCGACGCGCTCCGCAAGGTGCCGGTCGCCCGCAGCTACCTGACCGGCATCGCCTCGTACGCGATCGCCGCGACGACGATGAGCCTGCCGGCCTACCTCGTGAAGCCGATCCCCTACGTGCGGGTGATCAACGAGGGCTCGCCCGCGGAGCACCTCGGCGACAACGGCCGCCCGGTCGGCGCGCCGATCCCGAAGGGCGAGCTGATCTACGAAGGCAAGGCGCGGATGGTCTCGGCCTCGACCATCCCGTACTACGGCTTCGGCTTCCGCGTGTTCCCCTACGCCGACGAGCGCCCCGATCGGATGGCGCTCAGGATCACGACCATCGGCTCGATCGAGTTCGTCTCGAACTTCAAGAAGGTCTGGCGCGGCGAGTACCACAACTCGACGACGCTGTTCGACTACCTGGTCGACAAGGTCCGCATCGAGATCGAGCCCGCCACGTCGTTCCAGGTGGGGGGCGACGCGATGGGCGATCGCTCGAGCGTCTCGGTGTCGCTGATGGAGGAGCCGATCGAGCTGGTCGACTTCTACGCGCCGCCGCGCGGCCAGCGCCCCGCGGAGTGACGCTCACCGCGGGCAGCCGAGCGCCGTGCTGCGCGCGCGCGCCTCGTCGGCGGTGCGGCTCTTCGGCTTCGCGCTCCCCCAGCGCTCGAGCACCACGCCGTACGCCGCGCAGGCGGAGGCCTTGTCGCCCGTCGCCTCGAGCGACGCGCCCAGGTAGAGCGCGTTGCGCGTGTGCGTGAACGGCTCCTCGAGCGCCAGGCACACGCCCGCGGCGCGGCGGAGGATCGGCAGCGCGTCGGCCCCGCGCCCCGCGAGCGCGTGGACCTTGCCGACCTGCGCGAGCGCCAGCGTCTGCGGGAAGAACGGCGGCAGCGCGCCGAACGACGGCAGCGCCGCCAGCGCCTCCTCGGCGTCGGCGCGCGTCTGGGCCGGCAGCGCGTAGGCGGCGACCCACAGGTACGGCAGGTACGCGCCGGTCGTGCGCGCCCGCCACTTCGCGAGCCAGGCGGCGCGGTGCGCCTGGAAGTCCGCCCGCGAGAGCGCCCCCGCGCGCGCCAGCGCGGCCTCGACCTCGAGCGTCACGTCCTCGGCGATCGCGCGATCGTCGATGCGGTGCGGGTGCGCCCAGGCGTCGCGCCGCGCGAGGAACGCCTCGGCGACCGCGCGCGCGTCCGCGGGGCGCCCCTCCTCGTCGTAGAGCGCGATCAGCAGCTGGGCGGGGATGGCGTGCGCGAGCGCCCCCGACTCGCGCGCGACCGCGGCCTCCATCGCGCGCAGGCGTCGCTCGGCCTCGTCGAAGCGCCCCTGCATCACGTCGACGCGCGCGCGGTCCATCGCCTCGTCGCGCGAGCGCTTGGCCTCGGGGAGCCTTCGCCACTTCTGCTCGTAGGCCTCGAGCACCGCGTCGCTCGAACGCCGCTCGGCGAAGAGCGTCTTCGCGAGCATCTGGTAGGCGTAGTAGTCCTCGGGATCCTTGGCGATCCAGAGCCGCACGTCGCCGTCGACCGCCGCGCACCGGCCGTCCTGCTCGGCGATCAGCGCGCGGTACCAGAGGCAGTCGGTCGCCGCGGGCGACGCCGCGAGGCAGCGCTCGAGCACGCGCTGCGCGTCGGCGAAGCGCCCGAGGTACGCGAGCACGCCCCCCTGGTTCGAGAGCGCGAGCGCGAACTCCGGGTCGAGGTCGGTCGCCTTCTGGAACGCCGCCAACGCCTCGGGGAGCTGCCCCCGATCGAAGCGCACGTAGCCGAGCCAGAACCACGCCTCGGCGTCGGTCGGCAGCTGCTCGACGACGCGCGCCATGCGCCCCTCGGACTCGGCGAGATCGGAGGGATCACGCTGAAAATAGGGCTCGAACGCGTCGAGCAGCCGCCGGTCGCGCTCGTCCATGGTGGCGCGGTAGCCGGTGGCGCTGCGGAACGAGCGCCGCGCCTCCTGCTCCTCGTTGCTCACGAGCGAGCTCAGGAGGGCCGCCCGCAGGTGCGCCGCGCCGAAGGTCGGATCGAGCTTGAGCGTGCGCGCGAGCCCCTGCTGCGCGGCCTCGAACGACGCGTCGCGGAAGGCCTGCATCGCGGCGCGGTAGGCGCCGGCCGTCTCGCCGCTCAGCCCCGCGGGGAGCGGCTGCTGGCCCACGGCGCGCGCGGCGCTCGCGG
>CAIXWQ010000209.1 GCA_903923175.1 uncultured delta proteobacterium | reverse complement strand
GTCGCTCGCCTCCTCCGGGACGACGACGATCCCGACCGCCGCGAGCTCCTCGCGCGGCGTCGTCGCGGCGCTCGCCGCGGTCGCCGTCGCGCTCGCCGCGCTCGCGGGGGTGCTCGCGTGGGTCTTCGTCGCGCGCACGGGCGACGCGCCCGCACAGGCTCGCGCGAGCGCGCACGGCGGTCAGGGCGAGGAGGTCGTCGCGCCCTCCAAGAAGGCCAAGCCCACGGCGACGGCGAAGACGGCCGACGACGAGATCGACGAGCTGATGAACGAGCAGATCCGCCAGGCGCTCAAGCCGCCGACGGCGCCGACGACCAAGAAGCGCCCCGCCAAGGACGGCCCTTCCGTGGAGATCACGCGCGTGCTCGGCGGCCAGGCGCCCAACACCGAGGCGAAGATCCTCGAGATCGTGGACGCGAACCTGAAGGACGTGAAGGTCTGCTACACGAAGGCGCTCGCGCGGGATCCGATGCTGCAAGGGGAGCTGACGCTGATGATCTCGCTCGACGCCGCGGGCGCGGTGAGCGGCGCGATGTGCGCCGACGACGGCAAGAGCATCACCGACGCGCCCCTGCGCACGTGCGTGTCGAGCAAGGGGACGGCGTGGCGCTTCGCGAAGCCGAAGGACGCCGCCGACGGCTTCATGGTGACGCTCGATTTCTCGCCGTGAACGCGCGCACCGACGCTTGCCGCGCAGGCTGCGCCAGAAGCGCGCGTCAGAGCCGCGCGAGCTCGCGGAACGTGCCGCCCAACATCGCGTCGCGCTGCGCCGCGCGGACGGGCATGCGCTCGACCCAGCCGCGGATCGCGCCGTAGTCGTAGCTCTCGTCGGCCTCGTGGAAGCCGTATGGCGCGTCGGTGCCGTAGAGGCAGCGCTCGGGGCCCATCGCGGCCACCGCCGCGCGCGCCAGCCGCTCGTCGATGTAGGGGCTCGACAGGTCGACGTAGAGGTTCGGGCAGCTGCCGCGGTACGCCCAGAGGTCGCGGTAGAACGGGAAGCCCGCGTGCGCGCAGATCACCTTGAGCCGCGGGTAGGCCGCGCAGATGGCTCGAAAATCGCCGCGCTTGCGGAAGCCGAGGTGGATCAGCACCGGCAGGCCGAGCTCCTCCGCGCGGCGCAGGACCGGGCCGAGGATCTCGGTGCGGTAGTCGTGCCAGTGCGGGTGGAGCTTCAGGCCGATCATCCCGGGCGCGGCGCGCCAGCGCTCGAGCTCGTCGAGCACGGTCGGGTGGTTGCGCGGGTTCAGGAAGATCCAGCCCGAGAACCGGCTCGGGTACGCCGCGCAGAGCCGCGCCACCCCTTCGTTGTCGGGGCGGGCGTAGATCGGGATCACCTGGCCGGAGAGCTTCAGCTCTCCCTCGGGCGTCAGCAGCGCGCGGTGGACGGCCTCGACGATCACGCGGCCGGCGGCGTGCCCGGAGAGCCGACGCATCACCGCGAGCAGCCGCTCGGGGGTCGCGGGGAGGGGGTCGTTCATCGCCGGGATCAGCGCGACGCGGTCGACGCCGGCGGCGTCGAGCTTGGCGACGAGGCGCTCGGCCGGCAGCAGGCGCGGATCGAAGTGGGCGTGGCAGTCGATGATCACGGGCGCGATCGTAGCGCGGTCCCGGCGATGCCCGCGCGCCCGCGTGCCCGCCCACCCGCGCGCCCCTCACGAGGCGACGTCGACGAGCACCTTGAGCGCCCCCTTGGTCGCCGCGTGCGCCAGCGCCTCCTCGGCCCGCACGAGCGGGTAGCGCGCGGCGATCAGCGTGCTCGGATCGACCGCGCGCCGCGCCAGGGCGCCGATCGCGCGCCGCAGATCGCCGCAGCGCGAGCCGACCACGCGCAGCTCGTTCACCACCACCGGCGAGAGATCCACCGACGAAGGCCCCGCGACGGTCGTCTTCAGCACGAGCGTGCCGCGCGGCCGCGTGAGCGACAGCGCGAGCGCGAGCCCCGCGGCGCTGCCGGTCGCCTCCACGACCAGCGACGACGCGTCGGTGGCGAGCTCGACGTCGCGCTCGAGCTTCGTGCGCGCCCCCGCCACGGCCGCGAGCGCGAGCTTGGCCTCGTGGTGCCCCACGAGGAGCACCTCGATCGCGGCGCTGCGCAGCGCGTGGGCGATGAGCAGCCCGAGCTTGTCGTCGCCGAGCACCACGGCCCGGTGCGCGTCCGCGGCGCCTCGCGGGGCGCGCGCGAGCTCCTGCAGCTCGTCGAGCACGTGGAGCGCGGCGGCGAGCGGCTCGGCGAAGACCGCGTGCGCGTCGTCGACGCCGTCGGGCACCGCGACGAGGCAGCGCGTCGGCATCACGAGCTCCTCGGCGAGCGCGCCGTCGCGGCCGAGGATGCCGAGCACGCTGCGCGACGCGCAGTGGTGGCCGTCGCGCTCGCGGCAGTCGGCGCACGCGCCGCAGCCCGCGTTGATGTCGGCCACCACGCGCCGGCCGAGCCAGCGCGCCCGATCGTGATCGTCGACCTCGACGACCTCGCCGACGAGCTCGTGCCCGAGCACGCCGCGGAAGCCCATGTAGCCGCGCGCCAGCTGCAGATCCGTGTCGCAGATCCCCGCCACGCGGACGCGGATGCGCGCCTCGCCCGGCGCGCGGTGCGGGCGCGGGTGATCGACGACGAGGCGCGGCGGGGTTCCGTTCAGGAGCGCGAGCATGTCCGCATGCTAGCCGCCCGCCCGGCTCAGCGTCGCGCGCCGAGCCGCTCCACGATCGCCTGCAGCTCTCCGATGCTCATGTCCACGTGCTCGATGACGCGTCCGTAGAGCATCGGCATCGCGATGTTGCGCCCGTCGCGCTCCTTCTGGCACTCGCCGAGCACCCACAGCACCACGCGCTCCTTGCGCGTGAGGCCGTCGCGCACGTCGGGGATGTCGTCGAGCCGCGTGGGCCGCTCGCGCAGGCGCTGCCGCGGATCGCGGCCGTCTCGGTCGCCGCGGTCGCCGCGGCCGTCTCGCGCCGCGCCCGTCACGCGCCGATCCGGACCAGCTGCTTGCCGAGGTTCTCGCCGCGCAGCATCCCGATGAACGCGCGCGGCGCCGCGGCGAGCCCCTCGGCGATCGACTCTCGCCACTTGAGCTTCCCCTCGCCCACCAGGCGGCCGAGCGTCGCGAGCGCCTCCGGCCAGCGATCGAGGTGATCGCTCACGATGAAGCCCTGGAGCTGCACGCGGTTCACCAGCAGCTGGTGGAAGTTGGTGACGCCGTAGGGGGCCGTCGCGTTGTACTGCGACACGAGCCCGCACAGCGACACGCGCGCGAACGGGTTCAGGCGCTTGAAGATCGCGTCCATCACCGGGCCGCCGACGTTCTCGAAATCGACGTCGATCCCCCCCGGCGTCGCCGCCGCGAGCTGCGCTTCGAAATCGGGCGCGCGGTGGTCGACGCAGGCGTCGAAGCCGAGCTCGCGGACCGCCCAGTCGCACTTCTCGCGCCCGCCCGCGATGCCGACGGCCCGCGCGCCGCGCAGCTTCGCGAGCTGGCCGACGACGCTGCCGACGGCGCCGCTCGCGGCCGACACGACCACCGTCTCGCCCTCCTTCGGCTCGGCGAGATCGTACAGCCCGACGAACGCGGTGACCCCGGGCATCCCCACGACGCCGAGGTACGCCTGCGGCGGCACGCGCGCGACGTCGACCTTGCGCAGCGCGGTCGGCCTCGCGACCCCGAGCGACTGCCAGCCGAACGCGCCGACCACCCAATCGCCGGGCGCGAGCCCGCTCGACGCCGGCGCGCGCGACTCGAGCACCACGCCCACCGTGCTGCCGACCATCGGCGCGCCGAGCTCCACCTTCGCGGCGTACGACTTCGCGTCGTTCATGCGCCCGCGCATGTACGGGTCGAGCGAGAGCCAGCGGTTCTCGACCAGCACCTCGCCGTCGTCGGGGGCGGGGGCGTCGACCTCGACGACGCGGAAGCACTCCTCGGTGACCCAGCCGGTCGGGCGCGCGGCGAGCAGGACCTGCGTGTTCTTGCGGGACATCCGGGCACTGTAGCGAGGCTCGGCGCGCCGCGCGGCCCGAAGTGCCCCCAGAGCAGGCCGCTCCCCGCGAGCTCTGCAGCGGCGTATGCTCGCCCCATGCGCAAGCTCGCCGTCGCCCTCACCGCGCTCTCGCTCACCGTGCCGCTCTTCGCGAGCGAAGCCCTCGCCCAGGACACGGTGCCGGTCGGCATCGGTGGCTCGGTGACGGTGCAGATCGGTACTCCGCCCGGCGCGCCCCCGCCCGCCGCCGCGCCGCCCGCCGCGGCCCCGCCCGCCTATGCGCCCGCCGC
>CAIXWQ010000208.1 GCA_903923175.1 uncultured delta proteobacterium | reverse complement strand
CTCATCGATCAGCAGCGACGCCGCGAGTCGCTCACGCGGCTGCGACCGTCACGACCGGGACGCGGTCCTCAGGCCGTCGCGGCCCGCCGTCGGGCCCGCGAAGACAGGGTGAACGCTTAAGGGCCCCGCCATGGTCCCCCGACCCAGCCCCGCACGGGGCATCCAATCGGGCCACCCGCGGCTCCACACAGCTCCGAGGAGCCCGCCTTGGGGGCTCGAGAGTCTCGGCTGCCAGGGGCCTCGGCCCGGGGTGGACGGTCGCCGCTGCACGCTGCGGCACGTGGAGAAGCCCACGCCGAGCGTGGCGCGAGCCGTGGAGCGCGCGCCCTTGGCCTGACTACTCGAGCACGCGCCAGAACGCGTGATTCCCACTCCCGAGGTGGAGCGGGAACTTGATCAACACCCCCATCTCGGCCCAGCTCGTGCTCTTCCCTGGGAACACGCCAGTCCGCACGTAGAGCGAAAGAGGCCCGGACGTCGCCGCGACGCGCCCTGCGAGGCCGACGCGACTCGCGCGCGGCTCCCACACGACCTCCCCGTCGACGACCCCGAAGCCGATCCCCACCACGGGCCCGGCGCTGAGCCGCGTGCCGCGATCGTCGGCGGTGTGCACCATGTCGACGTAGCCGCCGAAGTAAGGCGAGAGCAGGACCTGACGATCCTGGAACGCCGCGTCGGAGAACGACTGGGTGTGGAAGCGCACCGCGCTGAGCTCGACGCCGGTCGTCAGGTGCGAGGTCTGCGGCGGATCGTCGGCGAAGATCGTCGCGCCGACGACCGCGCCGGGCGAGATCCACCAGCCGTCCCAGCGCGAGTCGCTCGGCTCGTCCACAGCCGCGGCCGCGCGGCCGCGCGCGCTCGCGACGAGCAACGGCACCGAGATCGCGAGCAGCGCGGCGGTCTTCACGAGCGGCTTCCGCATCGCTCGTGGCTATCGGGCGCGCGCGGGGATGGCAACCGCGGACCGGCGTCGGCGCCGCCAGCTCGGACGCGAAGGCACGCGGCCCGCAGCGCGCGCGGGTGGGCGCCGCCGAGCACGGTGCGCTGCATAGAGCTCACTCGCGCTCGAGGGGCCGCGTGCCCGCTGTGGTGCCGCGTGCGTTCGTGGCCGCTCGTGTCGGTCGCGCCGGCGCGCGGCGAGCGCTGGCTTGCCTGTTGCTCTGGGCCGCGTCGCGACGAGCGAGTCGAGGCCGCGGGGACGCGCTGCCATGCGCGGCCGCGGGCCGCACCGAGGCGGAGGGCGACGAATGTCTCATTGGAAGTGCTGGGCGATCGGAGTCTTCGGGCTGCTGCAGGCGAGCGGATGCGCCGCGGGGGCGGACTCCTCCACGGAGCCGAGCTGCGTCGACGCGCAGTGCGTGTCGCCGCCGGATCCGCTCTGCGTGGACGCGAAGACGCTTCGATCGTTCGGCTCCGAGGGCGCGTGCGCCTACGGCGCGTGCAGCTATCCCGCGTCGGACTCCACATGTCCGAACGGCTGCGTCGCCGGCGCGTGCGCCGCCCCCGATGCCTGCAGCGGCGTGGTCTGTCGGACGCCGCCCGCTCCGCGCTGCAACGGCGCGGGGACGCTCCGAAGCTACGCTCCGGTCGGCAGCTGCGCCGCCGGTAGCTGCCAGTACGCACCGCGGGACGTGGCGTGCGCGAACGGCTGCAGCGGGGACGCCTGCGTGGGCGACCCCTGCTCCGCGGTGACCTGCTCGACGCCGCCGCCGAGCACCTGCGCGGACTCGAAGACACTTCGAAGCTACGCGTCCGCCGGCACTTGCCAGGGCGGCAATTGCTCCTACGTGCCGACCGACACGACGTGCGCGAATGGCTGCTCGGGCGGCGCGTGCGCCGGGGATCCTTGTGCGGGAGTGACCTGCTCGACCCCGCCCGCCAACAGCTGCACCGACGCCAAGACGCTCCGGAGCCACGTCGCTTCGGGCACCTGCGCCGGCGGGACCTGCTCGTACACCGCGACGAGCACCACCTGCGCGTTCGGCTGCAACGCGGGCGCGTGCGTGAGCGATCCCTGTGCCGGGTTGACCTGCTCGACCCCGCCGGCGAGCAGCTGCATCGCTGCGAACACGCTGCGGAGCTACGCGCCGGCCGGCATCTGCGCCAGCGGGACCTGCTCGTACAGCGCGACGAGCACGACCTGCTCGTTCGGCTGCAGCGGCGGCGCTTGCCTCGCCGATCCGTGCGCGGGGATCACCTGCACGACGCCGCCGGCGCCGACGTGCGTGGGAGCGTCGCGGCGCACGTACGGCGCGACGGGCACGTGCAGCGCGGGCGTCTGCAGCTACCCGGCGACCGACACCGCGTGCACCGCGCCGGCGTCGGGCACGACGGGCACCTGCGCGGCCGGCGCCTGCGGATACACCTGCAACGCAGGATTGAGCAGCTGCGGCGGCGCGTGCGTCGATCTCGGCACCAATCCCAAGAACTGCGGCGTGTGCGGGCACGACTGCCTCGGCGGCGCGTGCGCCGCGGGCTCATGCCAGGCCCTGACGCTCGCCAGCGGCGAGGAGTCACCCTGGGGCATCGCGCTCGATGACACGAGTGTGTACTTCACGAACTTCGGCGGCGGCACGATCCGCAAGGTGCCGAAGGCGGGCGGGAGCACGGTGACGCTCGCGAGCGGGAGCGCGCCGAGCGGGATCGCGATCGTGCCGCCGGGCGGCGTGCTCGCGGCCGGCAGCGTCGTCTGGACCGAGAGCAACGGCGGCGTCTACACGGTGCCGGCGAGCGGCGGGGCGAGGGTCGCCATCCAGCCCGAGGTCAGCGCAGGGAGCAACCCCAAGGGATTCCCGGCTGGCCTCGCGGTGGACGCGTCCAACGTCTACTGGGTCGACAACGCCCACGCGACCGTCTACCGGGCCCCCCTCGCCGGCGGCCCGCGCACGGCCCTCTCGGACCCGTACGTGCAACCGCTCGGGCTGTACCTATCGGGAGGCGAGGTCTTCTGGACGCAGTACGGAGCGAGCGGGACGATTCGCAAGGCGCCCATCGCGGGGGGTCCCTCTCAGGTCTTGACGCCGGCGGGGGCCCCGAACGCCTCGAGCGTCTTCGTCGACGGCTTCGACGTGTTCTTCGCCACGTTCAACGACGTCTCCCGGGTCTCGACCGTCGGAGGCGCAGCTTCGGTCCTCGCCTCGCCGGGCGCCTCTCCGGGCGCGGTCGCGGCGGACGCCTCGAACGTCTACTTCCTCCAGAACGATGGCTATGAGCTCTGGCGCATGCCCAGAGCGGGCGGCGCGGCGACTCGCCTCTTCGAGGACTCTTCGATCGCCGGCTCCTGCAACGTGTACGCGGGCGCCTGGGTGCGCCCGAACCTGGTGGTCGACAAGGACGCCATCTACTGGGCGCACTGCGGCGCTGGAGGGCGAGTCCTCAAGCTCGCCAAGTAGCCGGCGCCTCACGCCCCCGCGAGCGGCCCCGGGTCGGACGACCGCGCTCCATGGTAGTTTGACCCGATGCGCCCGAGATGCACCTGGATGCTCGCCGCGGCGGCGGCTCTGCGCGGGCGTGGGCTGCTCGTCGAGCAAGAAGCCGCAGTGGATCGGCTCCATCGGGACGGGCGACGACGCCTCCGACGCCTCCCTCGCGGCCGACAGCCAGCCGACGTGGGACGGCGCGGGCGCGGTGCCTCCGTGGGAGCGGGTCGGCGTCCTCGATCTCGGCGACTCGATCTCGACGGTGACCGAGATCGCGATCCTCGACGCGGCGCTCTACGGCATGGATGACTCGAGCCGCTTCGCGCAATGGCAACGATTCCGCTTGGCCGGGCAGATGCTGACCGTGACCGGCTCCCCGGGCGGGACGTTCAAAGACGGCGTGTCGTGCCAGGTCGGCTCCAAGGTGTTCTTTCTGCGCGGGGGCGGCGACGGCATCATCCGCGAGTACTGGGACTACCACTGGGAGGTCGTCGACCTGGCGCAGAAGGCTTGGCTGACCGGCGGGCAGGACGACCAGCCGGATCATTCGTCGGGGCTGGCGGCCGGCGAAGGGCGCTGCTTCCTGCTCGGGGGGAGTCAGGGCGGGGGCCTCGAGCCGGTGGACGCCGTCCATGAGTTCGTCGCTTCGACGGGGACCTGGGTGAGCTACCCGCCGCTGCCTCGCCGTGGGGCAGTCCCTGTACCTGCTGATGGTCGCCACGGTCGGCAACGCGTACCAGGACCAGCTCTACCGATGGACGCCCTGACCGCGCGCTTGTCAGGGAGTCACGTCGACCGGAGCCGTGCAATCCGAGTAGGCCACGCGGAATGCTCGGCCCCCCCGACGCCGTCGGCGCGTGGCGCCGCGACGACGAGCCTTCCCTCTGCGAGTCGCTACGCGCTCCGACGCGCGGCGCGCCGACGCCTCGCCACCACCGCCCCCGCCGCCAGCACGAGCAACCCGCACCAAGCGGCCCCGCGGCCGCTCGCCGCGCCGCCCGGATCGACGCTGCACCCGCCCGAGCCCTGCGTCGGCGTCGCGCCGGCCACGCACACGCCCGTGCCGCCGCTGAGGTCGCAGCTCGCGCCTGCCGCGCAGTCGTCGGTCGTCGCGCAGTTCTTCGGGCACGTCCCGTCGGTGCCGCAGAGGTAGGGGGCGCAGAGGTGGGCCGAGCTCGGCGCATCGACGGGGATCGAAGTCGTGCGATCCGCGGAGCAGGTCGCCGTGACCTTGGGGATGCACTTGTTCGTCGCCGCGTCGCAGGTGTACCCGTCACGGCACTCGGCGTTGTTGGTGCACGAGGTCCGGCACGCGGTGCTGCCATCGCACGCGAAGTCGCCCGCGCACGCCTTGGGCGCGCGACACGCGCCGGCGCCGTCGCACTGGGTGATCGTCCCCGCCGAGCAGCCCGCGCCGCACGTCGTGTCGAGGTTCGGGAACGAGCAGACGGCGGCGTTCTTGCCGTCGCAGGTGCCGCCGCAGTCGGTGCCGGCGCTCGTGCACCCGACGCGCGGGGTGCGCGGCTTGCCCTTCACCGGGAGGCACGTCCCCTCGCTGCCCGGCTCGGCGCACGCCTCGCACTGCCCGGTGCACGCGTTGTCGCAGCAGACGCCGTCGGCGCAGGCGCCGGAGCCGCACTCGACGTTCGCGCCGCAGGCGACCGCGCGGGCCTTCTTGGCAGCGCACTGCTTGGCCGCGAGGTCGCAGTAGCTGGTGGCGCCGCACTCGGCATCGGAGGCGCACGTCGCCTTGCAGCCGTCGTTGGTGGCGTTGCAGCCGAAGGAGCCGCACGAGGTCGTGCTCGCGCGGCAAGCGCCGGCGCCGTTGCACACGTTCGCGGTCACCGTGCCCATCGAGCACGTGGGGGTGCCGCAGTTCAGGTCCGGATCGGCGCCGTCCTTCACGAAGTTGCACGTGCCCGTGCTCCCCGCGACGCCGGTCTTCGCCGAGGTGCACGCCTCGCAGTTGCCGCTGCACGCAGAGTTGCAGCAGACGCCGTCGGTGCAGAAGCCCGAGGTGCACTCCGCGCCGCTGCCGCAGGCGTCGCCGTCGTTCTTGCGCGTGGTGCACGCGCCGCCGACGCAGTAGCTCGCGCCGTTGCAGTCGGCGTCGGTCGAGCACATCGACTTGCACGACCCGCCGGCCGGATCGCACGCGAACGCGCCGCACGTCGTCGCGCAGCACGTCCCCGCCACGCAGTGGCCGCTCTTGCACTGATCGTCGGCCGCGCAGAGCCCGCCGTTGCCGAGCGTGCTCTTGCACGCGCCCGACGCGCAGTAGAAGCCGCTCGCGCACTCCGCATCGGACGCGCACGTCGTCAGGCAGGTGCTCGGATCCGCGCACGCGAAGCTGCCGAGGCAGGCGACCGGCGCGAGGCACGCCCCCGAGGCGCTGCAGCGCTCGACGGCGCCCGCGGTGCAGCCGCCGTTGCACAGCTTGCCGACGTTCGGGTAGCTGCAGAACGCGGTGTTGGTGCCGTCGCAGGTGCCGGCGCACGTGCCTCCCGCGCCGTTGCAGACGGGGTGCCCGGTGCGGGGCGTGCCGCCCACCGGCGAGCAGGTCCCCGCCTTTCCGGGCTCGTTGCACGCCTCGCATGGCCCGCCGCACGTGCCGCTGCAGCAGACGCCGTCGACGCACGCGCCGCTGACGCACTCGTTGGCGGCCCCGCAGGTCTTGCCCGAGGCCTTCTTCGCCGAGCACGACGACGCGAGGCAGTAGAAGCCGGCGCCGCAGTTCGCGTCGGTGCTGCAGGACGTCTGACAGGCGTTGCCCCCGGCGTTGCAGCTGCTCGGCAGGCAGCTCTTCGTCCCCGTCGTGCAGGAGCCCGAGCCGTTGCAGGTCGGCGTGGAGAGCGTGGAGCCGACGCAGCTCGGCGCGCCGCACTCGCCGCGCCCGACGCCGCCGCTCGCGACGAGCGTGCAGGTGCCGTCGCTGCCGGCCACGCCGCTCTTCGCCGCCGAGCACGCCATGCAGTTGCCGGTGCACGCCGTCGCGCAGCAGACGCCGTCGACGCACTGGTTGTTCGCGCACTCGTGGTTGCCGGTGGGGCATGCCGCGCGGGTGGGGTTCTTATCGTGAGCGTCGTCGCCGTCACGCCGCGCGTCTGATCCGAGGCGCCGGCATCCCGAGCGTCAGCTCCATCGCGTGATCCCAGCGGTCGCTCAGGGCCAGAGCGCGGAGCTGGATGATGTGCTCGCCAGTGTCGATCTTCCAGCGGCAGCCGGCGCGCTTCATACGCGTGTTGACCAGGCTCTTGCAGGTCGCCTCGACGTTGCCGGAGCCGATGGGGAGTCCGAGCGCGCGTGCGCGGGCGTAGTCCATCCGGCCGTGGTGGCGTTCGAGGTAGGTGATCGCGTCGTGAACGGGCCGCTCGCCGTCGAGCACGACGTGCTCGCGGCCGGAGTCGCGCAGCTCTCGCAGGATGTCGACGCGGGCGT
>CAIXWQ010000207.1 GCA_903923175.1 uncultured delta proteobacterium | reverse complement strand
TCGTCGAGATCCTGCCCGCTATCGCGCGCAGACTTGCCAAGTCCGCCGCCGATGAACGGCATCGCGCCTCGGCGAAGACTGCTGCGTATCGCGCTCGCGCATCCGTCACGCCCGGACGACCGGCAGCCTGGGCTTGCTAACAGCGATGCCCCTGGCCCCCTCTCCGCATGCGGAGAGGGGGAACGCAGGCACCGCGAAGAATACTGGCGGGGGTGAGGTCTGAGCACGCGCCGCCGTGCTACAGGGCGCTCCCCTCCGCGACTCGTCAGGAAGAGGAGCTGCTCCGTGAAGGTGTGTGAGCCCGGCTATGTCGACGTCGCGAAGAACGTCAAACGCTTCGACCTCGTCGTGCCGGCCAGCCCGCGCGAGGTCTTCGAGGTCGTCGCCGGCAAGGACGAGGAGATCTGGTTTCCCAACTTCAAGTCGATGCGCTGGCTCGATCCGGAGCGGAAGCAGTGCGTCGGGGCCCGCCGCGAGTACGCCGTGCACGGGCTCACGATGGTCGAGAACTTCACGGTCTGGGAGCCGGGCGAGCGGCTCTGTTTCTACATGTCCTCGATGTCGATCCCGTACTGTTCGCGCTTCATGGAGCACTACGAGATGGCGCCGCGCGCCGACGGGCGGACGGCCCTGACCTGGCGCATCTGCTTCGAATCCTCGGCCTGGTTCCGCCCTGCGTTCGCGATCGTCCGCCACTACTTCGAGCAGGACTTCGAGCGGGCGGCGAGCAACCTGCGGCGCTACTTCGAGGGGACGCTGGGCGCGGGGTGAGCGCCCGCGCGTCGGGGGTCGCGCTCGGCGGGCGTCGGCGTGCGCCCTCGCGGCACCCGCGGCACTCGTGATGCCCTCAGCCGGAATCCGCGGCGTCCGCGGGGGCGGAGGCCTCGGACGGCGCGTCGTCGGCGCCGTCGGGTGCGGCGCTGGCGTCGTGCGCGTCGTGCGCGTCTGGCGAGTCGCTCGGGCCGACCGCGGAGTCGACCGGCGGCTCCACGATGAAGCAGGTGCTCCAGGAGAGGCCATCGTCCGCGCAGACGCGATACTCGTATTCGCCGGGTGGGTTCGGGCAGCCGTCGCGCGTCTGCTCGCCCGGCGCGCAGAGCTGCGTGTCTGCCGTCGCGTCGCCCTGCGCGCTCGCGCCGCTCGAGGAGCAGGCGAAGGTGAACGCGACGGCGAGGGCGACGGCGAGCGGGATCGGGGACGATGGCGGCACGTCGGCAGGCTACGCTCGGCCGCGGCGTTCGCAAGCCGACCGCTCGCCACTCACGGTGCCTCGCGCAAAGGCCATGACGCGTAGGGTGGAGTCGGCGGTCCGAGTGCCAGAGCTCCGGGCGCGCGCACGACGGCGTCGCAGGCGGCTACGCCTCGTGCGCGATCGCGGAGATCGCCGCGTTCAGCACGGAGCTGAAGCCGACCGACGTCGCGGCGCTGCAGGCCTACGCCGTGCGCAGGTACGGGCTCGGGTGAGGAGGGCGCGCGGGCGTCGGGCGCGCGCCGAACGCGCTGCCCGGCGTCGCCTCCCCGGCTCCTTCGCAACGCCAGCGAGCTCCCGCGCCACTCCACGCTCCAAAGCCGCTGCACGTTGCGCTGGACCGACCCGAGACGGATGCTTCTTCTCCGAGGTCCCGTGAAACGCATTCTCTTCACCCTCTGCGTCGTCCCGCTGATCGGCTGCTCCTCGAGCGGCGCCACCGTCACCTGCGGCCCCGGCACCGTCCTCCAGGACGGCACGTGCGTGCTGGGCGACGGCGGCACCGACTCGACGCTCGGCGACGCCGACGTGGGGGCTGACGCGCACGATGCCGCCGACTCGCCGGCCCCCGACGCAGCCGCCGAGACGCTTGCAGACGCCAGCGACGCGACCGGCGGCGTCGACGCTGCCGACGCCCAGGACGGCGCGCCGGACAGCCCGCCCGTGATGCTCCCCTGGACGCGGCACTTCGGCGGCACCGGCGACGATCACCCCCTCGGCGTCCTCGCGAACGCGGCGGGAGAAACCATCGTCCACGGCTTCTCGCAGTCGCCCACCATCGACCTCGGGAACGGTGCGGTCACGTTGCC
>CAIXWQ010000206.1 GCA_903923175.1 uncultured delta proteobacterium | reverse complement strand
TGGCGGCGGAGTGGTGATCGGGCTTGGGCGGCGCGACCGACTGCCCGTCGGTGACCGAGGCGAGCGCGTCGTCCTCGCCCAGCGCGGGGAGGTGCATGGTCGCGCCGGCGCCCGCGGTTTCGGTGGCGACCGCGCGGATCTCGATGATGTGCCCGCACTTGCGGCACTTCATCTTCAGGGTCTTCCCCTGCACTTTCTCGTCGGCGATCTGGTACTTCGCCTTGCACTGATCGCAGAGAAACTTCATCGACGCCTCGGGCCTCCGAGCGGGAGCCTTGTCGTTCGGACGTTGTGCGAGTTGGGACGAGCGAGCACGCCGAAGCGAAGCGGGTCGCGCGGAGACGCGACGGTCACTCGTCGGCTAGTCTAGCGCGACCCGAGGGCGGTATCCCGCAGAAGCAGTCCGGGCCCCATCAGGCGCCGGATCACCCACCTCGATGCACCTGAACGTCGGACCCGGCACGGTCGAGGCAGGTGCGTGGCAGGGCCGAGCTCGGGCTCCCGACCGCACGCGAACGCCGCGGCTCAGATCAGCGTCACCAGGTGCTCGCGGATCCCCGTCTTGGTGGGCTCGTCGGGGGCGTTGGCGAGGGCGCGCTCCCAGAGCTCCACCGCCTTCAGCTTGAAGCCGGCCTTCTGGTAGAGCACCGCGAGGTTCTTCAGCGCGGCGAAGTGCTTGCCGTTGATCTCCACCGCGGTCTCGAGCGCCTGGATGGCCTCGTAGACCTGCCCCTTCTTCCCGTAGAGAAGGCCGAGGTGGTAGTGCAGCCGGTAGGCGAGCGGATCGAGCGCGGAGCCGCGCTTGAGGTGCTGGATGGCGCCGTCGAGGTCGCCGTTCTGGTAGGCGTTGATCCCCGTCTGCAGCGCCTTCTCGGCCTCGGCGGAGATCTTCTCGCGATCGGGCTGCGGATCGCCGCCGCGCGCGCTGAGCACGCCTTCGATCGCCTTGGTGACCTCGGTGATCCGGAACGGCTTCTCGATGTACGCGTCGACGCCGTAGTTCTGCTTCAGATCCTCGGCGAAGCGCCAGCCGCGGTAGACGGCGCTGATCATCACGATCGGGATCTGCCCGTACTTCTCGGAGCCCTTGATGCGGCGGCAGATCTCGAAGCCGTGCATCTCGGGGAGCATCGCGTCGAGCACGATGAGGTCGGGGGCGTGCTCCTTCACGAGGCGCAGCGCCACGGTGCCGCGATCGGCCTCGATCACACGGTAGCCGCGATCGGTGAGCACGCGCTTGAGCAGGCGCCGGATGTCGTCTTCGTCGTCGACGACGAGGATGGTCTTCGGCGGCGCGTTGGGATCGAGGTTCGCCTTCGGCTCGGTGATGGCGACCGGCATCGCGACCACGGTCGACAGCTCGCTGCCGCCGGCGAAGTCGCCTTCGATGAACGAGGTCGCGGGCCCCGCGCGCGGCGCCGGCATGCGCGGCGGCACCACCGAGTTGGGCTTGGAGGCGTTCGGAGGCGGCTGCGGCTGCGAGGACGAAGGGGGCGGCGCCAGCCCGAGCTTCACGAGCACTTCCTGCGGCACCGCCGGGCCGAGGTAGTACGACTCGCCCCGGAGCTTGAGCTCGTAGGCCTGCTCGATCACCTTCGCGAGCCCCTGCGCCGCGGCGACGTACGGGAACACGCGCTTGCCGGTGACGAACTCGAGCTCGTCGATCACGCGCTTGTCTTCCGGGTTCACCATCGCGAGGAAGATGCGCTCGTCCTGCACGAGCACCGGGAGCACGCCGTGCCGCGCCGCGATCTCGCGCGGGAGCAGATCGAGGTGCTCGAGCGCGATCGCGACCTGGCTCAGGTCGAGCCCTGGCACGCCATAGCGCTCGGACAGCGCACGCAACGCATCGAGCGCGACGTTCGGGTCCTCGCCCGGCGTCGTCGCTTGCTTCTGAAGGTTGATCTTGCCGAGCGCCTTTTTGTCGTTGCTCATGCGCGGCTTCCTCGGCCGTCTTCCTCAAAGCTATCCGACCGGCCGGGCGAGATCGAGGGGCGTCGACCGAACGGTGGACGAGCGCAGGCTCGCGCCACGGCGAGGCGCAGCGCCGCGCTACGTCGAACCGCGACCATGCGTCGCAGCAAGGCCGAGCCACGGCAAAGGTGGCCTCCCGCGCCGGGCCGTGCGATCTGTAGAACGAATGGCCGAGCCCGAACAACCGTCCGATTCGCGCCGCGAAAGCGACGATCGACGCGAGATGGCGCGGCTGCCGATCGAGCTGCGCGTCGAGTACCGCCGCCTGAACTCGTTCTTCGCCGACTACACGAAGAACATCTCCAAGGGTGGCACGTTCATCCGCACGGCCAAGCCGCTGCCGCCGGGCACCGAGTTCGTCTTCGTGCTCACGGTGCCGAAGCTCGGCGAGCCGCTGCGCCTCAACGGCGAGGTCGTGTGGACGGTCGATCCGGCCCGCGCCAGCGAAGAGAACCCTGCGGGGATGGGGATCCGCTTCAAGTACGCCGACGCGCACGAGCGCGAAGCGACCGAGCACATCGTCGAGCACCTGATCAAGGGCGAGCTCGGCGACCACATCTCCGAGCGCCTGCTGCGCATCGCCGTCGACCCCTCGCCCAAGAAGGGGTGAACGTGCAGCGTGCGGCGGCGACGATGGGGGCGAGGCTCCTCGCCATCGCTGCGGGCGCGGCGCTGGCGTGCGGCTCGCTCGGGTGGATCGACGGGCGCGAGTGGGCCGCGTTCACCGGCGCCGACGCGGCCGCGCTCGCCGCGCCGGTCGCGCCGGCCAAGCCGCTCGCCGCACGCATCCGGCGCGTGCGCTTCGATCTGACGCCCGGCGGCGCGGCGATCAGCCACGAGATCGTCTTCCCCAAGCGGGCGCTCACCAGCCTGCTCCCCGCCGTGCCGGCGGGCGGCGCCGGCAGCGCCGAAGCGACGCTCTTCGTGGCGTTCACGGCGCAGGCGCGCCCGCTCGCCTTCGAGGCCGTGCGCGTCCCCCTCGACGCCGACGACCGGCCGATCGAGGCAGCTGCGCTGCCGCTGAAGGTCGATCACGTGGTCGTGCGCCCGACCGGCGCGCCGGCGCTCCTCGGCAACCCCCGCGCCGCCGGGCACGTGCTGCACGTGCCGCGCGGCGACGACGCGTTCGTGCTCAGACTGCGGAGCGCGATCGCGGTCGAGCCGGGGCACAAGACCGTCTCGGTGCTCGCGCGGCTCGGCATGCGCGACGGCGGCTATCTGCCGCTCGGGCGCGTCGAGGTCGCCGCCTCGCTCGGCACCAAGCTCCGGGGCGCGCGGGCGACCCTCTGCGGCGGCGCGGCCGATCCCGCGCCGATCGCGCTGAGCTTCCCCGACTACCCCGCCGCGCCGGGCGCCGCGGCCGACGCTGGCGCGCGGGATCCGGCGCTGCTGACGCGGCACCTCGACGACGATCTCTGCCTCGAAGCGCAGATCGATTGACGCGAATCGACGAAGCTTCGCTTGACACGTTGCGTTATCATCCCAACCTTGCCTCGCATGGAAGCGTGGCCGTCGGCGCGGGCAGTGGATCTCTACGCGGCCTCGTTCGCGCGGGTGGCGCGGCCGCTGCGCGCGATGGCGCGCGTCCCGGCGGCGCTCGTGCTCGCGAGCAGCTGCGGCTGCGCGGCGGAGTTCGCGCCGTACCCGCTCCCGGAGGCTCCGCTCTGCGGCGGCGCGGTCTGCTTCGAGCCGACCGACGTGCGCGTGCAGCCGCTCGCCGGGGACGCGAACGCGATCGTCGTCACCGCCTGGCGCGCGAGCGACGCGGGGTGCGACGTGCCCCACGGCGGCGCGCAGCCGCTCGGCGGCACGGCGATCGAGATCGTCCTCCACGACCAGCCGGCGGTCGGCGCGCCCGTGCCGGTCGTGGAGGCGTGGCTGTCGAAGGAGCTGAAGGTGCCGCACGTCTCCGCGCGCGCCTACCGGATCGACGCGCACGACGGGCGCGCGGTGTCCGACGAAGAGGCGATGACCGGCGAGGCCACGATCCTGGAGCTCGATCCCGCCACGCGACGCGTGCGCATCGAGCTCACGGGGCGGTGGTCGAGCGGCGTCGAAGGCGCGCTGCAGCTCACGTGGGACGACGCGAAGCACCCGTGCACGCAGTGAGCGCGCGCTCGCACGTGGAACGACCGCTCGCTCACGCGCGCAGCACGCCTCGTCTTCGCCGCTGCGTGACGACGTTCAGAACGTGATCCCGAACCGCGTCATCTTCCGCCACAGCGTGGTCGGCGAGATGCCGAGCAGATCGGCCGCCTTCTCGCGCGAGCCGTCGCACTCGCGCAGCGCCGTCTCGATCGCCTGACGCTCGGCCACGTCGACGGCGTCGGCGAGCGTCTTGCCGCCGGCGGTGGGGCGCGTGCTCGGGGGCGCGAGCGGCAGATCCTCGCGACCGATGAACCCCTCGCCCACCAGCGCGACCGCCTGCTCGATCATGTTCTCGAGCTCGCGGATGTTGCCGGGGAACTCGTGCTGGGTCAGCGCCTCCACGACGCCGTCGCCGAACTTCGAGCGCACGCCCATCTTGCGGTTGAACTTGTCGAGGAAGAACTCGGCGAGGAGCGGGATGTCCTCGCGACGCTGGCGCAGCGGCGGCAGCTGGAAGCGCGCGACGTTGAGGCGGTAGTAGAGATCCTGCCGGAACCGCTTCTCGGCGATGCTCGTGAGCAGATCCTGGTTGGTCGCCGCGATGATGCGGATGTCGACCTTGATCGGCTTGTTCTCGCCGACGCGCCGGACCTCGCCCTCCTGGATGGCGCGGAGGAGCTTCGCCTGGAAGCTCATCGGGGTCTCGGCGATCTCGTCGAAGAAGAACGTGCCCCCCTCGGCCTCCTCGAAGAGCCCCTTGCGCGCCGCGACCGCGCCGGTGAAGGCGCCGCGCGCGTGGCCGAAGAGCTCGCTCTCGAGGAGCGTCTCGGTGATGGCCGCGCAATTGACCGGCACGAACGGGCGCTG
>CAIXWQ010000205.1 GCA_903923175.1 uncultured delta proteobacterium | reverse complement strand
TCGGCCGGCGGCGGCGGCGCACCGTCGGCCGGCGGCGGCGCTCCATCGGGAGGCGGCGGCTTGGCGTCGAGGGCGGCCGCGTCGACGTCGGCATCCGCGCCCGAGCTCGCGTCGGTCGAGGAGCTGCCGTCGAACCCAGCGTCGCTCGCGTCCGTCACCGACTCATCGGCGTCGGAGGCAGCATCGACGCCCGGTCCGACGGCCTCGGCGCTCGAGCACGCCCCGATCGACGCCACCAGGATCGCGGCGAGGGCAACCAGGGCCAGCGTCTCTCCTCTCGGGGTCCGGCGCGCAGCGAGCGACTCTCTCATGGGGACTCCTCCATCTCGACGCGGCGTGCTGCCGTCGCGACGTCGTGTCGCGCGCGGCAAGCCGACGAATGTCGAAGGAGCCTGCAAGCGAATCGTGAGCGAAGCGTGTGCGCAGCGAGTGCGGGTGATGTCGGCGACGATCTCGGCGCTCCTGGCGCACGGGCCAGGCGCGATGACCCCGACTGCGGCGAACACGATTCCCTGCGAGTTCGCTCGCGCTCTCGACACATTCGGGCGGCACGCTCGACGAGTCGCGGCGAACACGACGCGCCGAGGAGAATCGATGGAGCTCGAGGAGCCCCGAGACACTGTCCGGACTTCAGAGCGCGAGCTCTCTCGCTTCGCGGACTCGCGGGACGAGGCGCGCGCGCTGCGCGTCGCGGCGATGGCCGACGAGCAGTTCTCCCGGAGGTTCGCCCTGGGACCGCTTCTCGGTCGCGGAGGCATGAGCGTCGTATTCTCGGCGACCCGCCGCGGGCCCGGCCAGGAGGTGGCGGTCAAGCTCCTGCGGGCGGCCCACGACCCCGTGATGGTTCGCCTCTTCGAGCGAGAGGCCGAGCTGCTGATGGGGATCGTGGCGGCCAGGGTCATTCGCGCCTTCGAGTACGACCTGCTCGAGTGCGGCACACCGTACCTGGTGCTGGAGCTCGTTCGCGGCGAGAACCTGCAAGCTCTCGTGCGCCGCGTCGGCCCTCAGCCACCCGAGGTCGTCCGCACCATCGGCGTCGCCCTCTGCCGCGTGCTCCAAGAGGTTCACGCGCTCGGGATCGTCCATCGCGACGTCAAACCTGCGAACGTGATGATGGACTGGAGTGCCGATGGCGCGTCGGGCGTCACGCTGGTCGACTTCGGGGTCGCGCTGGCCCGCTCCCGACGCGTTGAGGCGCGCATCGAGCCGGCGATGCTGGTCGGCTCACCGGCCTTCTCGGCCCCCGAGCAGCTCGAAGACGCTCGGCACGTCGACGAGCGCACGGACATCTGGTCGCTCGGCGCCACGCTCCACTACCTCATGACCGCGAAGTACCCGCACGAGTCGAGCTCGGTGGCGACGATGATCGCCGCGCGACTCGATGGGAGCGCCGATCGCACTGCGCTCGACGAGGCGTCGGTCCCGGCGCCGTTGACGGCCGCGATCATGCGCTGCCTCGCCCGAGCGCCCGCGGACCGTCCATCGGACGTCCGTTCGCTGCGCGCGCTGCTCGAAGCGCGACTCCCGGAACCGGCCGATGCCGCTGCGACGGAGATCGCGCGCGGTAGGTGAACGACCGGCGCCGACGCCAGCCAGCCAGGAGGGCCCAGCCGCCTCGGCTCACGACGAACCGACCAGGGCGCCAAGCTCAGTTGCACGAGCTCGCGACGGCCGCCGACGCCGGCCCCACGCAGAAGGAGCCCGACACTCCCGCGGGCAGCAGTGCGCAGCACTTGGCGTATTGAGCGTCGCCCGTGCAGTCGGCCGAAGACCGGCACGCCTGTGCGTGCCCTGTGTCGGGGCACTTCGCGGGGGCGACGAGGGCCTTGCGCTGTCGGTCGCGCGGGCGCCGTGGCAACCTCGCCGTTCATGTCGCGTAGTTTGCTCGCGCTCATCGTACTGGGCGTGGTCGAGTGCCTCGGCGGGTGCCACCATCCGTCGGGGGCCGTCGCGACACCTGCGGCGACCGCCAAGACGTACGCGATCGTGCTCGATCGCGGCACGCAGGCCGGCGCGCGTATGCACCTCGCGGTCGAGACCGAACAGCGGAGCGCGCAGCGCACGTTCGAGGGGAAGCGCGTGGTCCGACGGGTCGAGGACCGAATGCGCCTCGTCTTCGAGGGCGACGCGCGGGTCCTCGCCGTGAGCAGCGAGGGCGCGGGGGCGGCGATGGAGCTCTCGGTGGCGCGCTTCGTGGTCGCGCAGACCGACGGCGTGCCGCACGAAGTGGTGCCCGCCGGCAAGCGCATCACGCTCGTTCGAGCCGCCGAGAAGGACGCCGCCACGCTCTCGATCGACGGCGCGCCCGCCGACGCCGCGACGCGCGCGGCCTTCGACGACGTCATACGGCTGCGACAGTCGTCGAGCGACGTGGACGGCGCGCTCGGCACCAGCGCCCCGCAGCCGGTGGGCGGCAGCTGGACGATCGACGCGGAGGCGACGCGACGCGACCTGCTCCTCGATGCCGGCCTCGACGGCACGGTCGAAGGGGGATGTCGCCTCGATCGCGCCACCGAGGGCGCCACCGGCACGACCCTGACGGTCGCGTGCGGCCTGCGCGCGCGGATCACGGCGTGGCGCGGCCTCGATGCGGGGCTGCGGCTCCGGCGCGGCGCGCTGAACGCCGACGTGCGGTCGGTGGCGCCGCCCGGCGAGCTGGGCGAATCGGACACGAGCTTCCACGCCGAGCTCTGGGTCGACGGTGTCCGCAACGGTCGACCGCTGGAGCTCGAGATCGTGCAGGACCAGCACCAGCACAAGCTCTGGACGCCGCTCTGAGCCCTCGTGCCGCACCGGTCGCCCGAGCGCGCCGACGGGCTAGCAACGCGGCGCCGATAGCCGCCTCGCACGCCCGATCGAAACGTCGGTCGGGCGATGCCGTCCTCAACCGATTGCCAGCACGACTGCCGTCCTCGGCCTCCCAGAAGCCCGGCGCGGCCATGCGCGCGAGCTGCGTCTCGAGCGCGTCGCGGGTCGCGCCGTCGCCCTCGATGCGCACCAGGAAGTTGTCGGCGACGACCTTCCAGCCGCCGAGCGATTCGAGCGCGTACTTGAGCGTGTGGTTCACGCGGCCGCCGGTGAACGTTCACCAGTGCAGCGCGTCGGCGTCGGTCTGGATGGCCCGGCCGGCGCAGTGCAGGAGCGGTCCGAGGTCCTCTCGCCGCGCGGCGAGCACGGCGCGCGACTCCGTCTCGCCTTCGGCAACGGTCGGATCGACTTCATCCCGCAGGCGGGCGGGTTCTGCGTCGCCCGCAGCGAGATACTTCCGCTGGTCGTACTCGTGAAACCGCCTGCCGAGGAGAACCCGGGCGGGCGGTACACATCACTTAGTCGCGCGGGACCGCAGATCGATGCCCAGGCCGCAACAACCGCAACAAGGCTGAATTCAGCGGCGTTTTCCCGAACCTCGCCCGCAACGGCATCGCGCCGGTGCCAGCTCCTCAGCCCCAACCGCCGCCACTTCCGCCCGGTCGCGACCGCGCCGCTCACCGAAAGCGTCCCGCGCCGCAGCAGCACGATGAATCGCGGCCGCCCATGACTTGAGGCAAGCCAACGCGACCGACGCGACCTCAAGGCTCGCCGCGCACCAACGCCAACGCGCTACGGATCAGCTCCAGCAACCGCCGCTGCTGCCGAGGCTCCACCTCGACGATCTCACGGGCGAGCTGCCGCACGTTTCGCGGAAGCGGCGGCTCGATCTCTAGAACCTCGGCCGATCGTTTCCCAGCGAGCGAGACCAGCGTCTCGTCGAGCGTGGCCCCGAGCCCGTCCTCGACGATGCTCGCGAGCGTCGTGAACGGCGGATCGCGCTGCCCGTGCTCGATCTCCGACACGTACTTGCCGGAGAAGCCGGCGCGCTCCCCCACGGCCTCCTGACTGAGACCGCGCTCCCCTCACGCATCGCGCGGACGGGCTGCCCCGCAGGGAAGTCGTGCAAGGCGCAGACGGCCCCCGCCGATTGGACCCACAACGGGACGAAGATCGGCCTTTGCCAGTAGGCGCAGGGCCCGCTGGCTTACGCTAAGCCGGGCACTCTCCGGGGGCCGATCGACCCCCGGGAAGCCGCAAACCAGCTCAGCCGTGCTGCGCCCCCCCAGCCGCGGGTCGTGACGACGCCCACGTCCAACCTCGCCCTAAGGCAGGGCTCAACCCCCGGAATACGGCCGAAATCATCGGTAATTCGGCGCTTCCGGGCCCGCAACGTCGGCCCCGCCGAGCCCGCGCGCTCTCACTTCGTCCCCTTGGCCTTCCGCGTCGTTGCGCCTGTTGCACCCTGCGACCCTCTTTCGTCCCGCGCCGGCAGGTACCGCTCGAAGGCGTCGGCGAACCACTCCAGCTTGTAGCCCCTGAGCGGCGACCCCTCGATCCGCATCGTCTTCGGAAACACGTCGAAGGCCTTCAGCATCGCCGCCAGCGCAGCCTTCGTGAACGTCCCGCCGTAGGTCGTGTCCGCCCACGGCCGCCCCTCCAGCTTGGTGAGCTCGTCGACCAGAGCTTCCGACGACAGGCGTGTCGCGCACAGGCGATCGAAGACGTCGCGGACGTCTCCGAGGAGGAGCACGTGGAGCGAAGTGCCGTCCTCCCTGATGCCCGCGCTCAACGCCACGGCCGCGGCCCTGGCAGCCCGGACGCACGCGCCGCCCGAGGCCTCGGCGATCGCGAGTAGCGGCATCCAGACTTCGGCTTGCCGCGCGTCGAGCCCTTCGGGCACGGCCGGCTGCAGGCGCCGGAGCGCAGCCGCGTGATCGGCCGCCCAGCGAGCGCACCTCCCCCGAAGTTCGGCGACCGCGGGCGCGCTCGG
>CAIXWQ010000204.1 GCA_903923175.1 uncultured delta proteobacterium | reverse complement strand
GCCGAAGCCGAAGAAGTCGGCGTCCGCCGGCGGCCCGGTCAAGGCCCGACGCCGTGACGACGACGACGACGCGCCGCGCGTGAAGCGCCCTGCGGCCACCGGCGCGCGCGTCCGCGACGACGCGCGCAAGACGCGTGCGGCCGGCGAGAGCGGCGGCCTGATGCTGGTCGCCGCGGGCGTGCTCGTCCTCGGCAACATGGCGCTGCGCAACGTGGTCGTGCGCTACGACGCGACCCGCGACGAGAAGTGGACGCTCTCCAAGAAGGGGACGGCGCACCTCCTCTCGACGCTGACCAAGGACCTGAAGGTCAAGGTCTACGCCCCCGAAGGGCTCGCCACGGTCGACGCGTTCATCCGCGACTTGCGCGACCTGCTCGAGGAGTACAAGCGCTACGGCAACGGCCGCGTCTCGTACGAGATCGTCCACCTCGACGCGCTCGAGGGGGAGCAGAAGAAGAAGGCCGAGGACGAGGCCGCGGAAGCGGGCCTCAAGAAGCAGGTCCTCGGGGAGGCCAAGGGCGGCGCCGGCGCGAAGCAGGCCTCGATCGGCGAGGGTTACCTCGGCATGGTCATGGTCTACGGCGGCGAGCGCGTGACGCTCGAGCCGCCGGAGTTCGACGAGCACAACGCGCAGGGTCTCGAGTTCTTCATCTCGAACAAGATCCGCGAGCTGCGCGACAAGGAAGACAAGATCGAGCACAAGATCGGCTTCCTGCAGGGGCACAAAGAGCCCGGCTACCAGGAGCTGTCGCAGATCTTCACGCGCTACTTCCCCTACTACAAGCTCGAGGCGGTCGACCTCGCCAAGGGGGAGAAGTCGGTCGACGAGAAGATCGACGGCCTGATCGTCGCGCAGCCCGACGAGGAGATCACGAGCAAGGAGCTGCGTCGGATCGACCAGTTCCTGATGCGCGGGAAGACGGTGGCGGTCTTCGCGAACAACGTCCACATCAAGGGCGGCGACGCGAACATGACCGCGACGTTCACCGCGATGGGGCTCGAGAAGCTCCTGTCGGGGTACGGCGTCGACTACAAGCCGGAGCTCCTCGTCGATCGCGCCCAGTTCTGGACGCCGATCCTGGTGATCCCGCGCAGCGGAATGGGCATGCCGCTCGAGCCCTACCCCGGCGTGTTCACGGCCGACGCGTCGCGCGGCTCGCTCACGTTCGACAACAAGTTCCCGCCGTTCTTCCGCCTCTCGCAGCTCGCGATCCCCTTCCCGACGGAGCTCACGGTCGATCAAGGGCGCGCCGGCGGCGACCAGGTGAAGGTCACCAACGTCATCAAGACGACCGCGAACATCGCGACGATCCCCGGGACGAGCCTCACGCTCAACCCGGAGCGGTTCGGGCAGGGCACCACCGGCGTGAAGCCGGAGAAGCGCCAGGCGAACATCGCGGTCGCGCTCGAGGGCCCGCTCAAGAGCGCCTTCCCGGGCGGCGGCGAGGGGGTCGACGGCGTGCCGGCGAACGCGCCGAACACCGCGCGGCTGCTCGTCGTCTCGTCGGGCGCCTTCTTCGGCAACATCTTCCAGGAGGCCGGCAAGTCGCCGTTCGCCGGGCAGATCCCGGGGATGGACCCGAACATGGGCTCCGACGAGGGGCTCATGCGCTACGCGATGGCGTACCAGCAGATCGGCCGCCTCCCGTCGATCTTCGTCGCCAAGCAGACCTGCGACTGGATGACGAACGAGACCGACCTCCTCGCGACGGCGGTGAAGCTCCAGCAGGATCCGGAGATCACCTACCGCACGCCGGCGCCGACGCCGGAGGGCGAAGAGAAGGTCGACAGCGAGACCTTCCAGAAGAAGCGCCGCGACTGGACCGACGCCATCCGGAGCGAGCAGACGTGGACCAAGTGGGAGAACATGATCGGCGGCTCGTCGCTGATCCTCCTGCTCGGGCTCGTGCGCTGGTGGCGCCGCAACTCGGTGCGCGCGGCCGTGAAGATCTGAGGCGCGGGAGCTCGCTCGGCGGGCTCCCCTCTCTTCTTCGCGCGACACCTCTACCTCCCAAACCTCACCCCCCGGCCCCCTCTCCGCAGCGGAGAGGGGGAGCATGAGAAGAAGCGAACATGGCGAGCGGCTCTTCCAAGATGACGCAGATCTACGTCGGCCTCGGCCTCATGGCCGTGCTCGGCGGGCTCTACTACATGCAGCGTAAGCAGGAGAAGGCGACGACCAACACGTCGGCCAACACCGCTTCTTCGACCTCGTTGCCGCAGGTCAAGGTCGTCCCGGAAGAGGTCGATCGCATCGTCGTGAAGGCGAAGGACAAGCCCGAGGTCGTGCTCGAGAAGAAGGGCGCCGACTGGACGATGGTGCAGCCGGTCGCCGGCGCGAAGATCGTCAAGGCGACCGTCGACGAGCTCCTGAACGGGCTGAAGGCGATGACCTTCAAGGACTCGATCGCCAAGGGGCAGGACAAGTACGGCAACTACGACCTGGTCGACGGCAAGGCGATCCACGTCACCGCGTCGAAGGGCGGCGCGGCGATGGCCGACGTCTGGTTCGGCTCGAGCGCCGGGCGTGGGCAGCTCGCCCGCGTCGCGAACGACGACGCCATCTACCTGGTCGGCGGCGCGTTCGGCTACACGTTCGACAAGGCCCCGAAGGACTTCCGTGACAAGAAGGTCTGGGAGCTCGCGAAGGACAACGTCGTCGGCGTCGAGATCAAGGACGCCAAGGGCGCGCTGGTGTTCGCCAAGGCCGGCCCTGCCCCCGCCGCGACCGACGCGGGCGTGGCCGACGCTCCGGCCGCCGCGGCCGACGCGGGGCCCGCGCCGAGCTGGACGGGCACCTTCAACGGCACCGCGATCGCGGGGCTCGAGACGGCGAAGATCGACGATCTGGTCAACGCCTTCGCCATGGGCGGCACGCTCAACGCCGACGACTTCGGCGACGGCAAGTCGGACGCCGAGACGGGCCTCGGCGGCCCCGACGCGACCACGATCACCTTCCGGCTCAAGGACGGCGGCGTCGCGGTGATGACGCTCGGCAAGAGCGACGGCGCGATGCGCTTCGCGCGCAAGGCGAGCGACGCGACCATCTTCCTGCTCGGGGCCGGCCCCGCGGCCTGGGCAGAGGTCGGTCTCGACAAGTTCGCTGCCCCGGCGCCCGCCGGCGACGCGGGCGCGGGCGCTGACGGTGGCGGCGGCGGCGGTGCCGCGAGCGCGGCCGACGCAGGGAAGAAGTAAGCCGCACGCTGGCGGTGCTCGGCCGAGCCGCGAGGGGTCGGCCGATCCGACTGGCCTCGCGGCTTGCCGCCGCGTCGTGCCACGCGGGTAAAATCTGGCACGCGCAAGCTCCCGCGCGTACCGTCTACGGGTCCCCGTGGCCGAAGAGACGAAGTCGTGTACGGCGTGCGGTCGGAAGTTCGCCGACGACGCGCTCTTCTGCCCGAAGGACGGCACCGCGCTGGTGCCGATCGCGTCGGCCAGGGGGAAGGATCCCTTCGTCGGGCGCGAGATCCTCGGGCACATCCAGCTCAAGTCGCTGATCGGCGCGGGCGCGATGGGGCGCGTCTATCGCGCCTACCAGAAAGGGATCGACCGCGACGTGGCGGTGAAGATCCTCCACCGCGATCTGGCGCAGAACCCGGACCTCGTCGCCCGCTTCCTGCGTGAGGCGAAGGTCGCGTCGAGGCTCGCGCACCCGAACGTCGTCTCGGTGCTGCTCGCAGGCCAGCTCGACGACGGCACCATGTACCTCGTGATGGAGTTCCTCGACGGGATCTCCCTCCACTCGGCGCTGCTCGCGTCGGGCGGCGCGCTCGCCATCCCGCGTGCGCTGCACATCGCGCTGCAGGTCTGCGATGCCGTCGGCGAGGCGCACAAGGCCGGCGTCGTGCATCGGGACGTGAAGCCCGAGAACGTGATGCTCGTCCAGCGCGGCGACGACCCGGATTTCGCGAAGGTGCTCGACTTCGGCATCGCGCGGCTCGCCGGCAAGGACGGCCACCGGACGCACCTCGAGACACAGGCCGGGCTCGTGTTCGGCACCGCCCGGTATCTCTCTCCCGAGGGCGCGCGCGGCGAGCCGGTCGGTCCTGCGAGCGACGTCTACGCGCTCGCCACGGTGATCTATCAGTGCCTCGCCGGGCGCACCCCCTTCGAGCACGACTCCTCGGTCTCGCTCCTAGTCGCGCAGATCCACGATCCGCCGCCGCGGCTGCGCTCGCTCCCGCGCGCGCAGGGGGTCCACCCGGCCATCGAGGCGGCGATCATGCGCAACCTCGCGAAGACCCCGGCCGAGCGCGATCCGGACGGCCACGTCTTCGGTCGCGCGCTGCTCGAAGCTGCCACGAGCGCCGGCTACGACATCGACGATCTGCTCCACCGCCCTGCCCTGGCGAGGCCGCGCAAATCGCTGTCGCCGGCGCAGCTCCCCTCCGCGGAGCCCACGCGAGCGGAGGCCTACGGGCTCGAGCGCAACCCGGGCCCTCCGCCTTCGCAGGTCGCGGTCGGCGGGGGAGCGGCGCAGGCGCCCATCGCAACACCGTTGCCGCCGCTCAGCGCGTTGCCGACGCCGGCCGCGCCGCCGGTCTATCACCCGTCGTACAGCGGCCGCCCGCCCGTCGTCGCGCCCGGCGCGGCGGGCGCGCCTGCAGCTCCGACTCCGCCTGCGCCGGCGGAGCGGCCTCGGATCGCGCAGACGCTCGACGACGTCGAGCTCGATGCGGCTCGCGTTGCCGTGAGCGGCGGCGCTGGGCAACCGGCTGGGCGCCTCGGCGGCTTCGGCGGCACGGTGGCGACGCCCCTGCCGTACGCGCAGCCGTACGGGCAGCCGGCGCAGGCCAGCGAGGCCGAGACGATGCTCGGCACGTCGACGCCTTCGGGGGATGACTCGCTCTCCCCCGCAGGCGTGCCCCGGCGCGGTCGGCTCGTCGCGCTCGCCCTGCT
>CAIXWQ010000203.1 GCA_903923175.1 uncultured delta proteobacterium | reverse complement strand
GTCGACACCGGGCTCGCGCGCGTCGCGGGGCACGATCCGTGGTCCGGCCGGCCGACGCTCCAGATCGCCAAGATCTCGCGCGCTTCGGCCACGCAGCGCGCCGGGCGCGCGGGGCGCGTGCGCCCGGGCCGCGCGCTGCGGCTCTACACGAAAGGGGATTTCGAGGCGCGCCCCGAGCAGGATCTGCCCGAGATCCTCCGCGCCGATCTCGCCGAGACGACGCTGCAGCTGCTCGCCACCGGCGAGCCCGACGTCGCCGCGATGCCGTGGCTCGACGCGCCGCCACGCGCCGCGCTCGAGGCCGCCGAGGCGCTGCTGCGCCGGCTCGGGATGATCCAGCCGAGCGCGCCTGACGCGAGCGCGCCCGTGATCACGCCGCTCGGCCGGCGCGCCGCGGCGCTCCCGCTCCCCCCGAGGCTCGGTCGCCTGCTGCTCGAGGCCGCCGATCGCGGCGCGCCGGAGGAAGGGGCGCGCGCCGCCGCGATCCTCGCCGAGGGGCGCGATCTCTACGCGCGCTCCTTCGAAGGGCGCCGCGTCACGCACGACGACGCGGCGAGCGATCTGCTCGCGCGGCTCGAGGATCTGCAGGCGGTGTCCGACGGCCGCGGCGGCGTCGACCACCACCGCGCGCGCAACTACGGCGTCGACGCGGGGGTTTCGTCGTCGATGCTCCGGGTGGCGCGGCAGCTCGAGCGGGCGACCTCGCGCGGCGCGCGCGGCGCGCGAGGGGCGGGCGCGGCGGGAGACTCGTGGCACGGCAGCGCCGACCCCGAGCACGCGCTCGGCCTGGCGACGCTCGCCGCGTTCCCCGATCGCGTGGCCTCGCGTCGCGGCGGCGCCGAGGGGCGGCTCGGCGCCTCGCGCGAGCTCGTGCTCTCGGCGGGCGGCACCGCGACCCTCGACGAGGCGAGCGTGGTGAAGACCGCGCCGTGGCTCGTGGCGATCGACGCGCTCTCGGTGGCCGGGCGCACGCGCGTCACGCTCGCCAGCGCGATCGAGCCCGACTGGCTGATCGAGCTGTTCCCCGAGCGGATCGTCGAGAGCGTCGAGGTGCGCTGGAACGGCGACGCGTCGCGCGTCGAGGCGACGGAGCGCATGCTCTACGACCGGCTGCTCCTCGACGAGCGCCCGGCCGGCAAGGCGGCCGAGGAGGCCGTGGCCGCCCTGCTCGCCGAGAAGTCCTGGGACGCGGGCGACGCGGCCTTCGCCGAAGGCGACCGCGAGCGCGTCGAGGCGCTCGCCGCGCGCGTTTCGTTCGTGCGTCGCGCCGGGGCCGATCTCGCCGACGCGGCCGGCCTCGGCCCGCTCGACGCCGAGGCCATCCGCGCCATCCAGCGCGCGCGCTGCCGCGGCCTGCGCAGCTTCGCCCAGCTGCGCTCGGCGGGCTCGCTGAGCGAGCAGGTGCGCGCCACGCTCGGCTGGGACGCCGCGCGCGCGCTCGACGAGCTCGCCCCGGAGCACGTGGTGATCGGCGCCGGCCGCAAGACGCGCGTGAGCTACCCGCACGACGCCCCCCCCTCGATCGCGAGCCGCCTGCAGGACTTCTTCGGCACCACCGAGACGCCGCGCGTGCTGCGCGGGCGCGTGCCGCTGGTGCTCCACCTGCTCGCGCCCAACGGCCGCGACGTGCAGATCACCACCGACCTCGCCGGCTTCTGGGCGCGCCACTACCCGAGCGTGCGCAGCGAGCTCGCCCGCAAGTACCCGCGCCAGTCGTGGCCCGACGATCCGCGCACCGCCGCGCCGCCCGAGCCGCGGCCGCGGAGGCGTTGAAGGGCGCGAGGCTGCCGAAATGGCGACGGCCCTCGCTCGCCGAAGCGAGGAGGGCCGCTGCGAGGCGCGCGCGGCGCTCGGGTCGCTCGTTCAGGGCGTGACGGTGAGCACCGGCTCGGTGGCGAAGTCGAACGTCAGCCCGGGGTTGTAACCCGCGCCGAAGTCACCGGTGTTCGCATCGCAGTACGTCCAGCTCACCCCCTGGTCGAGGCTGAACCGGTACACGTACCGATACGAGCCGACGGCCGGCGCGGTGAACGAGGCCTGATACTCGTCGTTGCTCGGATCGACGAAGGTCGCGTTGTAGCTGGCGTTGGTCCACGTCCAGCCCGACTGGTACTCCGGGTTGACCGACGGGCTCCCGTAGCCGAGCTGCGCGCGGACGCTCGCGTTCGCGCCGGCCGCCTCCGTCACGCCAGCTTGGTAGATGCGCCCGTAGACGTTCCCCGTCGACGCGCCCGTGGCGACCGAGAGCGAGGGCGGGAACTGGACGTCGCAGTACTGGATCTCGGCCGGCGTGGTGCCGAGCTCGTTCTGGGCGACGCACGCGCAGGCCGCCGTCGCGGTCGCGCTGTTGCGCGGCGCGGGCGCGGCGGTCGCGAAGTCGGAGGTGTTGTTGTTCACGTCGCCGCAGCCCGCCTGCACGCGGAAGGCGGCGGCCGACGTCGACGGCGCGGGCGCGGTGGAGACCACGGTGCTCACGCCCTCCCAGCAGCCCGTCGCGAGGACCTGCGCGCCGAAGCCGACGAAGTCGACGATGGCTGCGCTCGTCGGGCAGACGCCGCTGAGCGCGGTGTTGTTGCTCACCAGCGCGACCTTGCCGGCGCTGGCGGACATGTTGATCGCCGTGCCGGTGGCGTCGGGCGCGGGGAGCGCGGTCCCCGTGGCCTGCACCGCCTGCAGGCGGACCAGGAAGTACGCGCTCGGCTGGATGGTGCCCGAGAAGGTCACGATCGACCACGAGCTGCCGGTGGCACCGGCATACTGGATGGACCAGTTCGTCATGGTGACGGCGCTGGTCCCGCGGTTGTGCAGCTCGACGTAGTCCGCGTTCGGGGCGGCCGCGAGGCTGCCGCCGCCGCCGAAGAACTGGCTGATGACGACCGAGCCGTCGCAGAGGTTCGGGCTCGCGACCGTGAAGCCGCTCGGCTGCGTGAATTGGGCGGGGAGCGCGATGCCGATCGCGCTCTGCGCGGCGGTCGTCACGCGGATCTTGTAGAGCCGGTTCACCAGCAGCCCCGGCGCCGCGGTGAACGTCGCGACGGTGTCGCCGCCGGACATCGTGGCCGAGGCCGAGGAGAAGGCGATGCAGCTCGCGAAGCCGTCGAGCGACACCTGGATCGAGCCGGAGCACGCCCCGGCGGTCGTCTGCCCGGTGAGCGTCCCCGGGTTCATCGCGACGGTGAAGGTCACGGCGATCGGCGCGTTGCCGATGGCGCCGCTCGTCGCGTCGGCCGGCGAGGTGCTGGCGACCTGTGGCGCCGCGACGCACGCGCCCGCGCCGTCGCAGACCGTGCCGCTGCTCTGGCTGCAGCTGGTGCCGAGCGGGCTCGCCGGGAACGACGGCGCGCCCATCGAGCAGAGGTCGCTCGTGCACTGGTTACCGTCGCTCGGCAGATCGACGTCGTACACGGCGCTGATGACCGCGCCGAGGCCGTCGCACTGGTTCTGCTGGCAGTCGCCCGCCGTCTGCTTCGAGACGGCGAAGCCGGCCGGCGTGTAGCTCATGCCGCAGGTGCCGCTGGTGCAGGTGCGGCTCTGGCACTCGGTGTCGGTGCCGGTGCACTGCGTCGCCGCGTTGCACTGCACGCAGGTGCCCGTGGCGTTGCAGACGAGGCCGCCGCCGCACGGGGTGTCGGCCGCGAGGACCGGGTGGGACGGCGCGCCGGAGAGGCACACCTCGGCGGTGCACGGGTTGCCGTCGTCGGCGGGGAGGTCGGTGTTGTCGGGGGCGGAGGCCACGTTGCCCGCGCCGTCGCACTCGCTCGCGCGGCAGTCGCCGGGCGCTTGTGCGAGGAGCAGCGTGCCGGCGGCCGTGTTCTTCACGCCGCAGGAGCCGGCGACGCAGGTGCGCTGGTGGCACTCGGTGTCGCTGCCGCCGCACTCCGTCGCGTTGTTGCACTGCACGCAGTTGCCCGCGCCGTCGCAGCGCACGCCGCCGGCCTGCGCGCACATCGCGTCGGCCGCCTGGGGCGGGTTCGAGGGGACGCCGGCCGTGCACACGTCCTGCGTGCACTCGTTGCCGTCGACGGGCACGTCGCCGTCGTCGGTCGCCGCCACGAGGGACCCCGCGCCGTCGCAGACCTGCTTCTTGCAGTCGCCGCCGGTCTGGGCGCCCGCGAGCGTGCCGGCCGCGACGTGGCTCATGCCGCAGACGCCCGCCGTGCAGGTGCGCGTCTGACAGAGGCCGTCGGTGCCGGGACAGTCGCTCGGCGCGTTGCAGCCGACGCAGGCGCCGCTGCCGTTGCAGAGCGAGCCGCCGCTCTGGCTGCAGGGCGAGCCGGCGCCGGTGTTCGTGAACGTCGGCGTGCCCGCGCTGCACGAGTCGGTCGTGCACTGGTTGCCGTCGCTCGGCGAATCGGCGTCGTCCGCCACGGCGACGATCGCGCCGCTCCCGTCGCAGACGTTCTTCTTGCAGTCGCCGGGCGACTGCGCGGCGACGGCGAAGCCGGCGGCCTTGTCGCTGAAGCCGCAGACGTTGGCGCTGCAGGTGCGGGTGCGGCACTCGGTGTCGCTGCCGGGGCAGGTGCTCGCGGCGACGCACGCGACGCACGCGCCCGCGCCGCTGCAGACCGCGCCGCCGCTCTGGCTGCACGCGGTGCCGGCGGCGGTGTTCGGGTGCGAAGGGACGCCCGCGCTGCAGACGTCGTCGGTGCACTGGTTGGCGTCGCTCGCGGGCGTGTCGCCGTTGTCGATCACGCTCTTGATCGCGCCGGCGCCGTCGCACTGCTTGACCTGGCAATCGCCGGGGGTCTGCGCGGCGAGCGAGAGCGCCGTGCCGTTGGCGGCGTAGCTGTAGCCGCACTTGTTCGCGCTGCAGGTGCGGGCGCGGCACTCGGTGTCGGTCCCGGTGCAGGTGCTCGCCGAGACGCACTCGACGCAGAGGCCGGTGCCGTTGCACACGGAGCCGCCCGAGCTGCACGTGGCGCCGCTGGCGGCGGGCGGGTTCGACGGCACGCCGGCGGTGCAGAGATCCTGCGTGCACTCCAGGCCGTCGACCGGTACGTCGGTGTTGTCGGCGATCGAGACGATCGCGCCGCTGCCGTTGCACACCTTCTTCTGGCAGTCCTTCGCGGTCTGCGCGGCGACCGCGGTGCCGTTGGCGACGTTGTTCACGCCGCACACGCCCGCGGTGCAGGTGCGCGCCTGGCACTCCGTGTCGCTCCCTGGGCAGTCGTTCGCGACCACGCAGCCCACGCACTTGCCGGCCGCGTCGCAGACCTTGGGGCTGCCGCAGCTGGTGCCGACGGTGACGATCGGGTTGGTGGGGACGCCGCTCGTGCACACGTCGTCGGTGCAGGCGTTGCCGTCGACCGGCTTGTCGGCGTCGTCGGTGCGCACCACGACGGCGCCCGCGCCGTCGCACACGCTCTTCTTGCAGTCGCCGGCGGTCTGCGAGGCGACGGGCGTGTCGTTGGCGGCGTAGTGGAAGCCGCAGGTGCCGCCCGTGCAGGTGCGCGTCTGGCACTCGGAGTCGGTGCCGGGGCAGGTGCTGGCGGTCACGCACTGCACGCAGGTGCCGGCGCCGTCGCAGACCTTGCCGGTCCCCTCGGTGCAGCTCGTGCCGGACGGGAGCGGCGGGTTGGCGGGGGCGCCGAGCGAGCAGGTGTCCTGCGTGCACTGCTTGCCGTCGACGTTCACGTCGGTGGGGTCGAGCTGCTGCGCGACGCCGCCGGTGCCGTCGCAGACGGCCTTGTTGCAGTCGCCGACGGTCTGCGCTGCCAGCGCGGTGCCGCTCGCGACGTACGAGATGCCGCAGGTGCCGCTCGAACAGGTGCGCTTGACGCACTCGGTGTCGGCGCCCGGGCAGTCGCCGGCGACCGAGCAGGTGAAGCCGGCCTCGCCCGCGTCGCCGCCGTCGGTCGCGCCGGTCTCGCCGGTCTCGCCGTCGAGCGCCGTCGCATCGGCATCCGTCGCGGGCGCGTCCGCATCCGCCGCCGTCGCGTCGCCATCCGCGGCCGTCGCGTCGGCGTCGTCGCCGGCTTCGGCCGTCGCGTCGGCGTCGTCGCCCGCTTCGGCCGTCGCGTCGGCGTCGTCGCCCGTGGCCGAGTCGAGCGTGTCGTCGCCCGGCGTCGAGTCGAGCGCGTCGCCGGCGCCATCGCCGACGTCGTCCGGCACCCCCGTGTCGCCATCACCGGTCCCCGCGTCGGACGAACAGCCCGCGAGAGAGAGAGCGGCGAGGGCACAACATCGGAGCAGCACGCTGCGCGCGAAACGACGGGAGGCGGCCATGATGATCTCCTGATCGACGGACACCTCAGGCTACGCGATAAGGGGCGTGCCTCCGATGCTCCCACCAGGTGTGAATCGTCGGTGAAAGCCGATCGACCACGGCCGCGCTCCGACCGCGAGACAGCGTGCGAGGAGCCGCGCGAGACCGAGCGCGACGGGGCCTCGACATTGCCCGCGCGGACGTCGAGATCGGGAGCGCGAAGCTCAGCACGCGTGCGCGCCAAAGCTGCGTGTGTGCACGCGCCGACCTACGTCCGGGCGCCCGAACCCTCCGGGGGTCGCGCGCGCGGCCGATCGGCGCCGCACGCGCGTCCGCGCCGGGCGTCGCTCAGCGCGCGTCGTCCTCGAACACGCCGCGCTTGGCCTGATCACGCTCGATGGAGCGGAAGAGCGCGCCGAAATTCCCCTCGCCGAACGAGAGGTGGTTCTTGCGCTGAATCAGCTCGATGAAGATCGGCCCGATCAGGTTCTTCGTGAAGATCTGGAGCAGGTAGCCCTCGGCGTCGCCGTCGACGAGCACGTTGCGCGCGCGGATCTCGGCGCGGTCCTCGCTGACCCCGGGCACGCGGTCGTAGATCGACGCGTAGTAGTCGTCGTCGATGTCGAGCATCTCGATCGGCGTCCCCTCGAGCTTCTTCAGCGACGCGAGGATGTCGTCGGTGAGGAACGCGAGGTGCTGGATCCCCGGCCCCTTGTACTCGTCCAGGTACTCGTTGATCTGGCTCTTCTTCTCGTCGGCCTCGTTGATCGGGATGCAGAACGAGCCGTCGGGCGAGCGCAGCGCGTACGAGGTCAGGCCCGTCTTGGCGCCGCGGATGTCGAAGTAGCGCACCTCGGTGAAGCCGAAGACGTCCTTGTAGAACGACGCCCAGCGCTGCATCGTCCCCTTCTCGACGTTGTTCGTGAGGTGGTCGATGCGCGAGAAGCCCTTGCCCTCGACGCGCTCCGGCTGCTCGAGCGCGACGAAGCCGTAGCGCTCCCAGCGGGCCGTGACCGTCTCGCCGAGCGGGCGCTCGACGAAGTAGATGAGCGAGTCGCCGATCCCGAAGATCGCCGGCACGGGCGACTTGTCGGCGTTTGCGAGGTCCCCCTCGGGGCGCGCGCGCGCACCGCGGGCCACGGCCACCTCCAGCGCGCGCTTCGCGTCGTCGACTCGCCAGCCCATCGCGCAGATCGCCGGGCCGTGCGCGGCCGAGAACGTGGCGCCGAACGAGCGCGGCTCGCGGTTGAGCAGGAAGAAGATGTCGTCCTGCTCGTAGAGGTCGATGGCCTTCGAGCCGTGGCGCATCGTCTTCGAGAAGCCGAAGCCGCGGAACAGCCGATCGAGCGCGTCCGGATCGGGCGACGCGAATTCCACGAAATCGATGCCACGGAGACCGACCGGATTGCTGCTCATGGACGCACCTCGAGCGTGGGATGTAGCGCCCGCGGGTGTGCAAGTAAGTACAAAACACTGTCAGCGATGGTGAGGCTGCCTCACAATCTCCGCCGCGATGCACGTCACCCTCGAGCAGGCCCGCGCCTTCGACGCGCTGGCGCGGCACGGCACCTACCAGCGCGCGGCCGAGGCGCTGCGCAAGACGCACGGCGCGCTCGTCCACGCGATCAAGGCGCTCGAGGCGCAGACCGACCTCGAGCTGCTCGACCGCCGCGCCTACCGCACGCGCCTCTCGCCGGCGGGCGAACGCATCCTCGAGCACTGCCGCAAGCTGCTCGCGGCCGAGCGCGAGCTCCACGGCGCGTGCGCCGAGCTGAAGACCGGCTGGGAGCCGACGCTCCGGATCGTGTTCGACGGCGTCGTGCCGGCCGAGCCGATCTTGCGCGTGGTCGGGCAGCTGCGGCGCGAAGGAGCGCCGACGCGCTTCGTGGTCTGGGCCGAGTTCCTCGAGGGGGTCGAGCGCGCGTGGGTCCGCGACGAGATGGACGTGATGATCAGCGTCCTGCCGGCGACCACGCCCGGCCTGCGCGCGATGCGCTTGCCGGCGGTGCGCGCGCGCCTCGTCGCGCACAAGTCGCACCCGCTCGCGAAGCTGCACCACCGGCTCGGCGGCGACGAGCTCGCGCCGCACGTGCTGATCACGGTGCGCGGCTCCGATCCGCGCCTGCAGCTCGCGACCTCGCAGCTCGACGCGTCATCGACGGTGCACCTCCACGACTTCGCGGCGAAGAAGGCGGCCATCCTCCAAGGGATCGGCTTCGGCTGGATGCCCGACCACCTGATCACGCGCGAGCTGCGCCGCGGCGAGCTGGTGGCGCTCGCGCTCGAGAAGGGGAGCACGCACTCGTTCGCGCCGACGCTCTACGTGCGCGACGCGGGCAAGCCGGGGCGCGCCGCGCAGCGGCTGATCGAGGCGCTGAAGGGCGCGTGAGCCACGCGCCCCATGCGAGCCGCGCGAGCCTCACGCGAGACGCGCGTCAGGAAGGCTTGCGCTTCGCCTGCACCTGCGCGCGCTTCAGGAGCGCCTCGAGCGAGCGCGTCTCGGTCGAGTGCGCGATCGCCGCGAGCGCGCCGATGATGACGTCGTCCTCGGTGGCCGCGACGATGGCCTGTGCCGCGGCCTCGCGCGCGTCGGCGCCGAGCCCCTTCTCGGCGTAGGCCACCGCGAGCTCGAGCCACGCGCGCCCGTCGCGCTCGGCGCGCTCCTCCTGCACGGCGGCCACGAACCGCGCCGCGCTCCCGAGGATCTCGCGCGCCACCAGCCGCGCGCAGCGGCCGCACAGATCGACGTCGCCCGAGAGCGTCGCGCGCGTGGGGTCCGCGCACAGGCGGCACTTCATCGCGCGCGCCTCAGCCACGAGCGAACGCCCGTTCGATGAGGCGCGCCTGCTCGAGATCGTGGCTGGCCTTCGAGCCGGTCGCCGGGCTCGCGCTCTCCTCGCGCGTCGCGCACGAGAACTGGAAGCGCTTGCGGAACGCGTCGCCGAGGTGCGCGTTGATGAAGAACCAGGCGCCCATGTTGAGCGGCTCCTCCTGCACCCACGTGAGCTCGATCCCCTCGCGGAACGGCGCGAGCGCGCGGTCGAGCGAGGCGTCCAGCGGGTAGAGCTGCTCGAGGCGCACGATCGCGACGTCGTCGCGGCCGCGCTTCTTCCGCGCGTCGGCGAGGTCGTAATAGAGCTTGCCCGAGCAGAGCAGCACCTTCGACACCTTGGCGGGATCGCCCGGGCCGGAGTCGGGGATCACGCGCTGGAACGCGCCGTCGGCGAACTCCGCGATCGTCGACGTGGCGGCCGGCGCGCGCAGCAGGCTCTTCGGCGTCATCACCACCAGCGGCTTGCGCCACGGGCGGTGCACCTGGCGGCGCAGCACGTGGAAGATCTGCGCGGGCGTGGTCGGGTTGACCACCTGGATGTTGTCCTCGGCGCAGAGCGCGAGGAAGCGATCGAGGCGCGCGTACGAGTGCTCGGGCCCCTGCCCCTCGTAGCCGTGCGGCAGCAGCAGCACGATCCCCGAGAGCCTCCGCCACTTGTCCTCGGCGCTCGAGATGAACTGATCGATGATCACCTGCGCGCCGTTGGCGAAGTCGCCGAACTGCGCCTCCCAGATGACGAGCGCGTCGGGGTAGTCGAGGCTGTAGCCGTAGTCGAAGCCGAGCACGCCCGTCTCGCTGAGCGGGCTGTCCCAGACCTCGAAGCGCCCCTGCGTCGGCGACAGGTGCTGCAGCGGCGAGTGGCGCTGCCCCGTCTGCCCGTCGAAGAGCACCGCGTGCCGGTGCGCGAAGGTGCCGCGGCGCGCGTCCTGCCCCGAGAGGCGCACGGGCACCGCCTCGTCGAGCAGCGTCGCGAACGCGAGCGCCTCGCCGGTGCCCCAGTCGACCCCCTCGCCGGCCTCGAGCTTGCGCGCGCGCGGCTGCAGGATGCCGAGCACCTTCGCGTTGGCGTGGAAGTCGTCGGGGACGCGCAGCAGGCGCTTGGAGAGATCGACGAGCTTGTCGCGCGAGACGCCGGTCGACACCTCGGGCACGCCCGCGTCGCGACCGCCCTTGTACGGGATCCAGAGGCCGCCCATCGCGTGCGGCACCCACGACACCTCGGTGCGCTTGACGAGCTCGAGCGCGTCGGCGAGCGACTTGTTCACCTCGCCCGAGATCACGTCGACGTCGGCCTGCGCGATCGAGGCCTCGGCGAGCAGCCGGCTCACGTAGATCTCGCGGATGGTCGGCTTCTTGTCGATCACCGCGTACATCGTCGGCTGCGTGAAGCGCGGCTCGTCGCCCTCGTTGTGGCCGTAGCGGCGGTAGCAGTAGAGGTCGACCACGACCTCGCGCCCGAACTTCTGCCGGTACTCCGCGGCGAGCCGCGCGACGTGCGCGACCGCCTCGAGGTCCTCGCCGTTCACGTGGAACACCGGCACGCGCAGCAGGCGCGCGAGATCGGTCGCGTAGCGCGTGGAGCGCGAGTCGCGCGGCAGCGTCGTGAAGCCGACCTGGTTGTTGACGATGACGTGGACCGAGCCGCCGGTGCTGTACCCCTCGAGGTTCGCGAGGTTGAGCGTCTCGGCGTTGACCCCCTGTCCGATGAACGCGGCGTCGCCGTGGATCAGCAGCGGCATCACGCGGTTGCGGGCGCCGTCGTTCTTGCGATCCTGCTTCGCGCGCACGCGCCCCTCGACCACGGGGTTCACGAACTCGAGGTGGCTCGGGTTGAACGCGAGCGTGAGGTGGAGCTTGCTCCCCTTCTTCGTGGTGCGGTCGGTCGAGGCGCCGAGGTGGTACTTCACGTCGCCGCTGCCGAGGTGCGCCTCGGGCTGGTCGTCCTTGAACTGCGCGAAGATCTCGCGCACCGGCTTGTCCATCACGTTCGCGAGCACGTTGAGGCGCCCGCGGTGCGCCATGCCGAGCACGATCTCCTCGCAGCCGAGATCGCCGGCGCGCTCGATGAGCTCGTCGAGCAGCGGGATGAGGCTCTCGGCCCCCTGCAGCGAGAAGCGCTTGGCCCCGAGGAAGTTCTTGTGGATGAAGGTCTCGAAGCTCTCGGCCTCGGTGAGCTTCACCAGCATGTGTCGCTGCTCGGCGCGCGAGAGGGCGACGCGGTTGCGCGTCTCCTCCATGCGCTTCTGCAGCCACGCGCGCTCGGCCGGGTCCTCGACGTCGCGGAACTCCGCGCCGACCGAGCGGCAGTAGGTGTCGCGCAGCCGATCGACGATCTCGCGCAGCGTGGCGCGCCCGGGGCCGGGGAGATCGCCCGTCGAGAACTGCTGATCGAGATCGCCGTCGGAGAGCCCGAAGGTCGACAGCGCGAAGTCCTTCATCGCGGGCGGCGCCTCGACGGCGAGCAGCCCGAGCGGGTCGAGCCCCGCGAGCAGGTGACCGCGGACGCGGTAGGCGTTGATCACCGCCGCGACGCCGTGCTCCTTGTCGCCGAGCGTCGGCGCGAACGAGACGGCCGAAGGGGGCGGCGTGTACGCGGGGACGTACGCCGGCGCGCTCCCCTGCGGCAGCGCGCGCGCCGCCGAGGGGCGCGGCGCGCCCGAGGCAGCAGGCTCGCCGCCGCCGATCAGCGCGTCGAGGTAGTCACGCCACTGCTCGTCGACCGAGTGACGATCGTGCAGGTACATGCCGACGAGCTCGCTCACGAGCCCCGCGTTGACACCGAAGTCCTTGGTCATTGCGCGTGAGTTTCCCCGACGGGCGACGGCATCGGATGCCGCCGGACGTCGTCATGCCGCAGAGCGGCGTCGACACGACGGATCCTCGGGTCAGCGGCCCGAGGCCCCACCGCGAACGGCGCGAACGGCGCGGACCTTAGCAGAAACCCCGCGGATCATTACGGATCGCGCAAAATTTTCGCGAATCTTCCGGACGAATTTCCCGAGCCCGCGCGCTTGCAGGCACTCGACCTTGTCGTCGCGCGTCAACGCCTTGAACGCGAGCTCGACGCGCAGCGCCTCGCCGCGCTCGCGGCACCGCGCCTTCGCGACCAAGCTCAGCGGCCCGCGCCCGCGGGTGTAGCGCGCGCCCTTGCCACGTTCGTGCTGCGCGAGGCGCGCGGCGACGTCCTTGGCGACGCCGGTGTAGAGCGAGCCGTCGCCGCAGCGCAGGACGTAGACGTACCAGGGCTCGGGGGCGGGCACGCGCGACACGCGGGCGC
>CAIXWQ010000202.1 GCA_903923175.1 uncultured delta proteobacterium | reverse complement strand
GGGGGCGGTGCAGAGGACGAGGCGCACTGGGGGCTCCGAAGAGGTGTGTCGAGACGGATCAGAACGCGACCAGAGTCGGAATCCGACGGTCGGTTCGCGAGCCATCGCCGATCGACCCATCGGCGTTGCCGCCCCAACAATAGACCTGACCACCCACCGTCAGAGCGCAGGTCGAGCCCGCCAGGCCCACCGCGTTGCGGACGGACGGCAACCCAGGAACCCGCTGGGGCACGCTGAGCGCGCTGCTCATTCCATCCCCCAATTGCCCATAGGCGTCGCTCCCGCCGCAGTACAGGACCGAATCGAGCAAACCACAGTTGTGGCTATCTCCGAGCGTAAGTTGGGAAGCTCCGTCCCAACTGGTCGCCGCAACCGGATGCGCGATGTCAGCGGTACCTGTGATTCCGAGCGTCCGGCTCGAGTCGTCTCCCCAACACCAGAATCTGCCCACCGGAGACAATCCACACACCGTGCGCCAAGACGCTGTGAGACTGCGGTACGAGCCCGCGGCCGCCACGATCGGAGATGTTCCAGTTCCAGCACCAGGGATTCGGCTGCCCCAGCACTCGACATGATCAGACACCAGCACGCACATTCCACCGCCCGCGGCCGTCAGGTGGGATGCGGGACCGTCGAGGCCAGTGAGTGCCTGCGGGCTGGCGACGTCGCTCGGCGAGCCGAGAATCGGCCCGGCACCCCAGCAGTAGACGGAGCCACTCTCGAGGAGCGCGCAAGAAACGTGATCGACGACGGAAACGGTGCGCGCTGCCTCGGGAAGCGAGACCGGAGCTGGATCCGTTCGCACTTGGAATGTCCCGTCGCCGATCTCGCCCCGCGAATTGGATCCCCAGCACACCACGCGTCCCTCGCCGCCGAGCACGGCGCACCCGTGCTCCAAGCCGATCGCGATCGAACGCGCGCCGCGCAGCGCGGGAACCTCGACCGGGACGAGCGCGTCGGCGATCGACTCGAAGCCGAGCTGGCCCCCGGTGTTCAAGCCCCAGCACCGCACGGACTGATCGCCGAGGATGGCACAGGCGTCCGCTTCGCCGGCGACGATGTCGACGACGCTCGTGCACGCGCCTTCGCTGCACGCGACGTCGCACGTCTGCGCGCTGGACCACGAGCCGGGCGTCGATCCGCATCTCTCGATCTGACGACCATTGCAACGCAGTTGATCAGTCGTGCAGTAGTTGGGGTTCCCCGGACATTGGACCGACGCGAGCGGATCGCTCTGGCAGACGGAGACCTCGTCGAACGAGTGGCATCCAACTACCCCGAGGGTCGCGGCCGCGACGAGCACGAGGCCGCGCATCAGAAGCTCCCCACGATCTCGAGCCCGTTCACCGCTCCCGTGGTCGCGTGGACGGTCACGGGCCTCGCCTCCCCCGACGACGAGAGCACGAGTGTCGCGCCGATCCCGACGCCGGTGACGAAGACGCCTATCGCAGCGAAGGTGGCGGTGTCCCAGCGGCGCGTGCGATTGCGCGCGTCGTCGTCACAGGGCCCACCACGACAGCTCTGCTGCCAGTCGTGATAAGCGGAGTCCGCCGAGACGCGGGCGCCGACCGCGGCGAGGCCCCCTAGCCCGCCGAGGCCGATCAGGACCCACCCGGTCGCCCTCGTCACGCGCTCGCTCCGGCCCCTGTCGACCAGCGCTCCGGAGGACGAGGGGCTCGTCGAAGGACCGGGAATCGAGGCGCCGACCACGGTCGCCGGCGGGGCCGGAGCACGGCTGGTCGGCGCGTCGATCTCGATCTCGAGCGACATTCCTTCCGCGAGCACGACCTCGCGTCGGAAGATCTCGCGCCGGTCGCGGGTGGCCGCAACGACGTGCGCGCCGGGGTTGAGCGGCGTCGTGACCGGGAGTGCGAGGGGCACGCCGTCGAGCGTGGCGCGCACGTCCGCCGTCGCGACCGAGCGCCGCACGTACAGCTTCGGCGTGCGCGTCCGCAGCTCGTCGAGATCCCCCTGCGCCGTCTCCCGGGTGGCCTCGTCGACGCTCGGATCGGCCAGGATGGCCTCGAGATCCCTGGCCGACTCCAGGAAGCGCCCGAGCTTGCGCTTGCAGCTCGCGATGTGGAGCCGCACGAGGAAGTCGCGCGCCGCGGGCGGGATCGACTCGAACTTCGCGAGCGCGCCGACGACGTCGCCGCCCGCCTCGGCCTTCGCGGCGTCGCGGTAGGTCTGCTCGGCGGCGCTGGGCGCGGCGGTGACGGGCGGCGCGAGCGCGCAGACCGCGAGCAGCAGCGCGAGGGGACGTGCGCGGAGGAGGGACATCGTCGGCTTCTCGGCTGGGGGCGGCCGCCGGTTGCTTGGCGGTCGTCCAGGGCGATTCCTAGCAGAACCGGTCTATCTCGTTGAGCCTCCCGGTGGCCGCGGCGCCCAAAGGCCAGCTCCGTTTCGCACGGGCGACGCGCGGCCATGCTGCTACGCTCGATCGCCGTGCCCTCGCTCCGCCGGCTCGCGCTCTGCACCTCGGTCGCGGTCTCGCTCGGCGCCGCCGTCGTCGCCTGCAGCCAGCAGATCGACAAGAACAGCGGCGGGACGTCCGGCCACGACGCCGGCGACGCCTCCGTCGACACCGCGCCGGTCGACGAGGGGTTCACGCAGCCCGACGTCGTGGTCGACACGCACCTCGATCCCGACGCGCAGTGCCTGCGGGACCCGCACACCGGCGTGCGGCTGCCGCCGAGCATCCTGATCCTCTTCGATCGCTCCGCGTCGATGGCCGACTGCCCCGATCCGGCCGTGACCTCCTGCCCGGCCGCCGACAAGTGGACCGAGGCGACCTCGGCCATCCAGCAGCTGATGATCGGCTCCGCCAAGGATCTGCGCTTCGGCCTCAAGTTCTTCGGCACCCCCGACGACTCGTGCACCGACGCCGACTACGCGAAGCCCGACGTGCCGATCGGTCCGCTGTCGATGACCGAGACGCAGATCGACTGCTGGATGGGGCGCGCCAGCTGCTTCGGCATCACCCCGGTCACGCCGGCGACCTACACCGAGATGGCCCCCGCGCTGCGCGGCGGCATCAGCTACCTGCGCGCGCTCAAGGCCGACGGCCAGCGCATCGTGGTGCTGATCACCGATGGCGATCCGAACAGCTGCGACACCGCCAACAACCAGGTGGCGGACGTGATCGCCGCCGCCGCGAACGGCTGGGGCGGCACGCCGAAGGTGATGACCTACGTGATCGGCGTCCCCGGCGCGACGGTCTCGAACCTGTCGCAGGTCGCCGCCGCCGGCAACGGGAAGCGCACCCCCAGCTGCGTCGGCGGCACCCTCGATCCGAAGCTCGCGTGCCACTACCAGATCGGCACCGGCAACGTGGAGGGGGACCTCCAGAACGCGCTCTACGAGATCACGAACAAGGCCAAGACGTGCCTGTTCAAGATCCCCGCGCCGACGGGCGACGCCGCCACCTTCGACCCCGCGCAGGTGAACGTCGACCTGAAAGCGAGCGGCACCACCACCGAGCTCGTGCGCGACACGAAGCAGCTGAACGGGTGGGACTACACGGACGGCGGCACGACGATCACCATCTTCGGCGCCCCTTGCGACACGGTGCTCCTCGATTCGACCTCCGAGGTCGACATCGTGTTCGGCTGCCCGACGAAGACGCCGGCGTAGCCCCGAGCGGCTCCATCGCGTGCGCCGGAAACGACCGCGCCTCCCGACCGCGTTCCGCGGAGGGGAGGCGTGGAGTCGTCGACAGCGTCAGTTGGACGCGGTCAGCGTGAAGTTGTCGCAGGTCGCCTTGGACCCCATCGGCCGGTACACGTGAATCCAGACGGTATTCGCGGTGCCGACCGTGATCGTGGCGAACCCGGGCGCGTCGGTGCCGGAGGGGTTAGGCACAGAGGGAGGAGGGACCGAGACGTGGCTAGTGAAGTAGTACTCCTCCCACACCGCGCCCGCCGAGGCGTTCAGGCCACTCGCCGGTCCGTCCGTGCAGCTGGTCGTGGCGCCGCAGGCGCTGTTCAGGACCTCGAAGGAGAACAGGCCGGTGCCGGTCAACGTGATCTTCGGGTGGAACGTGACGTCCGTGTTCGAAGCGAAGGTCACCTGGTAGTAGGCGTCGTTCGAGTTGACGAGGTTCGCGGTGACCGGAACGCTGGTGCCGAGCGCCAACGGGCCCGTCCCCATCACGGTGGCGGCGCTGCAGGAGGTCGAGATCGCGCTCTGCTGGCACTCGCAGCCGTTTCCGCAGGTGCTGTCGACGTCGTACCACCCGGACGTGCAGGCGGTGACCTTGCAGCTGCTGCCCGCGCACGTCGTCGCCGTCACGTTGGTCGTGCAGTCGTTGCTGCACTTGTTGCCGCAGGCGCCACAGTTGTTGCCGTCGTTCGTCGAGTTGACCTCGCAGCCGTTGGCGGCGAGTCCATCGCAGTTCGCGAACCCGGCGTTGCACGCGACGACCTTGCACACGCTCGCGGCGCACGACGGCGTCCCGTTGGTGCCGTTGCAGACCGTGGCGCAGCCGCCGCAGTGATTGGGATCGTTCGTGAGGTTGACCTCGCAGCCGTCGCTCACGAGCTTGTTGCAGTCGGCGTAGGTGCCCGAGCAGCTGAGGATCGCGCAGGCGCCGCTGGCGCAGGTCGCCGTCCCGTTGGTGGCGGAGCAGATCGTGCCGCACTTGCCGCAGTTTGTGCCGGATTTGTTCAGATCCGTCTCGCAGCCGTCGGACGGGTCGGCGTTGCAGTCGCCGTAGCCCGTCTTGCAGGAGGCGATGCTGCACTTGCCGGCCGTGCAGGCCGGCGTGCCGTTGGGCGCGAAGCACGGCGAGTTGCACTTGCCGCAGTTCACGGTGTCGTTGTCGAGGTTCGCCTCGCAGCCGTTCGCCGGGTTGAAGTCGCAGTTGCCGTAGCCGGTGTCGCACGAGGCGACGACGCACGTGCCGGAGTTGCAGGCCGGCGTGTCGTTCAGCTTGGCGCAGACGGTCGCGCACGTGCCGCAGTGGCCGACGTCGGTCTGCGTGTTGGTCTCGCAGCCGTTCGTGACGTCGGTGTCGCAGTCCGAGTAGCCCGGATCGCACTTGATGCCGCACTTCGAGGCGGCGCAGCTCGGCGTGCCGTGCACCGTCGAGCAGGCGTCCTTGCAGCCGCCGCAGTTGGCCGGATCGTTGGTCGTGTTGACCTCGCAGCCGTCGTCGAAGTTGCCGTTGCAGTCCGAGGTGCCGGCCGCGCAGGTGCCGATCACGCACGTGCCCATGGTGCACGCGGCGGCGCCGTTCAGGACCTTGGGGCAGGCCTTGCCGCAGCTCCCGCAGTCCGCGGTGCTCACGTTCAGATCGACGCAGGTGCCGCTGCAGCAGCTGAAGGTGCCGGGGCAGCCGTGGGTCGGCGTGCAGCCCGCGTAGCAGGAGTTGGTCGTGACGTCGCAGAGGCTGCCGAGCGGACACTGGCTCGAGTCGGTGCAGCCGACGCACTGGTGGCTCGTGGGATCGCAGACGAGCGGGGCCGCGCCCGAGTCGGACGAGCCGGCGTCGGAGGCGACGTCCGCGACCGCGTCGGCGGTGGCGTCGCTGGTGCTCGCGTCGCTCTTGCCCGCGTCGCCCGCGTCGCCCGCGTCGCTCTTGCCCGCGTCGCTCGAGCCGGAATCGGCCGTGCCCGTGTCGCTCGCGGCGTCGGGCGCGCCTGCGTCGGTGGTCGGGGTCGCCACGCAGTCGAGGCTCGTGCGGCAGCCGGTCTTGCAGCTGTTCGAGGCCGGGTCGCAGTAGGTGCCATCGGGGCACCAGTCCTTCGAGGGGACGCACTGGACGCACTTGCCCGACGTCGTGTCGCATGCCGTCCCGTTGGGATCGTGCGCGCAGTCGCCGTCGGTGTGGCACTTGCCATCGCCGGTCTCCACGACGGCGTCACCGGTGTCGACCGCGATGCTGTCGCCGCCGTCGTCGGAGACGTCGGGGAGCGCCGAATCGATGTCGCCGACGGAGGCCGTGTCGCCGGTCGCGCAGCCTGCGCCGCCGAACGCCAGCGACGCCACGAACAGGGCGGAGAGTCTACGACCCGTGATCGTCAGTCTGCGCATCGCCTGCCTGCTTCCGTGCGGGGCACGGTCATCCGAGTTGGGACCGAGAGTTCGAGGATGGGCCTGAAGCCCAGGAGGCGTCGCGATCACGCGCGGTGAACGGCGTCGGGGAAATGGCGGTCACGCTCGGCGAGCGTGAGCATCGCGGGGACGCGGGCGCCCTCGCGGAGCCGGCGCGCGAGCACCTGGCCGAGCGCGATCGCGGCGAGCCCCTGCTCTTCGTCGGTGCGCGTCGCGCCATCGCCGCCGTTGCTGACGAAGACCGCGAGGCCGGGCGCGCCGGCGACGTGCCCCTGCTGGGCGCCGTCGTCGCGGAGCACGTCGAGCTGGAAGCGCGCGCCCTTGGGCGTCTCCATCACGACGGCGATCGCGCCGAAGCGAACGGGGAGGATCTCGATCACGCGACACCGCGAGAGGAGCGAGCCCGCGCGGACGTCGGCCATCAGCTCGGCGATCTCCTCGGCCGCGGCGGCCGACGTGAGCTCGGCTTCGCTCGCGTGCGGGGCACGCACGACCGCCGGCTTCGGCGACTCGGCGCCACGCGCCGAGCGTGTAGAGCGTGCGGAGCTGACGCGCGCACGCACGCTCATCGCGCCTGCGCTGGCGAGCGCCGACACGGACGCTCCGATAGCCATCAGCGCGCCTCGGCGCGTCGGGGGCGAGGACTCGTGGGCCATGACCCTCCCTCAGAATTGAAAAAGCGAGTGAACGCGCCTCGATCGACGATCGAAATCGCTGCGCTCGATCAACGCTATCGGGCGCAGCCTCATCGTTCAACAACGCGGAGAGACGAGGCGACCGCGTACGATTACCTACCCCACGCGCCGAGGTCGGCCGGCGTGCGAGCGAGCGGCGCGCAGGCGCAGGCGACTACCAGCTGCCGTGCGAGCCGTGAGAGCCGTGAGAGCCGTGCGAGCCGTGCGACCCGTGAGAGCCGTGCGACCCGTGAGAGCCGTGCGACCCGTGAGAGCCGTGCGACCCGTGAGAGCCGTGCGACCCGTGAGAGCAGTGCTGCGCGAGCATCGGCTTGGTGGGATCGTCGGGCTCCACGGGCGCTCGATCGGCGTTGTCGATCGCGCGATCGGAGATGTCGCGCTCCGTCGTCGACAGGAAGCCGCTCGCATCACGCTTGAACGTCGGCAGG
>CAIXWQ010000201.1 GCA_903923175.1 uncultured delta proteobacterium | reverse complement strand
GACGCGGCGGACGCGGCGGACGCGGCGGACGCGGGTGACGCCGGCGCGCGCGACGAGGCGGGCCTCGTCATCGTCGGCGTCTCGGGCGGCGGCTGCTCCGTCGCGCACCCGTCCGCGCGACGCCTCCCCTGGGCTTGGCTCGGGCTTCTCCCGGGGCTCGTGACGTGGCGCCGTCGGCGACGCGCCGCGCTCGATCGCGCGCGGGCGAACCGGATCGCTCGGGATCTCCGAGCACGCTTCGCGATAGGCTGCTCGTGAAGAGAAACTCGCGCGCTCGCAGCTGCGACCGCGCTCGGAGGGACGCCGCTTGAGCTCCAACAAACGCGGGAACTACCTCGTCGATCGCCCCTTCCAGCTCAAGGCCACCGCGATGATCGTCGGGCTCACGCTCCTGATCGGCGCGCCGCTCGGCTTCCTGCTCTTCAAGACCACGGGCGAGGCGGTCGCCATCGGCCAGGACGCGGTGGAGATCGGTCAGACGGCCAACGCCGCCGAGACCGAGGCGGTGAAGCAGGCCGAGCTGCTGAACAAGCGACTCGAGATGGAGTCGATGCTCCGACTCGGCAACGATCCGAAGCAGGTCGAGCAGCTCAGAGCCGCGAACGCGATCGAGACCGACAAGCTCAAGAAGCAGGCCGACACGGTCAAGGCGCATGCAGACACGCTCGCGAAGCACCGCGACGCGCTGGAGCGCACGCGCCGCGGCCTGCTGCTCAGCGTGGCGGGGGGCATCGCCGCGCTCGTGCTGCTCGTCGGCGTCGCGGGGATCTTCTTCACGCACAAGGTCGCCGGCCCGATCCACCGCATGCGGGCGCTCTTCCGCGACGTCGGCGAGGGGAAGTTCACGCCGTATCGCCCGCTGCGCAGCGGCGACGAGCTGCAGGACTTCTTCGCCGAGTTCTCCACGATGGTGGAGAAGCTGAAGGAGCGTCAGCGCGCCGAGCTCGAGCGCCTCGACAAGGCGGTCGCGCGCGCCGAGAAGGGCGGCGCCGACACCGAGTCGATCGCCGAGCTGCGGGCCGTCCGCGACGCCATCAAGGACGCCGTCGCGAAATCGATCCGGCCGCCGCCGCCGGCCTGAGGCGCTCGCGCTGCGTGCCCGCGTGCCCTCCCGCGCGGCGCGCGTGGCCGGCCTCCGTCGATCGTGACCGCGGCTACGCCGGCGGCCTTGCGCGCGCGGCGCCGCGCGCACCACGATCGCGCTCGTGCCCCTCCGCGAAGCCCTCCGCGCCGCCGCCCACTCGACCCGCGTCCTCGCCGAGTCCATCGCCTTTCGCGAGCGCCTCGACCCGACCCCGCGCCGCCTCGCGCGGCTGCTGCGCGTCGGGCTCGGCCTCGACGCGCTCGACAAGCTCCGGCTCGCCGCCACCCCCGCGGTCGCGAAGCTCGCGCTCACGCACGGCATCGGCGTGCGCACCGTCCACGCGCTGCACGCGCTCGAGTCGCCCACGCGCGTCGCGCTCGTGGATCACGGCCAAGCGGGGCGCGCGCGCACCTACGCGGAGGTCGACGTCGAGATCAACCGCCTCGCCCACGCGCTGCACGACGATCTCGGCGTGCGGCGCGGCGTCGCGGTCGGACTGTGCGCCGAGAACTGCGCCGAGTACCTGATCGCCTGGTTCGCGCTGATGCGCCTCGGCGCGCGCGCCGTCCACGCGAGCTACCGCTCGAAGCCCGCGGAGCTCGAGTACCTGGTGCGGCACAGCGGCGCGCGCGTGCTGCTCGTCACCGAGGCCTCGTACGAGGCCGCGGCCGGGCTCGCGCGCGAGGAGCCCGAGCTCGGGATCACGTTGGTCACGGTCGGCGACCGAAGCGACGAGCCCTTCGCCGTCGCGTACGAGGACGTCATCGCGCGTGCGCGCTCGTCGACGATGCCGGTGCGCGAGAGCCGCGATCTCGAGAGCGAGTCGATCGTCTACACCTCGGGCACCACCGGCAAGCCGAAGGGGGCGGTGCGCGACTTCGCGCGGTTCGGCGTGGTCGAGGGGGCGCGCGTGCTCGAGCGCCTGCCGTTCCGCGTGGCCGATCGCCACCTGCTCGTCGCGCCGCTGTACCACTCGGGCGCGCAGGCCTTCGCGATGATCCACGCCGCGCTCGGCGCGACGATCCACGTCCACCGGCACTTCGAGCCCGAGGCGACGCTCGCGACGCTCTCGAACGAGCGCATCCACAGCGTCTTCCTCGTGCCGACCATGATCCGGCGCCTGCTCGAGCTGCCGGCGGCGACGCGCGCGGCGCTCCCGACGCCCGAGCTGCGCGCGCTCGTCTCCGGCGCCTCCGAGTTCCCCGAGGCGCTGCGGCGCGCGGCGATCGCGCAGTTCGGCGCGCCCGCGATCCACGACTTCTACGGCGCGACCGAGCTCGGCTGGGTCACGCTGATCGACGGCCGCGAGATGGAGGCGCGCCCCGGGAGCGTCGGCCGGGCGCTCGGCGGCCAGCAGATCGCCATCCTCGACGCCGACGGGCGCGCGCTGCCCACCGGCGAGACGGGGCTCATCTACGTGCGCAACGAGCAGACGATGAGCGGCTACCTCGACGACGCCGAGGCGACCGCGAAGAGCCGTCGCGGCACGTGGATCACCGTCGAGGATCTCGGCCGCCTCGATCACGAGGGCTACCTGTGGGTCTCGGGCCGCGAGCGCGACATGGTGAAGTCGGGCGGCGTGAACCTCTACCCCGTCGAGATCGAGGAGGTGCTCGCCAGGCACCCCGCGGTGCGCGAGGTCGCGGTCATCGGCGTGCCCGACGTCGAGTGGGGCGAGCGCCTCGTCGCGGTGGTGGTCGCGCGCGGCCCGTTCGACCGAGAGGAGGTCGAGCGCTTCGCCAAGCGATCGCTCGCGTCGGTGAAGGTGCCGAAGGACTGGCAGCTCGTCGACGAGCTGCCGCGCAACGCCACGGGCAAGGTGCTCAAGAAGGATCTGCGCGCGCGCTTCGGCGGCTGACGCCCCGGGTGGTACGCTCGCGGCGATGTCGCGCGCGCCGCTCGCCCCGTTCGCGCCGGTGCTCGCCGCGCTCTCGGTGTCCGCGCTCGCGACGCTGCTCGCGTGCTCGTCGAGCGGCGCGGGGAGCGGCGCGGACGCCGGCGCGCCCGCCGATCAGGGCCTCGACGCGACGCCGCTGGACGCGATCTCGGACGCGACGCCGCGCGATGCGACCGATGCGACCGATGCGACCGACGCGCCCGGCGCGCCGCTCTCGCTCACGCTGCCCGGGCCGCAGTCGGTCGACGAGGAGCGCGAGCTGCGCCTCTCGCTGGCGGCGCTCGGCGGCGCGGGCGGCGCGCGCGTCTTCCTCGAGGCGATGCCGCCGGGCGCGCAGTGGGACGAGGCGAGCGGCACCTTCGCGTTCACCCCCGATTTCACGCAGGGCGGCGCGACCTGGCACGTCTCGGTCACCGCCGACGACGGCGTCACGCGCGTGCACGGGACGTTCGACGTCACCGCCAACGACAGCATCCGCCCGCCCGCCCCGAAGGTGACGGCGACGACCACGCAGAGCGGCTATCTGCAGCTCACCGTCACCCAGACCACCGACGCCTTCCTCGACGCGCCGGGCTTCGCGGGGCGCACGTTCACCGCCAACGTGAGCGTGCCGACCGGCACCGCCGCGGGCGCGAAGCTGCCAGTGCGCGTGGGGCTCCACGGCTTCGCCTCGTCGCCGGCGGCCGACGGCTGGAGCGGCGAGTTCCGCATCTACCCCTCCGATCCGAACGACACGTACTGGTGGGGCTACTCCGATCAGCTCCCGGGCGGCGCGCCGACCAAGGGGACGGTGCCGGACTACACCGCGCGCCGCGTGCTGCACCTGCTCGCGTGGCTGAAGAGCACGCAGGCCGCCGTCGATCCCGAGCGCGTCTACCTCGATGGCTGGTCGATGGGCGGCGCCGGCGCGATGACGCTCGGCCTGCTGCACGCGCGCCATTTCTGCCACGTGCGCGCTTCGTTCGGGCAGGCCATCCCCAAGAACCACCGCCCCTCGCGCCTCGCGCAGCTCGCCGGGCTCTGGGGCACCGCGGCGCTCGATCTCGACGACGGGCACGGCCTCGGCGTGTTCACGCGCGGCGATCTCACGCGCGCGCTGGGCGACCTGCGCGACACGCCGGACGCGCGCGACCAGTTCCTCACGCTGCACCACGCGAAGGACGACGCGACCATCCACTTCGGCGCGGTGGTGCTGCCGAGCCCGCTCACCGCGACGACCTTCTACGCCTCGCTGCAGCAGAACCACGTCGGCCACTTCGCCTCGTGGGACGAGGGGGGCCACGGCATCGACGATCCGGTCCTCGGCGCGCAGTGGTGGACGGCGGGGTGGGATCCGGTGTTCGACTCGACCGCGCTGCTGCGGCTGCACCAGGCTTTCCCCGCGTTCTCGGCGAGCGGCGCCGACGAGGATCCGGGCGACGGCAAAGGGAACGGCAGGCAGCCGTGGAGCGCCGAGTCGGGCTACGCGGGGAACGTGGCGGTCGCCGGCGACACCGGCTGGACCGGCGCCATCGCGGGCGCGCGCAACCGGTTCCTGCGCTGGGACGCGACGCGCCTCGTCGACACGCTCGATCGGTTCGAGCTGCCGCTGCGCGCGCTCGACGGCCCGGGGAGCGCGCCGCCGCGCGCGGGATATCCGACGACGGGTGACAAGCTCGGCGCGGGGAGCGGGCCGCCGGTGCTCGTCGACGTGACGCCTCGGCGCACCCAGTCGTTCCGGCTGCGGCCGGGCGAGCGCGTGGCGTGGAGCTTCGGCGCGGCGAGCGGAACGGCGACGGCCGACGCGACCGGCGCCGTCACCATCCCGCGGCTCGCGCTCACGACGAGCTGGACCACGCTCGTGCTCGCGCGGGCGCACTGAGGCGCTCCTCGGACGCCGCTCGCTGCATCCGAAGCCGGTGACCTCGCCCGCCCGCGTCGACGACGCCGTCCTCTCCGTCAAACCGCTCGGCTTCCCCTGGGAGACGGCCGATCCGTTCCTGTTCTGCGTGCACCACGACGACGCCTACCCGAAGGGGAACGAGCGGCTCGGTCCGGCGGTGTCGCTCGCCGGGCGCCAGCTCGGCCAGGACTTCACGGTGCGCGATGGCTTCCGCATGTACCACGGGCACGACGTGCCCGGCTTCCCGCAGCACCCGCACCGCGGCTTCGAAACGGTCACGCTCGTGCGGCGCGGCTACGTCGATCACTCCGACTCGCTCGGCGCGACGGCGCGCTTCGGCCAGGGCGACGCGCAGTGGCTCACCGCGGGGCGCGGCATCGTCCACTGCGAGATGTTCCCGCTGATCGAGCGCGAGCGGCCGAACCCGCTCGAGCTGTTCCAGATCTGGCTGAACCTCCCGGCCGAAGACAAGATGGCCGAGCCGCACTTCGCGATGCTCTGGAGCGAGCAGATCCCGCGCCGCACGTTCACCGACGCCGAGGGGCGCGAGATCGAGCTCGCCCTCGTCGCCGGCGCGCTCGACGAGGCGAGCCCGCTCCAGGCGCAGCCGTCGCCGCCGCCGCCGAAGTCGTGGGCCTCGCGCGCGGACGCCGATCTCGCGATCTGGACGATCGCGCTCGCGCCGCACGCCCGCTGGACGCTCCCGGCGGCGAAAGGGCCGCAGACGCGCCGCACGCTCTACTTCTTCGAGGGCGACTCGCTCTCGCTCGGCGCGCACGTGCAGCCCACGCACGCGGCGATCGAGGTGCGCGCGCAGCAGGCGCTCGAGCTCGTCGCCGGCGAGCGGCCGTGCCAGCTGCTGATGCTGCAGGGGCGCCCGATCGGCGAGCCGGTGGTGCAGTACGGGCCGTTCGTGATGAACACGCGCGAGCAGATCCAGCGCGCGATGGACGACTACCGCCGCACCCGCTTCGGCGGCTGGCCGTTCCCGAGCGACGCGCCGACGCACGCGCGCGACGCCGGCCGCTTCGCGCGCCACGCCGACGGCACGCTCGAGGAGCGGCGCTGAGGTGCACTGCACGCGCTGCACGCGCTGCACGCGCTGCACGCGACGCACGCGACGCACGCGACGCACGCGCTCGGATCAGGGCGCGTCCCAGTCGAGCGCCTCGCAGGCGAAGGTCGTCCCGGCGGGGAAGTGCAGCGCGAAGTGGGCGGCGAGCGTGTCGAGCAGCTCGGCGGGCGACGCGAGCCGCCGCGTGCTCGGCGCGCGGCCGCGTTCGCGCACGGTGAGATCGCGGTTCAGGAGCGTGACGCGGCCGCCGTCGTCGAGCGCGCGCGCGGCGAGCAGCCGGTTGCGGAAGTGCGACTGCGGGTGCGCGCTGGTGAACCAGTTGGCGACCTCGCGATCGATCGCGGGCATCTCCTCGAGCGTGAACTCGCAGACGTCGACCCACTCGTCGCCGAGCTTCGCCTGGTGGAACAGGCGCTTCGGCGCCTGGTCTTCGTGGGGCCCGCGCGCCTCCCGCGCCTCTCGCAAGATGCGCCGAGGCTCGTGCGGCGTCGCCTGCTCTTCGTCGGTGTCGAGCCGCAGCGCCGCGGTCGGCGACAGGCCCCCCACGCCGACGTCGGCGAGCCAGCGCTCGCCCTCGAGATCGACGCGGAGCAAGACGTGCGTGCGCGGCGGCGTGAAGTCGCGCGGCCGCTGCACCCGCACCCGCGCGCTGATCGGCCGCGCGGCGAAGCCGAGCGCCGTCAGCGCGCGCAGCAGCAGCGTGTTCTGCTCGAAGCAGTAGCCGCCGCGGCCGCCGTGCACGAGCTTGCGCTCGACCGCCTCCTCGGAGAGGTCGATGGCGCGGCCGAGCAGCACGTCCAGGTTCTCGAAGGGGATGGCCTTCAGGTGCGCGGCGCACAGCGCGTGCAGCGTCGAGAGCGTGGGCGCGCGCGGGCCGTCGTACGAGACGCGGCGGAGGTAGGCGTCGAGATCCAAGGCGGCCCCTCCGCCCCTCAGTACGGCTTCTGGCCGACGTAGTTGCCGGGCGGATCGTAGTCGCACACCCAGAGCTGCCAGCTGCCGCTGCCGAACGGAGAGCCGGTCGTGCAGTCGGCGACGCCGCAGCCGAGGCGCAGGCTGTCGCGCCAGACCACCTGCGTGTAGTGGCCGCACGTGCCGCTGCAGGCGTTGGTGGCGTAGTCGTAGTCCTTCACCTCCGACGCCCACGACGCGACGACCTCCGCAGGGGTGGCGCTGCCGGTGGTGGCGTAGATGTTCTGGCCGTAGCCGCCGCCGCCGCCGTGCTCGAACGTGCAGCCGTTCGCCCACGCCTGCGCGACCCCCGCGACGTCCGAGGACCAGGTGAGCGCGGGGAGCGCGGGGCTCGCCGCCGGCGACACGTTCGCGCGCACCTGGTCGTGCGCCGAGGTGATGCCGGCCATCGCGGCGGGCTCGCCCGCGCCGCCGCCGGTCGAGTCGCCGCCGCTCGAGCAGGCGGCGAGGACGGGGAGCGCGAGCAGCGCGAGCAGCGCGAGCAGCGCGAGAGGCGCGAGAGGCGCGAAGGGCGCGGAGAGCGGTCGCTTCATCGCCCCGAGCGTCGCACGGCGCGCGTCGGGCGCCACGCCTCGCCGGCCTCCGCGCGCCTCGTCCCGGAGCGCCTTGTCCGAGAGCGCCTCCTCCCGCGAGACTCGTGGCATGCCCATCGTGAACCCGACCGTCGCGAGCTTCGAACGCTTCGAGCGAGAGGCGCCGGACGCGAAGCCGATCGTGATGCTGAACCTCCTGCGCTTTCGCGAGCGCGCCGAGTACGGCGCGGAGCACGCGCAGGACGCGCCGAACGCGAAGCGCGCGGGTGGCACCGGCCGCGAGGCCTACGCGCGCTACAGCAAGGCCGTGATACCGCTGCTCTGGGAGGTCGGCGGCCAGGCGCTCTGGATGGGCAAGGCGCGCGCGGCGGTGATCGCGGAGGAGGGCGAGGCGTGGGACGAGGTGCTGCTCGTGCACTACCCGTCGCGCCGCGCGTTCGTGCGGATGGTGCGCTCGGAGGCGTACCAGGCCATCCTGCACCACCGCACCGCGGCGCTCGCCGACTCGCGGCTCATCGAGACGCGCGCGGTGCCGCTGCCGCGCTGGATCCTCGGCGCCGCGCGCGGCTTGCTCCGGCTGAAGACGCGCGTGTTCCCGAAGATCGCCTGAGCCCGGGCGTCAGCCGGCCCGCGGCATCGACGCGCGCGCCTCGTCGGCGAGCAGCGACGCCCGCTCTCGCACGACCGAGATCTCGTCGTGCGCGGCTGGCTCGCCCGCGTCGCTCGGCCGCCCCCCGACGCCGATCGCGTCGGCGGCGTCGAGGACCAGGACCTCGAAGCGCTCGTCGGAGCGCCGGCGCGCGCGCCCCAGCACCGGCACCTGCCGCTCCTCGCAGCGCGCGCGCACCTGGGCGACGTCGGTGACGACGACGAAGTGCGTCCCGCGCAGCGGCTCCATCACCGCGCGCAGCTGCCGCTCGACGTCGCCGATCCGCGCCCGCGCCACCTCGCACTCGAAGCCCACCGCCCCCGGCTGGAGCACCAGCGTCTCCGCGAGCCCGGGCGCGAGCCGCAGGAACGTGCGCGCATCGACGCCGAGCGCGTCGGCGAGCGCGGTCTCGAGGAGCGGATCGTCGTCGATGAGCACGAAGTGCGAAGCGAGGAGCTCGATGGTCATGATGGGGCCTCGATCGCTCGGTCGCGCGGGGCCCCGCGCGCATTCAGCCGCGTCGCGCTTCGAATCCGGGCGCGGCGTCGCGCAACTCAGGTGGAGGCGCGGGGAGCTCGTCTGCCGAGGCTTCCGCTGCGCAGCGCGAGGAGCGCCACGCCCGCCACGATCGCCACGTCGGCGACGTTGAAGACGGGCCAGTGCGCGAGGTGGACGAAGTCGACCACGGCGCCGCGGGCGAGGCGGTCCCACAGGTTCGCCACGGCGCCGCCGACGACGAGCGCGAGCGCGACGTGGAACGCCGCGCCGGCGCCGCGGCCGCGCCACCAGAGCAGCAGCGCGCCGGCGAGCACCGCGAGCTGCACGGACGCGATCGCGACGGCGCCCCAACCGTCCATCAGGCTGAAGGCGACGCCGGGGTTGTTCGCGAGCCGCAGGTCGAGGACCCCTGGCAGCAACGTCACGATCCGGCCGTCGGCGAGGGCCGACGTCGCGACGTGCTTCGTCGTCTGATCGCAGGCGACGAGCCCGAGCAGGAGCACCACGACCAGCAGGCGGAGGGCGCGCGTCTTCACGAGCGAGGAACGACGCGCGCCGCGCGGATCTTCCCGCGGCACGCCAGGGCCCGGCGGTAGGCCCTGGCCGCGCTGGCCGCGCTGGATTCGCTCAGCGCACCAGGAAGAACGCGGCGAAGCCGATCGCCATGAGCGCGACGAGCAGGCCGACGGCGAGCGCGAGCACGGCCACCATGGCCTTGGCGGAGCGGACCGTCTGCTGCTCGAGCGCCCTGGGCTCGCCGAAGCCGTAGGGGTTCTGCGGCGGCATCGGCGGCTGGCCGTAGCCGTACGGATTCTGCCCCTGCATGGGCGCCTGCCCGTAGCCCGTGAACGGCACCTGCGGCGCGGGTTGGGTCGGCGCGCCGTAGCCCCACGGCGCCTGCATCACCTGGTTCACCAGCGCGGCCTGGTGCGCCGCCGCCGCGTGGTGCGGGAAGGCGGTGTGGCAGTACGGGCAGTCGGTGCCGGCGAGCTGCTGGAGGCTCAGCGTCGCGCCGCAGGTCGTGCACTGCCGCGGGCTCGGGCCGCTTCCCGGCAAGCCCACGTCACACCACCCGGACCGCGTTCGCGGGGACCCACTCCTGCGCGCCGTTGGAGAACTGCACGAGCGTCTGCTGCGGCGCCGTCTGCATGACGCGCCCGCCGTACTCCTGCCCGTTGGGCCAGCGCACCATCACGTTCGAGCCCGCCACCACGCCGCCGGTGACGAACGCGGCGACCTGGCCGAACGCGTGACCGAACGGATCGGCGTTGATCGCCGCCTGGTTCTGCGCGGCCTGCTGCATGACCTGGTTCTGCATCGCGGCCTGCACCGGCGTCGCGCCCGGCGGCACGTACACGCCCGCGGGGACGCCCATCGCGGCCGCCATCGGGTTCGCGTTCACCGCCTGCGGCATCTGCCCCTGCGCCCGCACCACGTTCACGCGACGCGGCTGCCCGCCCGCGCGCAGCCGCGCCTCTTCCTGCGAGAGGTAGCCGTGGTGGCCGGCGTACTGCCCCATGTTCTGCGCCATCGTCTGGGTCCAGTGCCCCGCGACCTCGCTCCAGTCGCTCATGCTCACGCCGCACGCGTCGAGGCCGACCTGCGGGCCCCAGACCTTGATCGCGGCGCTCGCGCCGACGAAGTCCTCGTAGCTCGCCTGCGCCTGGCCCCCTTTGCGACGCGCGAGCGCCGCCTGGTAGAGCGGCATGTACGCCATCGCCACGCGCCCCATCAGGGACATGTCCTGCATGCGCGCCGTCCAGCCGACCTTCGCCGCTTCGAAGTCGGCGGGGTTGACCCCTTCCTTCGCGACGATCTCGGCGACCTTGGCCGGATCGTTCATGAAGTCGGCGATCGCAGCGCCGAGGTCGGCGTAGCGCTCGAGAGAGATGCCGTTGATCGGCTGCATCGCAGGGTCCATGGGGCCTCCAGGCGCGCGAGGCGCGCGAGGCGGACGAGGAGGCGCCGATCCGGCGCGCGCGTAAACTGGGCGGGTGACGTCGCAGGCTCCCGAGGAAGAAGCGCTCGAGCCGCTGCTCGCGCTCCTGCGCGGCCGGCGGCTGGTCGCGCTCACCGGCGCCGGGCTGAGCACCGAGTCCGGCATCCCCGACTACCGCAGCCCCGAGGCGCTGGCGCGTCCGCGCGCGCCGATCCAGGGGCCCGAGTTCCGTCGCTCCGAGCGCGTGCGTCGACGCTACTGGGCGCGCGCGGTGCTCGGCTGGGAGCGCTTCTCGGGCGCCGCGCCGAACGCCGGGCACCAGGCGCTCGCGCGGCTCGAGGCGGCCGGGCCGCTGCGCGACGTGATCACGCAGAACGTGGATCGCCTGCACCACGCGGCCGGCAGCCGCCGCGTCGTCGAGCTCCACGGCGCGCTCGCCGAGGTCGAGTGCCTCGGCTGCGGCGCGCTCGAGCCGCGCGCCGAGGTGCAGGCGCGCATGCTCGCCGCGAACCCGGGGTGGCTCGCGCGCCACGGCGCCGAGCAGGCGGCGCCCGACGGCGACGCCGAGCTGGACCCGGTTCGTGGCGAAGGAGAGCTGGCGATCGAGCGGTTCGCGCTCGCGGGGTGCGTCGCGTGCGGCGGCGCGCTGAAGCCGAGGGTGGTATTCTTCGGCGAGAACGTGCCGCGCGCGATCGTCGACGACGCCTTCGCGCGCGTCGACGCGGCCGAGGCGCTGCTGGTGATCGGCTCGTCGCTCACGGTCTTCTCCGGCTACCGCTTCTTGCTGCGCGCGCACGAGCGCGGCGTGCCGATCGTGATCCTCAACCGTGGGCCGGTGCGCGGCGAAGAGCGGGCGACGCTCAAGCTCGACGCGCGCCTCGGCGCCGTGCTCCCGCGGCTCGCCGACGCCCTCGCCGCAGCGCGGCAAGACAGCTGAGCACGCCACGGGCGGCGCAGAGATTTCGCCTAGATTTCTTGCGCAAGCACCTTGACGCATCGCGTTGCGCGCCGCATGTTGAGGGCTCGAGAGCGAGCGAGCCACGACGAAGCCGCCGAAGGAGACGAGCGTCATGCAAGACGGGTCTTCCGATGTGACGAGGCGGGCGGAGCCGACGGCCACGCACGCGCGTGACCCGCGTGACGCGAGCGAGCTGGACGCGCCGAGCCTCGCCGCGCGCCCCGGCGCCGATCCGTGGGTCGGCAAGCTCGTCGACGAGAAGCTGCGCATCGTGCGGGCGATCCTCGGCCGTGGCGGGGCGACGGGCGCCTCGCGGGGCGCGCTCTACGAGGCCGAGAACACGCAGACGCTCCGGCGCGTCGAGGTCCGCCTGCTCGACGTCGCCGACCTGCGCTCGCGCTCGCGCGTGCGCCGCTTCGTGCGCGACGCGCGCGCCGGCGCGCGGCTCCACCACCCCAACGTCATCGACGTCTTCGATCTCGGCGAGGACGCGCGCACCGGCGCGCTGTTCGTCGTCCAGGAGCTGCTGCGCGGCACCTCGCTCGACGCCCTGCTGCTCGAGCGCGCGGCGCGCGCCGAGGAAGGCGAAGGGCGCGGCGGGCCCGGGCTCTCGCCGACGGAGTGCGTAGGCGTGCTGCTGCCGATCGCCGAGGCGCTCGAGGCGGCGCACCAGCTCGGGCTCGTGCACGGCGAGCTCTCGGCCACGAGCGTGTTCCTGGCGCAGCGCGCGGGCCTCACCGTCCCCAAGCTGATCGACTTCGGGCTCGGCGCGCGCCTCGAGGGGGCCCCCTCGCGCCTCCCTTCGACCCCGCGCGACGACGTGCGCGCGATCGGCGCGCTGCTGAGCGCGTGCCTGATCG
>CAIXWQ010000200.1 GCA_903923175.1 uncultured delta proteobacterium | reverse complement strand
GGTCGTGCTCGTGTGCCCGACGCTCGACGAGAACGCGGCGCTCGCGCCGGCCGACGCGCCCGGACGCGCGGCGCTCGCGTGCCTCGTCGGCAAGCTGCGCGGCGAGGGGTACCGCGTCTCGCTCGCGGTCGGCGCGAAGGACGCCGACGGCTCGACGCCGACGCCGCACACGCTCGGCAACCGGCTCTCCGACGCGACGTTCCAGGCGCAGGCGGTCGCGTCGCTCACGTCGATCGCGACGCTCGCCGACGGCCTCGACCTCGCGCTGCCGCCCATCGAGGGGCAGGCGCGGGCCGCCGTGACGGCCTTCGTCGACGCGCTGGCGGGGGCGATCCGGCCGCAGAAGGGGCTCGGGCTGTTCGCGCCGCCGTCGTACTCGTCGCCGAGCGATCTGCCGTACGGCGACACCTGGGACCTCCACGCGCTCGCGCACGACCTCGATCGCATCCGGCTGCTCACGGTCGACTACTCGTGCTGCGGCGGAGCGGCTGGCCCCACGACCGACTCGGGCTGGGCGGTGCAGGTGCTCCGCGTGGCGCGCGCGAAGGCGCCGCTCGCGAGCTACGACCTCGCGCTGCCGCTGTACGGCTACGACTACTCGGGCTCGACCGCGACGGCGGTCGGCTACCTCGACGCCATGGCGCTCGCGCAGGTGCATGGCGCGTCGCCATCGCGGCTGGCGATCGGCGAGCTGACCTTCTCGTACACCGACTCGAACGGGCTCGGACACGTCGTGATCTTCGACGACGCGACCTCGCTGGAGCGCGATCTGCTCGCGTGGGATCCGACCACGGTCCCCGGCGACGTCGGCGTCGCGTTCTACGGGCTCGGCACCGAGGATCCGGCGCTGCTGCCGAAGCTCGCGGGGGCGACGCCGTGAGCCGCTGCGGCGAGGCGTGGATCGGCGCGTGCGTGGAGCCGTGCTGCGAGGCGCCGGCGTTCGTCGAGGCGCTCCCGGGCGAAGATCCGCTGCGCGATCCGGAGATCGTGCGCGCGCTCGCCTCCGAGCACTTCCTGTTCGACGCCTTCGTCGCCGGCGAGCCGCGCCTCGCCGCCGATCCGCTGGTGCTCCCCGAGGCGCTCCACCGCGACGCCGTGCAGGCGGCGGAAGAGGCCGTGCGCGCGATCGACGCCGTCGCCGCGCTCGCGCACGCCGCCACGCGCGAGGGGCACGACGAGCGGCGCCGCTACCGGATCCACCCGTCGGTCGAGCGTCTGGTGGCCGCGTCGCACGACGCCGGCGACGTCGCCTCGCTGGTGCGCGTGGACCTGCTGCTGCAGGAGGACGGGCGCTTCGTCGCGTGCGAGATCAACGCCGACTGCCCGGGCGGACACAACGAGACGCTGGCGCTGCCCGCGCTCGCGCGGCGCGCAGGATTCCACGGCGGCTACGCGCCCCCCTGCGCGGCCGAGCGCCTCGCGGATCGCCTCGCCGCGCTGGCGATCGAGGCCGACGGCGAGGGCGCGACGGTGGGCTGCGTCTACGCGACCGCGTACGCGGAGGATCTGCAGATCTGCGTGATGCTCCGGCGCCTGCTGGAGGCGCGCGGGGTGCGCGCGATCCTCGCGCCGCCGACCATGCTTCGCTTCGATCGCGGCCGGCTGCGGATCGGCGACGTGCCGCTCGGCGCCGTGTATCGCTACTTCCCCGCCGAGTACATGGAGGGGCAGAAGAACCTCGACGACTGGGAGGTCGCCGTGCGCGCGGGCGCGGTGCGCACGCTCTCGAGCTTCGCGCACCTCTACGCGCAGTCGAAGCTCGCGTTCGCGCGCGCGTGGACCCACGCGGACAGGCTGGGAGCGCCCGAGCGCGCGGCGATCGCGGCGCGCATCCCGCTCACGATCGACCTCGCGGAGATCGCCGACGACGAGCTGCTCGCGGACCGCGCGGACTGGGTCGTCAAGCGCGCCTTCGGCCGCGTCGGCGACGAGGTGTTCGTGGGCGCGCTGCACGACGACGACGAGTTCCGCGCGGTGGTCGCCGAGGCGCGCGCGCGCCTCGCCAGGAGCGCCGGCACGCCGACGGGCGAGGCGTGGATCGCGCAGCGCTTCGTGCGCCAGCGCGCGATGGCGACGCCGTGGGGCGCGCGGCTGGTCACGCTCGGCGCGTACGTGCTCGAGGGGCGGTTCGCGGGCTACTTCGCGCGGCTCACCCCCGACAGCCACGTCTCGCACGACGCGCGCTGCGTGCCGGTCTTCGTGCGCCCGAGCGACGACGCGCAGCACGCGCGCTGCGCCCGCCCTCCCCGCGACACGCGCGCGAGCAGCACGCGCGCGGTCACGCGCGCGCCCTTCGCCGCCCCCGCCTCCGCCGCCTCCCTCGCGCGACCTGCGCCGCCCGCGCCACCCGAGCTGCCCGACGCGCGGGGCGGACCGCGCTCGCGTGGGCTCCACCTGCAGGGAGGTTGCTGATGCGCGCCCCTCGCCTGCTCGCGCCGCTGGCCTCGGCGACCGCGCTCGCTTCGGCCGCGACGATCGGCTGCTCGCTCCGGCCGTGGACGCCGTCGGTGAGCGTCGCGTACTGGGCGCAAGGGGTCCCCGCCGCGCGCCCGACGACGCTGCCGAGCAGCGCCGCCGCGATGTCCCGCTGGCAGCTCCCCGCGGGCAACCCCTGGGCGCGCTACGTGAAGCTCACGCTCCTCGGGTCGCTCGACGCGTTCGGCGCCGACGCCGCCCTGCCCGACGTGAGCCGCCTCGAGGTCGTGGCGAGCGCCGAGGACGCGGCGACGCACCTGGCCGACGCGGGCGTGCCGGACGACGCGGCGTTCGTGGTCGATCTCCGCGGCGCGGGCTCGGTCACCTTCGGCGCGAAGCTCTCGCAGCGCTCGCCGCGCGCGGTCGCCGCCATCCCGACGTTCAACAACTGGCCGGCCGACGACGAGCTCATCCCCGCCGAGGAGACGCTCGCCGCCATGCTGACCGATCGCCCGAGCCCGCCGACCTACGGCGATCCCGGGCGGCCGGTGTTCCTGCTCGACGCCTGGCGCCTCGCCTATCGCTACGACGAGCCCGACGACGTCACCTACGACAACCGCTACGTGCTCGGCCCCGCGGATCTCCCGGACGCCGCGGCGCTGCGCGGCCAGGGGCTCGGCAAGGTCATCTACGTCGTCGAGGATCTCGACGAGACCGAGACCGAGGAGGACGATCTCTACGGGATGGCGCTCGCGTGGCAGAGCGCCGGGCTGCAGCTCTACCTCGTGGATCTCGAGTTCTTGCGCCGGCTCCCCGCCGGCCGCGACTGGAGCGCCGCGCTCGAGCAGCACCGCTACGTCGTGCGCCCGCGCGAGACCGTGTTCGACGACCACGGTTTCTGGGTGCGCGCGCACGGCGGCTTCGGCGGGATCTACGCGCGGCCGTCGGTCATCCACGGCGGCCACCACGGCGGCGGCGGGTTCCACGGCGGGGGCGGCTGAGCGCGCCCCGCGCCGCGGGGGGCGAGCTACATGGTGCAGACCGGCGAGGTCGCGACGATGTGCGGGCAGTGGAGCGCGGCCGAGGGGGCGTCGGTCGCCGCGACGCTCAAGTGATAGAAGCGGCAGCCCATGTCGTTCTTCGACACGTCGGCCGTGCTGTAGGGCGACACGTCGACGCCGAACGTCTTGCAGGCCGTCACGCACGAAGCGCGGTCGGTCCACTGCGCGTTCGCGCCGGTGCACACCGCCGTCGCGATGTCGCAGAAGGCCTCGCAGGGCTCGCCGCAGACGCCCGTCGTGCCGTTCGGATCCTTGTCGCCGCCGGTCGGCCCCGCGTGCGGACAGTGCGTGCCCGGGTTCGTGACGGCGAGCGTGGCGTGGTACGCGCGACAGGCGAGCGAGTCGCCCGACATCGCGCCCGCGGCGCCGGCGGGGTACGCGAAGCAGGCCCCGAGGCACGAGGTCATCGTCGAGAACTGCTGCTGCGACGCGGAGCTGCACGCGGACTGGATCGTGGCGCAGTAGCTCGCGCACGTGGGGGGCCCGGCGTCGACGCTCGTCTCGGCGCCGGTGTCGCTGGCGCCGGTGTCGCTCGCGCCGGAGTCGGCGACCGCGGTGTCGGTCGCGCCGGTGTCGGCGACGCCGGTGTCGTCGGTGGGGGTCGTCGCGGCCGAGGAGCTGCTGCAGGCGGCGCCGAACATCGACAGCGACGCGAGGGACGCGAGGGACAAAAGCGAACGTGCACGCATGCGAGGCCTCCTTCGAAGGAAGGGGGGAGCATACGCCATCGACGCCGTCCGGCCCGCGTCGAGCAGCATCGCGAGTCGGCCCGGCCCGAGGCGCGTATGTTCTGGGGATGACCACGCACCCCGCGCGCGGCGATCGAACGGCCTACGCCCGCTACCTGGCCGGCATGGATGCGTCGATGAAACAGAAGGTCGCGCTGACCGCGGCGCACCTGCTGTGCGAGGGGCGCGTCGCGGACATGGGGACGGGCTCGGGCGCCGGCGCGCAGGCGCTCGCCGCGCTGTACCCCGAGCTGCGCGTGATCGGCGTCGATCTCGACGCGACGACGGTCGCGATCGCGCGCGAGACGCACCGCCTGCCGAACCTCGAATTCGTGGTCGGCGACGTCGCGACGCGCGTCTTCCCGGAGGGCTCGCTCGACGGGATCTTCGACTCCTCGGTGCTGCACCACGTGACCACGTTCGCCGGCGGCTACGACCACGAGGCGGCGGCGCGCGCGCTGGCGGCCCAGGCGCCGCAGCTGCGCGCGCACGGCGTGCTGGTGGTGCGTGACTTCGTGCACCCTGGCGAAGGGGTAGCGCTGCTCGACGTGCCGAGCGACGACGGTGACGCGAGCGACGATCCGCGCAGCTGCTCCACCGCCGCGCTCCTCGAGCGCTTCTCGCGCGAGTTCCGCAGCCTCCACCCGAGCCCGGGGTTCGCGCTCCAGCGCGTGGTCACGGAGGACGTCGGCGGGGCGATCCCGGCGGGGTTCCGGCGCTACCGCCTCGCGCTGCACCACGCGGTCGAGTTCGCGCTGCGCAAGGACTACCGAGAGGACTGGGAGGCCGAAGCGAAGGAGGAGTACGGCTACTTCACCCAGGCGCGCTTCGAGGAGGTGTTCGCCGCGCTCGGTCTGCGCGTGCTCGCCTCGCAGCCGATCCGCAACCCGTGGATCGTGCGCCACCGCTTCCGCGGCAAGCTCGTGCTTCGCGACGAGGTGGGCCGCGTGCGCGAGGATCCGGCGACCAACTACGTCATCGTCGGCGAGCGCGTCGGCCCGGGCGAAGGGGTGACGCTACGTGACGCCGGCGAGGCGCCGCACCCCGAGTTCCTGGAGCTGAGCCACTTCCGCGATCTGCGCTCGGGGCACGTGCGCGATCTCGTGCGACGGCCGCACGTGACGGTCGACGTCGTGCCCTGGTTCGAGCTCGACGGCGACGTCTTCGTGCTCGCGCGCACGAGCTACCCGCGGCCGATCCCGGCGACGACGCTCGATCGCGCGCCTTCGCTCGACGGCGCGACGAAGCCGACGTGGCTCGCCGAGCCGCTGCACGCGCGCCTCACCGATCGGCCGATCGGACAGACGGTCGAGGAGACGCTGCTCACCTTGCTGCCGAGCCTGTCGCCCGCCGAGCTGCTCCGCTTCATGCCCGGCACGACGTACTACCCCTCGCCCGGCGGCATCCAGGAGGAGGTGCGCTCGATCTTCGTGCAGATCGCGCCGCTGTTCGTGGAGGAGCGGCTCGGCGCGGGCTCGCCGTTCACCAGCGCGGGGCGCGTGCGCGCGATCGAGGCCAAGCAGCTGCTGCGCGCCGCGCAGGTGGGCGGGCTCCCCGACGCGCGCCTGGAGGTGAACGTGCAGGACCTCCTGAGGCGGCTCGATCGCGAGCGCGGCCCGTGGATCGGCGACGAGCTCGCCGTCTCGGAGCTCGAGCTCACGGAGCCGGAGGACGGGACGCACGCGCCGCCGTTCGTGCCGGACTCGCTCGACACGCTGCTGGCGCGGCCGTCGCGCCGGGCGTTCGTGCGCGTCGCCGATCGCGGCGAGGCGCCGCCGTTCCTCGCGGTGCGCGCGCGCAGCTTCGAGGAGCTCGATCGCGACGGCGACGTGCTCGCCCGCGCCACGCTGGAGGTCGTGCTCCCCGTCACGCGCAGCTGCAATAGCCTCGCGCTCGCTCCGCTGCTGCGGGTCGGGGGCGCGGTGTACCTCGGCGTCGACGACGACGATCTCCCCGCCGCGCAGTGCTTCGTGGGCCAGTCCGAGATCCTCGTCGCGCCCGCGTGGCGCCTGCCGCACGGGCTCGACACGCTGCGCGCGGCGCGCTCCTTCGCCGCCGAGCGGCTGCGCGACGAGTACGGCGTCGAGGCGTCGAGCGTGCAGGAGCTCGGCGGACGCTATCTCCCTTCACCGGGAATGACCCCGGAGTCGGTCCACCCGTTCGCGGCCGTCGTACGCCGGCTCCACCAGGGTGCGCCGAAGCGGCTGCGGTGGGTGAAGCTGGACGAGCTCGCGCGGCGCGCAGGCGTGCTCGCCGACGGGCACCTGCGCATCGTCGCGCTCCGCGCCGCGCATGCGCTCGGGTGGTGAGACGGCTCGAGGCGGCGACCGCGGTGCGCGCGCGGTGACGGAAATCACCAGGGGGAGATTGCGGGCCGGCGCGCGGCTCCTACGATGACGCCTGCACGGATGGGGGAACGCAACCGGCCTGGCGACTCGGATCCACGTCGCTTCGCGTCGGTGGCGAGCACGGCGACGCGCGTGGTGGGGAACATGATCGGCACGCCGATCGTGGCCGCCGCGCAGCACTTCGACCGCAAGTACGGCCGCGCCGCGGCGAACGACGTGGTCGCGCGCATCCCGGACAAGTGGCGCCCGCTGGTCTCGCCGAACGTCGACGCGATGGGGATGCTCGGCGGCCGCTGGTACCCGTACGCCTTCCTCGCCGACTGGATCTTCACGGCGAAGATCGTCGTGCGCGCGCCCGACGAGGACGCCTTCATCCGCGAGCTCGCCTGGGCCGGCATCGACGGCTCCATGAGCACCGGCATGCGCGCGATGGCCCGCTGGTTCGGCTCGCCGCGCGCGTTCGCCGAGCACTCGCAGGAGTCGTGGCGGATGTTCCACGACACCGGCATCGTCACCGTCCCCACGCTCAACGACCACGAGGCGCGCCGCCGCATCGCGGACTGGCACGGGCACAACGTGACGGTGTGCAAGGTCGTCGCGGAGGTGTTCACGCGCAGCTTCTCGAAGACCGGCGTGCGCACCGTGCGCTGCCGCCGCGAGGAGTGCGTGGCGTGGGGACACGCCGCGTGCACGTTCCACATCGAGTGGTCGTGAGGCGCGCCGCGCGGTCGACCCGCAGCTTGCTGCTCTCGGCGGCTGGGCGCACGCTGGTGCGATGACGCGCTCGCGGCCGGTCGCACGCGGCTCGATGCTGGCCGGTTGGCTCGCGTGCGCGGCGTGCGGAGCGTGCGGGGCGCGCTCGAAGCTGCCGCTCGACCTCGTCGGCGGCGCCGACGCCGGCGCGACCG
>CAIXWQ010000199.1 GCA_903923175.1 uncultured delta proteobacterium | reverse complement strand
TCTTGCCCCCCGCCGTCACGAGACGAACCGCATCGGCCTTGAACTTGGCCGTGAACACGCGTCGCTTACGTCTTGCCATGGATCACTCCTCCAGCGGCTATCACGCTTCCAGGAATGTCCACAAAACCGGGGGAACTCCACAACGGCCCGTGTGCGCCCTGCAGTACACGAGTGAGCCGCGAAGCCGCCCGTCCGCGTCCAGATGACGGAGTGCCGAGCGGAGCTTGTGGCCGACGATCCCGGAGCTGGCCAGGCGCGCGGCGATCAGCGCACGGGCGTCGTCAGGGAGATCGGCCGAGTCCAGCAGCGCTAGGAGGGTTTCGCGGCGAACGTCCGCCGCGTGAACCCCTGCATCCGCCAGAGCCGCACGCAGCTTCTCCGGCGAGGCGATCGTGTTCGAGCCGCCGGCTTCACGGCGCGCGCGCTCACCGATCTCGTGCTCGCACCAGACGATGGCGTCGGCCAGCCGCCGGTCGAACGCGAAGCCCCGCTCGTTGATCGCGGCGTCGACCTGGCGGACCTCGGGCTCGATCGAGTCGAAGGCGGCGAGCTTGGAGTCCCAGGCCTTGCGCAGCCTGAGCGCGTCGAGTCGGACCAGCGCCCGCCGGCTGGCCGAGCCGCGCGCCGACACAGCGGCGCCCTGTCCTGCGGCGAAGCCTTGCGCGCCACCGGCGCCAAGCGCGTTGGCGGCGAGCGCGGCCGGATCCGTGGGCACGTGTGCGAGTCGAGCCAGGCCAGCAGCGTCGATCCATCGCGTGCCCACCAACCCGGTCTCGGCGATGGCCCCTCTCGCCCGCTGCACCTCCAGGGCCGCGACAGCTCGCGACTCGCTCAAGGCCAGCGTGACGGGGCCAGGAGGCGGAGAGCCCAGGAACCAGTCGAAGACGCGACCGTCCGGGAGCGCCGCGGCACAGACGGTGCGACCAGCTAGATGCGCTTGCCGCGCCCCCGGCTCGACCGCGATCGTGACGACCATAGCTGTCGGCGACCACCCGGCGAACATCGAACCGCAGTGCAAGCACCAGGGGCCCGTTCCGCTCGATCCGCACGATCCGCACGCGAAAAGTTCTGGGCTCATCGAGCCAGCCGCCGACGACGAGCACGCCGGGAAAGTGTTGCCGTGCAGATCGTGCGGAACGTGCGGAACGGCCGAATCTCGTGCGATTTGGCTCGCATTGTCGCGCAGCAGCGTCAGCAGCTGGGGCTTGAGGGCGGCCGCTCTGGCCCGGAACACCGGGCTCAGGGCGACGTCCCCGTCGAGGATCACCTTCTCACCGTCGAGGGAGACCGAGCCGCCGGACGCCTCGACCTCCAGGACGAACGAAACCGCGTCGGCGCGCGTCACAGAACCGCCTTGGGCGGCGTCGAAGCTTCGGCCTCCGAATCGAGTCCCGGCAGATCGGTGCGCGTGACCCCCTTCCCCTTCGGCACCGCGACCTGCACGAACTTGAGCAGCACGCGCGCGGAGCGGCGGCGGACGGTCAGCTGCAGCTGCGGCGTCCCGAAGCCGAGGATCGGCTTGAGGTTGAGGCGCTCGAGGTCTGACGTCTCGGCGTGGAAGCGCCCCTTCTCCGCGTCGAGGTCGATGAGCACGCCGAGCAGCTCCTGCACGCGGCCCTGATCGAGGGCGACGAGCCAATCGACGTAGCCCGCGTCGCGGCACAGCTTGTGGGGCGCTGCCGTGCGGTACTCATCGTAGAGGCCGCGGATCGCGTTCCCCCGCTCCGCGCCGTCGGAATCGATGATGTCGAGGTGGGGGAGAGCGAGGGCGTCGTACTCGGCGAGCGCGAGGGCGCGCCAGTCCTTCGCAGGGCCGTAGCGGTGCAGACGCCACCAGACGTGCGCGGTGATCGTGTCGAGCGCCGGGCGGAGGAAGTCGAGGCGACGGACCTGCGAGAGATCGAGGCGCATGCCTTCGGGATCCGTGAGGATCCAGTTCTTCTCCGCGCCGGCGAGTCGGTAGCCCACCGAGCGGCGGGCGAGCTCCGGCGAGCGGACGATCGCCTCGGGCAGCGTCGAGCCCACCAGCGCGATGCCCGCGCGCATCGGGACCTCTCGCTCGTTGGCGTACTTCGGCCGGAAGGTCAGGTTGCTGTTCGCCGCGAGGATCGGCTCGAGCTTCGCGAACACGCCGTCGACGCGACCGATCTCGTCCACGTAGAGCAGCCCGGCACCGCTCTCGATCGCAAGGCCAGCGCGGCGGGTCGTGTCGTCGGTGGAGCCGAGCAAGAGCTGGCTCGCGCGCGCACCGGTCGCGCCGGCGGCGAGCGCCAGCTGCGCGGTCTTGGCCGAGCCCGACTGACCCGTCGCGCAGATCATCGGCGGCGTGCCGACCCCGCGCTGCGCGACCAGCATGGCGAGGATGAGGGCGCAGTGGTAGCCGCGGTGGATCCCCGGGAGCGCCGCCTCGACGACAGACCACGCCGCCTCGTAGTCGACGTACGAAGGCGCCGTCGTCAGGTCGACCGGCGGCGGATCAACCTTCGCGCGCGGCCGCGCGACGAAGATCGAGCCCTCGGGCGGCTGCACGAAAGGCCCGACGATCTCGCTCGCATTGAGGGGGTGGAGATTGATGTAGCCGCGAAGCGGGCCAGCGTTGTCGGCCACGTCGACCATCGGCGGCGTGAAGCAGCTCGGCAAGTACTTCAGCGTGCGGTCGACCGAGACCTTGCGTGGCTTCAGCGTCGTCGAGTCGAACCACCCGCCGCTCGACGAGCGGACGATGGGCAGCGCCTCCGGGTGCGCGGCCTGCTCGACTCGACGCTGCCAGCCAGCACGCGCCTCTTCGTTCGGCAGGTTCAAGCGATCGTGGTTGACCGCGCGAAGCAGGTGCTTCCAGGCCGGCCCCGCGAGTTCCTTGGGCAGCTTCGGGAACAGGTGAGCGAGCGCGTACTTCTGGTGGGGGAGGTGCACGAAGGCGCGCGCCGCCGCGTGGAGCTGCGAGTTCGCGTCTTCGCCACGGCCGACGAGCTCGGACCAGGACGCGCGACCGTTGCAGTGGAAGCAGCGCACTCCCCAGTCCGTGACCGAGACCGCCGGGTTTCCGGCCGTGGTCTTCGGGTTCCAGGGGCAGAGCTCCGTCGGGTGGCGGCCCAGCGACAGCTGGTGTGCATCCAGCCAGGCCTGCACGTCGGCGTCCTCGATCGAGTCGCCGGCGCCGCGGAGCGCGAGGCTGGTCGTCGGCACGAACGTGAACACCGCGCCGCACGCCGAGCCGTTGCGCTGACCGCAGGGGTGCCGCGTGTCGGTCTTGACCTCGACGTTCCAGTCGCGCAGCTGCTGCAGCGGAGCGCTCAGGTAGTAGGCGCCGGCGAGCTCGATCGCCGGGACCTGATCCGTGTCGTGGAAGATGAGGCGAAGGCCCCCGCCGTGGGTCACCCACGCGTACGCCGGCCGCGGCGCGCTCTTCGAGATGAAGCCGGGGACGCTCGCGTCCGTGAGGGGGGGCTCGCCGGCCGGACGATCGAAGTCGAGCGCGACGAGGTACTCGTCGTTCGACCAATAGAGGAGCGGCTCCGAGATGGTGGAGACGTCGCGCTCGAGCGCCTGGGCGAGCGCGGCTTGCGCCGTGTCCGCTTCGATGACGCGCGCGTGCGAGCGGTTCTCGTGGAGGCCGCGCAGCGTGATCTTGAACTTCGAGTTCTCGTACTCGGTCGGCAGCGCGGTCAGGGGCGTTGCGGTTACGTTCGCGGGAGTCGGCTGCTGGGGGGGCGACTCGGCGTTCGCGCTTTGGGGATTCGGTGCTACATTTTCCATGGCTCTCGCTCTTCGTCTTCCGCAGACGCGTCGTCGGGTTCCAGCCGGCGGCGCGTCGTCATTTTTTGATTGCTCCCCCTCGAGTCGAGCGGGCGTGAGCCGCACGCCTAGGCGGCCGCAGCGAATGCGCGGCGGCGCGAGTAGACGAGCAGCAGGTCGTTTTGGCGCGAGCCGCGCTCCTCAGGCCGCGACGGCCGGGAACAGCTCCTCTTCGCAGCGCTCGAGCACGCGAGCGAGCGCCTTGCGCTCCTCGGGGGTGGGGAGCGCACGGCCGTTGGCGAGACGGGACAGGCGCGTCTCGTTGACGACCTTGGCCCGGCGAGCGATCTGGTACTGGGGGAGTCCCGCCGCGAGGACGGCGAGCTTCAGCGGGGTGAGCGTCATGGGGTTTCCTTTCGGCCGCTTCCTGCGGCTGCCCCTCTAGACGCTCAGACCCTGCCTTAGGCGGATCGTGCCTTTTTCTTCGCGAATCGGCGCGGTGCACGCGCGACGGGCAGGCAGTCCCGGACCTGCTCTAGCTGTGAGGCGGTCAGCCAGTAGGCGCCGTCATCGGCGCGGTCAGCCTTGAACTTGTGCTTGGACTCGGCGGCGAGAATTGCCTTCTGGACGACAGATCGACTTCGAAGCAGCTCGCGCGCCGCGCCAGCCATCGAGAACAAGCCCTCCGGGACGTGCTTCTGTCGCTCCCCCATGATGCGGCGCACCTCCTCGGTGTCCCTGAGGTCGACTTGCGCGAGCTTCGGGTCGTGGCGCCAACGGCGTTCGGTACTGACCGCAGCGTCGGACTGGAGCGGGGCGAGCACGGCGCGAAGGGGTTCCATGGCCCTGCGCTTGATCGCACGAGCGAGGTACGCGCGAACCGCCCCTCCCGCACCCTCGATCGTCTCGGCCTTCGGCACGTACCGGACAACTGGGAGGCGCCTTTTCGCGAAGCTCTTCATGACTTCGAACGCGACTTCGTCAACCAACTCCGGATCGAGTCGATTGAACGACTTCGTGAGGTCCGAGACGACGTCGCGCGCGAAGGAGTAGATCTCCGGCTGTAACCGCTCGGGTGGCTTCGTGCAGAGCATGAGCATGCTGTGCTCGTAGATGCGCGCGATGTGCCCCTCGAGGCGCGCGAGTCTTCTCGCCAACGCCTCGGACGGGCTCGGCGGGGCCGGCTTGCTATCGAGGTAGCTCTTGAGCAGATGGCGCCTCGCAGCCGCACGCGGACCGTCATCCTCTGGCACTTCGGGAAGCTGGATGGGTTTTGCCAGTTCGCGTCGGAGCCGCTCGAACAACCTGCTGGCGAGCGGCATGAACGGCCAGAGCGCCGTACCCGTACGGCGATGGGTGCCGTGCGTGAGCGCCGGCCGGCTGCTCCTCTCGGCGTATGGCGAGACACCGGGCAGATTGGTGGCAGAAGCGAGTGGACGAGATCGCGCGAGGCGGCGATGCCGAGTCGATCGCGCGGCG
>CAIXWQ010000198.1 GCA_903923175.1 uncultured delta proteobacterium | reverse complement strand
GCGACGCGGGCCGGGCACGTTCGCTGCGCGCTCGACAAGGTGGTTCGCACGTTCGGTGGACAGGTCGATTTCGGCCTCGCGGGCTTCGCGCTCCAGCAAGGCGGCTGCGGCGCTGCGTGCTACTCGACCTGCGCGTACACGGCGTATCCGGGCGATCCGACGCCGACGTCACCCTCGTACGGCTGCGGGCCGATCACGGGGGCCGATCCGACCACGCGCCGCGGCGCCAACATCCTCGTGCCGATGCTGGCCGATCACTTCTGGCTCGCGACCCCGGCGAGCTGCACCCTCGGCAGCCAGTGTCCGAGCGGGATCTGCTCGGCGGGCGCCTGCGCGGCCACCAACGTGCCCGCGCTGTTGCAGCAGGTCGACAACGTCTGCACGGGCAACGGCGAGCTATGGGCGGCGGGGAAGGTGCCGATCAACGGCGCGCTCCGCGACATGGGCCGCTATCTCGGCGGCAGTTACACCTCGCCCGCGACGTCCGTGGCGCTCCCGAGCCCGCTCGACGCGACCAACGAGCGCGCCTGCCGCTCCGTGAACGTGCTGCTCGTGACCGCGGGCGACGAGAGCTGCGACACCTACGCCGACGCGACCGCCGCGGCGACGAGCCTCTACAACGGCATCACGCTCGGCAGCTTCACCTGGAACGTCCGCACGCACGTGGCGGCGTTCGTCGGCGGCAAGAACGGTGCGGTGATCGCCGGGACGGGCGCGAGCTCGACGCAGACCGGCACGACCGCGGGGCACGGCTACTACGCGAACCCCACCGACGCGGGCACGCTCGTCACCGCGCTCTCGGGCATGGTGCGCAGCGCGATTCGCCCGGAGACGTGCGACAACGCCGACAACGACTGCAACGGCTGCACCGACGAGGGCTTCGTCCACTCGTGCAACCAGGGGAACGTCTGCTGCTCGCTCGCGCGCGCGACCTGCCTCGCACAGTTCCAGGCGTCGATCACGCCAGCGTCGCCGGCCGGCAATCGGGCGCTCTTGCCCTGCACGGCCGCGAGCCAGGCGGCGCAGCCGGCGACGTGGCTGTGCAACGACCCCGGCGAGACCTGCGACGACGTCGACAACGACTGCAACGGCCAGATCGACGAAGGCTTCGTCAAGTGCGGCAGCCCGCTCCACTGCCCCCAGCCCGAGACCTGCAACGGGCAGGACGACGACTGCAACGGCCTCCTCGACGACGCGCCGGGGGGAGGCTCGTCGTCGATCTGCCCCGGAGGCCACGTGCCGAGCCCCGAGATCTGCGATGGCTGCGACAACGACGGCAACGGCATCGCCGACGACGGCGTCGCCCCCGTCGCCTGCGGGCTCGCCTCGCCCCCGAACCCCGCGAGCTGCACGGGCACGCGAACGTGCGTGCCCTTCTCGATCGCGCCCTTCGCGTGCGCCGGCGGCGGCGGCGTCAGCGCGTGCTCGAACAAGGCGTCGGTCGAGATCTGCAACGGCCTCGACGACGACTGCAACGGGACGGTCGACGACAGCGTCCCCTCCGTGACCTGCGTTCCCCCAGCAACGCCGGTCCTGGCGTACGGCCCCTCGTCGCAGTGCAAGAAGGGAATGACCTCGTGCGTCGGCGGCGGCGCCACGGTGTGCAACGGCTTCGTCGGGCCGACCCCCGAGGCGTGCGACGGCATCGACAACGACTGCAACGGCACGGTCGACGACGGTCTCCCTGGGCTCGGCGTCCCGTGCGGCGCGAGCGTCGGCGCGTGCAAGCCAGGGGTCACGACCTGCACCGCAGGGGTGATCACGTGCGTCGGCGGAGTCGGCCCCACGCCTGAGCTCTGCGACGGCATCGACAATGACTGCAATGGCAGCATCGACGACGGCGCGCTCGTCGGCGCGCCGTCGCAGCCTGGCTGCTGGAATCTCCCCGGCAACTGCTGCTCGTACACCGACCCGATGACCGGCCGCGTCGCCTCGTGGTGCCCGCCTGCCGGAGCGAGCTGCAACGACCTCGGGAGCCTTTCGTCGCCGGCCTGCGGCGTCGGGACGCTCACCTGCGCCGGCGCGACGGGCTGGACGTGCCAGGGCGCGCGCGCCCCGCAGGCCGAGACCTGCGACGGGCTCGACAATGACTGCAATGGCAGCATCGACGACGGCGCGCTCCCCGCGCCGATCGGGGCGGCGTGCGGCAGCGCCGTCGGCGCGTGCAGCGGCGGGAGCCTGATCTGCGCGGCGGGCGCGGTGCGCTGCAGCACGCCCAAGGCGCCGTCGCCCGAGACGTGCGACGGCATCGACAACGACTGCAACGGCGTCGTCGACGACGGGCTGCCCACGGGCGGCGCGTGCGTGATGCCGTACGACGCCACGGTGTTCCCCGGCGCGCGCGACAAGGGGGCCTGCAAGCAGGGCGTCGTGACCTGCGACGGCAAGGGGAACCTCGTGTGCGCGGGCGGCGTCGCGCCGGCCGCCGAGGTGTGCAACGGCCTCGACGACGACTGCAACGGCGTCGTCGACGACGTGACGCCGGCGAGCGACCCGAAGCTCGGGAGCGCCTGCGGCCCGGCGACGACCCTGTCGCCGCCGTGCAAGCAGGGGACGTTCGCGTGCCTGTCGGGCGCGTACGTCTGCCAGGGGGCGGTGGTGGCGACCGCCGAGGCGTGCGACGGCGTCGACAACGACTGCGACGGCAAGGTCGACGTCGGCGCGAGCTGCCCCGCGGGCTTCGACTGCACGATGGGCGGCTGCTTCGCGACGTGCGATCCGGCCGGCGCCACGCCGTGTCCGGGCGGTTACGTGTGCGACGCGACGAAGCACTGCGTGCCCGGCAGCTGCACGTGCGACGCCTGTCAGAAGTGCGCCGAGGGCAAGTGCGTCGACTTCTGCAGCGGCGTCGTGTGCCCCGCGACCTGGAAGTGCGCGTGCGGCGGCTGCGTCGACGACAGCTGCATCGTGAACGGATGCCCCAGCGGCAACGTCTGCGATCCGGTGGCGCGCGCGTGCGTGGCTTCGCCGAGCGGTGACGCGGGCGATGACGCGGGGACGGACGCCGGCACCGACGCCGCGCCGACGGGCGCGGGCGGAGCGTGCGGCTGCGTGCTCCCCGGCGAGAGCGGTCGGGACACCGGGGCCGCCCCTGCCCTCGCCTCCGCGCTCTGCGCGCTCGCGATCGCGCGCCGCAGACGGCGACGAGGCGAGGCCCCGAGCGCGCGCCGCGCGGCGCAGGGAGAGGTGAAGTGATGCGCACCCCGAGTCTCACCAGCCTCGCCGCGATCCTCTCGTACGCCGCGGTGGTCGCCACCGGCTGCAGCAGCGGCGCGAGCGCGGTCGCCTCGAACGACGTCGGCGCCGACGACGCCGCGAGCGACGCCGCGACCGACGGCGCCAGCGGCGACGACGTGGCGATCCCCGACGTCTCTCCGCCCGAGGTGTCGCCCTGCGACCCCGCCGCGATGGCGAGCGATCCGTGGAACTGCGGCACGTGCGGCCACGTCTGCGCGTACCCGCACGGCGCCGGCACCTGCGTCGCCGGGACCTGCCAGCTCGGCAGCTGCCAGCCAGGCTGGACCGACGCGAACCACGCCGCGGCCGACGGCTGCGAGGTCGCGTGCACGAAGACCGCGCCGACGACCGAGGTGTGCGACGGCCTCGACAACGACTGCAACGGCAAGGTCGACGACGTCGACACGTGCAGCGACGCCTCGTGCGGCGCGTGCGGCGTCGCGTGCGGCGCCGTCGCGCACGGCAACACGACGTGCAAGCACACCGGGACGGCCGCGGCGTGCGACCGCACCGACACCGCGTGCGCGATCGCGGCGTGCGACTGCACGGGCCCGGGCAGCTGCTGGTGGGACGTCGACGGCTCGTCGTCGAACGGCTGCGAGTACGCCTGCTCGAAGACGAACGGCGGCGTCGAGATCTGCGACGGCCTCGACAACGACTGCAACGGCACGGTCGACGACGGCCTCGTCGACCCGAAGGTGGGCGTCGGCTGTCAGGGCGGGGCGAAGGGAGAGTGCGCGGCGCCGGCGCACGCGGGGACGAGCGTCTGCGTCGCCGGGAGGGTCGAGTGCCGCGGGAGCGCCGTCCTCACGCCGGGCAAGTCGACCGAGACGTGCAACGGCCTCGACGACGACTGCGACGGCGTCGTGGACGACGACCTGGTCGACGTAGGCAAGCCGTGCGGCGCGTCGGCGACCCTCCCGTGTCGCAAGGGCGTGACCGTGTGCGTCGCGGGCGCGCCCGTGTGCAAGGGGAACGTCGATCCGGTGGCCGAGACGTGCAACGGCCTCGACGACGACTGCGACGGCACCGTCGACGACAACCTCCCGGCCGCCCAGTCGGGCGCGCCCTGCGGCGTGCCCACCCCGCCGCCCGCCGGCGCGACCTCCGCCTGCAAGGCGGGCAGCACGAGCTGCGTGTCGGGGGCGGTGACGTGCGTGGGCTCCGTCGGCGCGAGCGGCGCCAGCGATACGTGCGGCGTCGACGCGAACTGCGACGGCGCGCTCACGAGCCAACCGGACCTGACGACCGACGTGCACAACTGCGGCGCGTGCGGCAACGACTGCCTCGCGGGCGCGGTGCACGCAGCGTGGACCTGCGCTGCGGGCGCCTGCCTCTTCCAGGGTTGCCAGACCGGCTACTACGACAACGGGGGCGCCGGCGACGCGGTCGCGGGCGACCACAAGTGCGGCTATCCGTGCAGCTTCCACGCGTCGACCGAGTCGTGCAACGGCGTCGACGACAACTGCGACGGCAGGATCGACGAGGGGCTCGTCGCGCCGAGCCCGACCCAGGTGTGCGGGGTGAGCGCGTCCGCGACCCGGCCCGAGTGCACGACCTCCGTGGTCGTGTCCTGCACCGGCGGCGCCTGGAAGTGCGCGTTCCCGGCCGGGGTCTGCGGCACTTCGTGCGCGGCGACGGCGGAGACGTGCGACGGGCTCGACAACAACTGCAACGGCCTCCTCGACGAGAACGTGGCGGTGCTCGGGCAGCCGTGCGCCAGCGATCTGGGCTTGCCGCCGCCGGGCGACGGCGTGTGCCGGACCCTCGGCACCTACGTCTGCAACGGCCCCAGCGCCGCCAAGTGCAGCGCGGTGAAGGACCTGACGAAGGCGGGCCCCGAGGTCTGCGACGGCATCGACAACGACTGCGACGGGCTCGTCGACGAGCCCTTCACGACCAAGGGGAGCAACGCGGCGTACTTCGTGAAGCCCGCGGTCGCCAAGATCGGCGCCTCGCTCTGGGCCTACGCCTACGAGGCCTCGCGCCCCAACGCCACGGCGCTCACGTCCGGCACGGGCAATGGCTACGTGACCTCGGCCCCCGCGGCGACGAGCCTCGACAAGACGGTGGCCTGCTCGGCGCCGGCCAAGCTCCCCTGGTACGGCGTGACGCCGGCCGAGGTCGACCAGACCTGCGCCGCGCTCGGGGGCCACACCTGCTCCACCGCAGAGTGGCAGACAGGCTGTATGGCAAAGAGCGCGACCTGCACCTGGGGCTACTCGCCGTCCGGGTCCGCCTGCACGATCGGGTTCGTCGGCGGGAGCAAGTTCTGCAACCTGGCCGTGAGCTACGACTTCGACGCGACGCTCATCGGGATGCAGAGCGGGCTGCTGCCGACCGCCTCGCCGCTGCTGACCTCGTGCTCCGCGGACTGGACCGGCGTGCTCGGGAACGCGTCGGGCGCCGACCGGCTCTTCGACGTCACCGGCAACCTCCGCGAGGTGACGTCGATCGGCAGCAACCGGTACGCGCTGATGGGGGGCGCCTTCGACTCCTGGGACGAGGGCTCGGCGGCCTGCTCGTTCACGTACGACGTCGTCGACGCGACCTGGACCTCGGCGGACACCGGGTTCCGGTGCTGCTTCTCCACCGATCCAGGGCTGTAGCGGCCGGGGCAGGCGCGCCGAGGCCGCGTCAGCGCGAGGGCCCCGAGAGCTCGAGCGCGTCGTCCTGCAGGCGCGCGTGCCGCAGCGTCACGAGATCGAGCAGGTAGTTCTGGTAGAGCTTCCACGGCGCGCGCGAGCCCTGCTTCGGGAGCTCCGCGGCCGCGCGCTGCACGTAGCCGGAGCTGAAGTCGATCAGCGGCTCTTCGCCGAGCGAGGCGCGATCGCGCACGCGCGGCACGCAGGTCGTGAGGCCCTTTTCGTCGAGATGGCCGAGGAGCCGGCAGACGTACTCGGCGACCAGATCGACCTTGAGCGTCCAGGAGGCGTTCGTGTAGCCGACCGCGAAGGCGAGGTTCGGCACGTCGCTCACCATCATCCCGCGGTAGACGAACGAGCGCGTCGGCTCGGGGCGACGGCCGTCGACCAGGAGCTCGATGCCGCCGAACAGCTTGAGCTTCAGCCCGGTGGCCGTGACGATCAGATCGGCGGCGAGCTCCTTGCCCGAGCGGAGCAGGATGCCGCGCTCGGTGAAGGTCTCGACGTGGTCGGTCACCACGTCGACGCGGCCGTCGCGGATCGGCGCGAAGAAATCGCCGTCGGGGGCGAAGCAGAGCCGCTGCGCCCACGGCTCGTACGGCGGCGTGAAGTGCGCGCGCGCGGCCTCGCGATCGCCGAGCTGCTTGCCCGCCTGCGTGACCAGCCAGCGCTTGGCCCGCTGCGGGTAGCGCCGGCTCCACTGGTAGAACGCCATGAACGCGAGCACGTTCTTCCAGCGCGTGACCGAGTACGCCGCCTTGCTCGGGAGCTTCTCGCGCAGCCAGCGCGCGATCGGATCGCGCCCGGGGAGCGCGAGCACGTAGCTCGGCGTGCGCTGCAGCATCGTGACGTGCGCGGCCTTCTCGGCGAGCGCCGGCACCAGCGTGATCGCGGTGGCTCCGCTGCCGATCACCACCACGCGCTTGCCCGCCCACGCGAGGTCGCTCGTCCAGCGCTGCGGGTGGACCACCTGGCCGGGGAAGCGCTCGCGCCCTGGGAAATCGGGCGTGTAGCCGCCCGCGTAGTCGTAGTAGCCGGCGCAGACGAAGAGGAACGAGCAGCTGACCGTGAAGAGCGCGCCGGTCGCGCCGTCACGCACGTGCAGGGTCCAGCGGGCCGAGGCGCTCGACCACTCTGCGCGCTCGACGCGCGCGCGGTAGCGGATCTTGCGATCGATGCCGTGCTCGCGCGCGGTGTCCTGCAAATAGGCCAGGATCGACGGGCCATCGGCGATCGCGTTCGGGCTCGTCCACGGCCGGAACGAGAAGCCGAGCGTGTACATGTCCGAGTCGGAGCGGATGCCGGGGTAGCGGAAGAGATCCCAGGTGCCGCCGAGCGCCTCGCGCGCCTCGAGGATCGCGAACGACTTCCGCGGCAGCGCCGTCTGCAGGTGATACGCGGCGCCGATGCCGGAGATGCCGGCGCCGACGATGACGACGTCCAGGTGCTCGATCGGGGGTTCTTCCAAAGGCTCCTCGCTCCGCGCTCCGCGATGGACGGCGAGAGTAGCGCGGCGCACTGGCCTGCTCGCGGTCGGCGCGCGTGGCCGATGTGGGTGGCTCGGCGCGCGGCGCGAGACGCTCGACGGATGACGATTGGCTTGCGAAGCTCACCGCTTCCACTGCCCGCGCACAGGCGCGCGGCGAAAGGTCACTCCCTTGAACCTCCGACTCCCCCTCACCGTCCTCTCCTGCGCGTTCATCCTGCTCACGAGCGGCTGCGGTCGTAGCAAGGTCACCCAGTGCAACGCGCTGATCGAGAAGATCAACGCCTCTGCCGAGGAGACGAAGAAGACGCCCGAGCCGAAGGACGACGCGACGGCGAAGGCCTACGCCGAGGTCATGATCAAGGGCGCCGCCTCGGTCAAGACGGCCGAGGTCGAGGATCCCAAGCTCGTCGAGCTGCGCGACGGCTACGCCAAGTCGGTCGGCGACGTGGGCGCCGCGCTCAAGGCGGTCGCCGAGGCGCCGGGCGAGCCCAAGGCGGAGGATCTCGAGAAGTCGAAGGCCGCGCAGGCGAGCTTCGAGAAGATCGTCGACGGCATCCAGACGTACTGCAAGTAGACGCGAGCGCGTCACGTCGGCGCGCGTCGGGGAGCCTGTGGTGCGGCCTCCCCGGCGTAGCCCACGTGCGGCGCGTGCGGCGCGGGAGTGGCTATTTCCCCGCCGCGCCCGGCAGGGCGTTGAACGCCTCGATCAGCGCGTTGTACCGCGCCACCACCCGGCCCGGCGACCCCGCGACCATCCACTCGTTCTGCCCGCCGAGGTTCAGCTTCTCCCCCGTCGTGTACGGCCGCCGATCGCGCACGCGCGCCACCAGCTCCCTGCCCGCGAGCCCGAGCTGCTCGAGCCCGCGCGCGTACGACGCGAGCGGCGTGGCCTCCGCATCGTTCCCCTCGCGCCAGCGCGCGAAGGCGATCCGCGCCTCCTCGAAGCGCCCTTCGGCCGACGAGAGCGCGGCCAGATCGAGCTTGCTCGGATCGGCGCTCGGCGCGCTCGGTACGCTCGGAGGCATCGCCGCGCGCACGAGCGCCCGCGCCAGCACCGCGGTGCGCTTGAGGTGCCAGCGGCCGCGCTGGGCCTCGTCGCCCTCGAGGCGCGCCAGCTCGCGCGCGTCGAGCCCCTCTTGCGCGGCGTCGAGCTCGGCGCCGAGCGCGGCGTCGGCCTTCTTGAACGCCTCGAACGCGCCGACGAGATCGGGGTGCATCGCGCGGCCGCGGGCGAAGGCGTCTTCCTTGTAGTCGCCGTGCTCGTAGTAGAGGCTCGCCGCGTTCACCGCGGGGACGAGCGTCTCGACCGCGGCCGCGAAGCCCTCGGCGGCGAGATCGAGGGTCGGCGTCGCGGTGGCGACCGAGAGCGCGGCCGCGACCGCCTTGCGGCACGCCTTCGGATCGGCGCCGAGCGCGTAGAGACCGAAGACGTTCCGCTCGCGGCCGGTCGGCCCCGTCTTCTTGTCGCCGACCCAGCTCGCGTAGCGCGTCCACGACTGCAGCGCGCGCGTCGCAAAGGGGTTTCGGCACTCGCGCACGAGCCCGTCGAGCTTACGCGCGAGGAGCGCGTCGACGTCGACGGCGGGCGAGCTGCCCGGAGCCGGCGTGGGCGCACTGGCCCGCTCGCGCTCGACGCGCTCGACGCGATCGAGCGCGCGGTGGGCGATCTCTGCGAGGCGCCGCTTGTCGTCGGCGTCCTCGGGCATGGCGCCGCGCTGCAGCTTGCAGGCGCCGAGCGCCACGAGCGCCACGAGCGCTGCGAGCGCGAAGCCCGCGCGTCGCGTCGTCGACCGGGAGAGTGCGCGCGCGCGCGACGCCATGCGGTCGGTCGGCTCAGCCGCGCGCGAGGTGCATCGCCGCGCTGACCATGGCGACGACGCCGGTCGTGAAGATCGCGATCGCGACGAGCGCCAGCACGGTGGCGAGGTTGGGGTGCCGATTGGCGCGCCGCGCGAGGGCGCCGGTCACGCGCCGCGCGAAGGTCAGGTGGCACTGCACCTTCACGCGCTGATCGCGGATGGCGTCGAGCTCCTCGATCATCTCGTCGACCGACTGGAAGCGCGCCTCGGGCTTCTTGCGCAGGCCGCGCTTGAGGAAGTGCACGAGCTCCGCGCCGACGCCCTGGCGCGAGCAGGCGGCGACCAGCTCGAGGAACCCTGGCTCCTCGTCGCTGCCGACCGCGAAGATGATCTGCTCGAGCGCGCGCCGATCCTCGAGGTAGTGGTGGAGCGTCAGCATCTCGTGGAACAGCACGGTGAGCGCGTAGGTGTCGCAGCGCGGATCGAGCTTGGTGTTCTCGCCGCGCGCCTGCTCCGGCGCCATGTACGCGGGGGTGCCGATCAGCGAGCCGTGGCGCGTGCGGAAGGCGGCCTTGGGATCGGCGGCTTCGGGCGACCTCACCCCTCCACTTCCCCGCGCGGTGCTCCCATCCCCCTCTCCGCCCCGCGGAGAGGGGGCCAGGGGGTGAGGTGTCTCCGCCGCGCCGACCTCCTTGGCGATCCCCCAGTCCATCAGCAGCACCTCGCCGAAGGCGCCGACCATGACGTTCGAGGGCTTGATGTCGCGGTGGATCACGCCGTGCGCGTGCGCGTAGCGGAGCGCCTGGAGCAGCTCGTGGAAGATCTCGACGCGCCGCCCGGGCGAGAAGCGCGCGCGGTAGAGCGGATCGTCGGCGCGCAGCCGATCGAGGATGGTCTCGAGCGTCTCGCCCTCGACGTACTTCATCACGAAATAGTGGCGCCCATCGCCGTCGATGCCGACGTCGTGCACCGGCACGATCCCGGGGTGCTCGAGCTTGCCGACGATGCGCACCTCGCGCGCGAAGCGCTCGAGCGCGTCGATGCCGAGCCCCGGCAGGAGCTTCTTCACCGCCACCTGGCGGCCGATGTCCTGATCGCGCACGAGCGCGACCTCGCCCATGCCGCCTGCGCCGAGCGACTGCAAAGGCTCGTAGCGCGGGAGCTCGCCGGGCCCCGACACGCGGATCGACGTCGCGCCCTCGAGGCGCGGCAGCACGGTGGTTCGATCGGCCGTGCGCGATCGCGGCGCCCCCTGCGACACGATCGGCATCGAGGCGACAGGCCCGACGCCGCCCGAGTTCGGCGCGTGCATCGTCGCCGCGTGCGCGGAGGCGGGGTCCTCGAGGCCGACCGTGCGCGCGCTCCCCAGATCGTCGGTCCCCGCCGGCAGCGTCGCGTCGAACTGCGCCATTGCGCCGAGAGTATGGCACGCGCTGCGCGATCGATCGGAATCGTGGCGCCTACACAGGCGACCTCGACCGGCGCGGATCGGCAGGCTCAGCGTTCGCGGCGCGCGACCGCGCGAACACGCCCGCGCGCCCGACGCCGGACAAAGGCGATGAGCCCCACGAGCGCTCCGCTCACGCCGAGCCCGGTCGACGTGTCGGCCGGCACGACGTGACAACCGCAGCCCGACGAAGCGCCACCGGCGTCGGCGCCGCTCGCGGAGGCGTCTTCGCCCGCGTCCGCGCCCGTGTCGCCGCCGCTCGCATCGGGGCTGCTCGCATCGGGGCTGCCCGCGTCGCTGCCGGCGTCGGAGCTCGTGGGCGCGCACGTCCCGATCGAGCTCGTGCTCGAGCTGCACTGCTGCCCCGCGGGGCACGCGTTGCCGTCGCTCCCGCGGCAGCCCGTCGTGCACGCGCTCGTCGCCGCGTCGCACACGCGGCCCGAGGCGGCGCCGCCGCAGTCGGCGTCCTTCAGGCACCCGCAGGTCTCGGTCGCGAGGCAGGCGGCGCCCTTGCCGGCCGCGTCGCAGCTCGCCGTCTGCGCCGCGGTGCACTCGACGCAGTGGCGGGTCGCGTCGCACACCTTGCCGCCTTCGCAGTCGCTCGAGCTCACGCACTGCGCGCACGCGTGCGGCTGCGTGGTGGTGTCGCAGATCGGCGTGGGCGCGCTGCAGTCGCTCCGGCCGTTGCACGGCTCGGTCGTGCAGGCGCCGACGCTGCCGTCGGTCTTGGAGCAGAACTCGCCGGTCGCGCAGTTGTCGACGCCGGCCACGACGCGGCAGCCGGGCTTGCAGGCGCCGGTGCTCGAGGCGCCCGTGTCGCAGTAGCTCCCCGCGTTGCAGTCCGGGTCCTTCGCGCAGCCGCAGACGGCGGACGCCGGGATGCACACGGGGGTCGCGGCGAGCGACGCGCACGCGGCGTTGTTCAGCGAAGAGCACGCGCCGCAGCGGCCGGCGAGCGGCGAGCCCGGAGGCTGGCAGGCCGGCGCCGCGGCGGTGGAGCAGGCGTGCGGGCCGGGCGTGCTCGCGGCGTAGTCGTTCTGGCAGGCCGTGCAGGTCGACGACGCGAAATCGCAGACCGGCGCGGTCGCGGGGCAGTCGGCGTGCGCGAGGCAAGCGACGCACGCGTGCGCGGCGCCGCACACAGGCGTGGCCCCCGAGCAGTCGGCCTTGGTGAGGCAGGCGACGCACTGGTCGGCGACGAGATCGCACTTGGGCGCGCCGGCGGCCTTGCAGTCGGCGTCGGCCGCGCAGCCGACGCACGCGCCCTCCTTCCTGCCGGTGAGCGCGCACGCGGGCCCCGCGGCGCTCGACGCGCAGTCGGCGTTGCTCGCGCACGGCGCGCACGAGTGCGTGCTCGTGTTGCAGACGGGCTTGGCGCCGCCGCAGTCCGCGTCGAACCGGCAGCCGACGCAGGTGCCGCTCGGATCGTCGCACACGGCGGTGCCGCTCGTGCACGCCGACGCGTTGGTGGACGAGCACTGGCCGCAGGCCCCCCAGACCTCGCACGCGGGCGTCGAGCCGCCGCAGTCGGCGTCCGAGGCGCACGCGCGGCACTTGCCCGCGCTGCACACCGGCGTGTTTCCGCCGCAGTCGGCCCCGCTTAGGCACTGCGCGCAGGTGTTGGTCACCGTCGAGCAGCGCGGCGTCGCCGGCGGGCAGTTCGCGTCGGCGACGCACGTGACGCAGCTGCCGGCGTCGGGCCCCACGGTGGCGCACTGCGGGCTCGTGCCGCCGCAGTCGGCGTTGCCGCTGCACGCGCGACAGCTGCGCGACGTCGAGTCGCAGATCGGCTTCGGAGCGGCGCAGCTCGCGGCGGTCAGGCAGCCGACGCAGGTGTTGGTCGGCGCGTTGCAGACAGGCGTCGCGCCGGTGCACGCGGTGGCGTTGGTCGCCGAGCAGACGGCGCAGATCCCCGCCGCCCCGCAGGCGGGCGTCGCGCCGGTGCAGGCGGAGTCCCCCTCGCACGAGCAGGGGACGCCGTCGGTGCTGAGCGCGAATTCGAGGACGTCCTGCTGGTCGATCTGCGTGTTCGTCCCGGTCGCGGCGCTGAAGCCCACGTACATCAGCGCGCCGATCTGGGTCGTCAGCGTCAGCGCGTGCGTGATCAGCGGCGTGGCCGGCTTGGTCGCGGACTGGGAGAGATAGACGCTGAGCGTGCCAGGGGCGTAGTCGACCCAGCCGTGCAGCACGCCGCCGCCGGCCATCGTGAACGCGGGCGTGGCCCAGTATCCCGTAGCAGCGAGCGCCGTGCTGCCGTTCAACTCGATGGCGACGTAGTTGGCGCCGTGGTCGGTCGCCCCGTTGTCGTAGGTGTCGAACTTGATCGCGACGCTCGGTGTGATGCCGCTGTAGCCCAGGTTGTTCGCGGTGCCGCCGAGGGCGGTCGCGGCCGCGGCGCTGTTCTGCATCACGAAGGCGATCCCGTCGCCGCCCGCGGCGCTCGGCCCCATCTGGAAGCGGAAGTGCGCGTGAAGCGAAGTCGTGGCCCCGAGGGCGATCGGCGTGGTCAAGAAGGCCGAAGCGGCCTCGTTCGACGTGGTCGTCGTGAGGCGGATCAGCGAGTTCTGCGCCTCGAAGGCGTTGCCGTTGTAGGTCCAGGTGGCGAGCGAGGCGGGGAAGCTGCAGTAGCTCTGCGTCATCGCCGAGGCGCGACCGGGGAGCGCGACGCCGGCGAGGACCGACACGGCCGATGCCGCCGCCGCGGCCACCGCGAGCGAGCGCAGCCGACGCGAGAGGGGGAGCGCGAAGGGGCGAGGGCCGGCGGCCGAGCGGGGTTTGGACATCGGGATTGGCACCATTTTGGAGCACGGCCCGGGGCGCACCGCCATCGTGCGCGAGGCGGCCGCGCGGCTCGCGATCCGCCCGCGAAGGGGCCATCGTGGGAGGGCCCCTGTCGACGTCCGCGGAGACCACCCCGATGCAATCGCCCCTCGCGCTGCGCGCCTTCCCGCTCGGCCTCGCGTGTTCGATGTTGATGCTGTCGTCGTGCGGCTCGGGCGCGAGCACCGGGGAGAACACGCCGCCGATCGACGCGGCCGACGCGGCGGATTCGGCCGATTCGACGGCGCCCGGCGACGACGCCGACACCGGAAGTCCGAGTGAGGGCGGCGACGACGGCGCCTCGGACTCGACCGCCGCCGACGGCGCGCCGGACTCCACGCCTGACGCCACGAACGACGGCGGCCCGCGGGTCTGCCTGCCGAAGACCTGCGCCGAGCTCGCCGCGACCTGCGGCCCGCAAGGCGACGGCTGCGGCAACCTGATCCAGTGCGGCAACTGCAAAGCGCCCCAGACGTGCGGCGGCGGCGGCACGCCGAGCGCCTGCGGCGGCGACAGCAAGTGCGTGCCGAAGACCTGCGCCGACTGGAAGGCCGACTGCGGCCCGGTGAGCGACGGCTGCGGCGGCCTCGTGCAGTGCGGCGACTGCGGCGCGGGCAAGAGCTGCGGCGGCGGTGGCACCCCGGGCGTCTGCGGCGGCAGCACCGGGTGCGTGCCGACCACCTGCGCGCTTCAAGGGGTGAATTGCGGACCGATCGGCGACGGCTGCGGCGGGCTGCTCCAGTGCGGCGCGTGCGGCGGCGCGCAGAGCTGCGGCGGCGGAGGCTCGCCCGGCGTCTGCGGCACGAGCACCACCGGCGCCGACGCGGGCTCCGCGTGCGTGCCGACGACCTGCGCGCTGCTGGGGGTCACCTGCGGCCCCGAGGGCGACGGCTGCGGCGGCCAGCTCGACTGCGGCACCTGCACCGCGCCGAAGACGTGCGGCGGCGGCGGCGTGCCGAGCCAGTGCGGCGGCGCCTCGGGCTGCGTGCCGCACACGTGCGCCCAGCTCGGGATCGACTGCGGCCCCGCGGGCGACGGCTGCGGCGGCACGATCCAGTGCGGCAGCTGCACCGCGCCGAAGACGTGCGGCGGCGGCGGCTCGCCCGGCGTCTGCGGCGGCAGCAACGCCTGCGTCCCCAAGACGTGCGCGCAGCTCGGCGTGAACTGCGGCCCCACCGGCGACGGGTGCGGCGGGCTCCTGCAGTGCGGCAGCTGCACCGTGCCGCAGATCTGCGGCGGCGGCGGGCAGCCGGGCGTGTGCGGCCCGACGACCGGCGTCGGGAGCTGCACCGGACTCTGCCTGCTGCAGCAGTCCTGTCCCGGCAGCGGCGTGACCACGACGGTCACCGGCACCGTGTACGCGCCGAACGGCACCGACCCGCTCTTCGGCGCGCTCGTCTACGTGCCCAACGGCGGCGCTTCGCCGACCTACGGGGTGAGCGCGTTCACCCCCGGCGTGCACTGCGGCCAGTGCGGCAGCGAGGTGAGCGGCACGCCGCTGGTGAGCACCAAGACGGCGCCCGACGGCACCTTCACGCTGCAGAACGTCCCCGTCGGCAGCAACATCCCGCTGGTCATCCAGCTCGGGCGCTGGCGCCGCAAAGTCACGATCCCCTCCGTCGGCGCGTGCACCACCACGGCGCTGTCCGCGAACCAGACGCGACTCCCCACCGTGCAGGCGGAGGGCGATCCCGCCGACAACATCCCGCTCATGGCCTTCTCGACCGGCCAGGTCGACGGCCTCGAGTGCGTGTTGCTGAAAGTGGGAATCAGTCCGAGCCAGTTCAGCAACCCAGCCTCACAAGGGGGGCTCGGGCGCGTCCGCCTCTACACGGGCGAAGGGGCGGCCGGCGCGCAGATTTCCGCGACCACGCCGAGCGCGACGCAGCTCTACGGCTCGCAGGCCGAGATCAACCAGTACGACACGGTGTTCTTCCCCTGTCAGGGCGCCGCGTACACCAAGAACGCGGCCCAGCAGGCGGTCGTCCTCAATTACGCGAACGCCGGCGGCCGGGTCTTCGCCACGCACTACAGCTACACGTGGTTGATCAACCCGACCCCGAGCGGCTCGACCAATCCGTTCCTCGCCACGGCCAACTGGACGCCGGGCGCCGGCACGATTGGGGATCAGACCGGGTTCGTGAACACGGCCTTCCCGCGCGGCCAGGCGCTCGCGCAGTGGCTGCAGATCGTCGGCGCGTCGACCGCGTACGCCCAGATACCGGTCAACACGCTGCGGACCGACTTCACCGGCGTCGTCGCGCCCTCGCTGCTGTGGCTCACCCTCGGCGGGCCGTCGCCCAGCTTCACCTGGCCGATGCACTACACGTTCGACACGCCCGTCGGCAACACGCCGGCGACCCAGTGCGGGCGCGTGCTCTTCGACGACTTCCACGTCGAGAACGCCACCAGCAACACGGGGCTCGTCTTCCCGGCCGAGTGCGCCGCCGGCCCGATGACCGCGCAGGAGAGGCTGCTCGAGTTCATGATCTTCGACCTCGGGTCGTGCCTCTCCCCGACGGTCGTCACGCCGCCGACGTGCACCCCGCTGACCTGCAGCCAGCAGGGGCTCAACTGCGGCCCCGCCGACGACGGCTGCGGCAATCAGCTCTCGTGCGGCGCGTGCTCGGCGCCCCAGACGTGCGGCGGCGGAGGCCAGCCGAGCGTGTGCGGCGGGACGGCGTGCGCGGCGCTCTCGTGCACGTCGCAGGGGATCCAGTGCGGCCCCGCGGGCGACGGCTGCGGCAACCTGATCCAGTGCGGCAATTGCCCCTCGGGCCAGACGTGCGGCGGCGGAGGCCTGCCCGGCAAGTGCGGCAAATCGACCTGCACGAAGGTCACCTGCGCCTCGCAAGGGGTCCAGTGCGGCCCCGCGGGCGACGGCTGCGGCGGCGTGCTCCTGTGCGGCGACTGCCCCACCAACCAGCAGTGCGGGCAGTGCAGCGCGCCCGGGACGTGCGGCTCGTGCTGCGTGCCGACCACCTGCGCGAAGCTCGGCTACGACTGCGGCCCGGCGGGCGACGGCTGCGGCGGCGCGCTCGACTGCGGCACGTGCACCGCGAAGGAGACCTGCGGGGGCGGCGGGGCGGCCGGGCGCTGCGGCAGCTGAGGCGCGACGCGCTCGCGAGCTCACGCGCTGCGCCGGAACAGCCCCGCAGCGAGGATGGCGAACGCAGGGGTCGCGACGAGGTGGTAGCGATCCTCGCCGAAGAAGACGGCGTGCGTGACGAGCGTGGTGAGCGCGAGCGCGACGACGCCGAGCAGCGCCGCGTTGCGCGGGGGCGCGCCAGGCAACGGCAGCCACGGCACGAGGCAGGCGAGCACGCCGACCGGCCAGATGATCGGGAAGTGCGGATCGATGCCGTGCAGCCCGATCGCGAGCGTGGCGAGCAGCAGCGCCGCCTGGGCGATCCACCCGAGCCGCGCGAGCCGCGCGCCGCTCGGCGCGCCGCCGCGTTTGCCCCGCGCGCCCAAGGGCCAGCCGATGCACGCGAGCGCGGCGAACGCGACGTACGCGTGGTGCGTGCCGGTGAGCAGGCGCCCCCAGGCGATGTGCGCGCGCGCGCTCACCAGATCGGGGCGCGCCTCGCGCAGGTAGTTGATGGGAAACCACTCGTTGTCGAGCGTGTAGTGGAGCTTCGCGGGCACGAGCCCGACCCAGCGCTTGAAGTCGTGGCGGATGAGCTGCACGCCGTAGCGCCACCAGCAGCGGTCCTGCGCGACCTGCCCGCCTTCGTCGCACTCGGGGCCGCCCGCCGGAGTGTGGCCGACCAGGAACTCGAACTTGCCGGTGGCGCCGGGCGCGCTGCCGATCACGAGGTTCCAGCCGGCGTTGGTGGAGACGAACGCGCACGCGTCCATCTGCTTGCAGTTGCGGTACGTCCACGGCGCGACGGTGGCGAGCGCGAAGATGCCGACGAACGCGGCGCGCAGCGCGGCGAAGCCGACGCGCTTGGGCCACGCGAGATCACGATCGAGCAGCTCGCGCAGCGCGAGGAACGGCGCGAGCAGGATGGCGTTGGGGCGCACGAGCGTCGCGAGCCCGAGCAGCACCCCCGCGCCGATCACCGCGCGCACGCGGTTGCGATCGGCGACCGACCAGAGGACCGCCGACAGCATCCCGAGCGCGGCCAGCGGCTCGGTCATGAGCGCGCCCGTGTAGAGCACGAGCCCCGGGTGCAGCGCGACGAGCAGCCCGGCGATCAGCGCGCGGATCTCCCCGCTCCTGCGCGCGGCCGCGTCCTCGCCGCCTCCCGAGAGCGCGCCGAGCGCGTGCCGCGCGAGCCTGTGCGACACGGCGGCGAGCGCGGCGCCGGTGAGCGCGTTGGCGAGCGGCGGCACGAGGATCGAATTGCCGAAGATGCGGAAGAAGAGCGCGAGGAAGCCCGAGTAGCCGACCGGGTAGTGCGCCCACGCCTGCCAGACGACCTGCTCGCCGCCGCCGGGGCCGGCGAAGCGCAGCTCCTCGGAGTAGCCGAGGCCGGCCGCGAGGCGCCGCGCGCCGAGATCGTAGTAGTGGCCGTCCCACACGGGCTCGGCGAGCGCGTAGACGATCACGGCGAGCCGCGCGACGAAGGCGACGGTCGCGACGTCGGCCGTCACCGACCAGGCGGACTTTCGGGGCTCCGTTTGCACGTGCGGGATCACTCGCGGGTCGGGCGGATGTCGAGGAGATCGCGCGCGCGCCGCAGGTAGGTGCGCGAGACCTGCGACGGATCGAGCTTGAGGAACTTGGCGATCTCCGAGAGGAAGCCGCGCACGTAGACGAGCGGCGGCAGGTTCTCGAAGGCCTCGGCCTCGATGGCGCTGACGTGCTGGTGCGAGATCTTGGTGTGCGCGGCGATCTCCTTCACGTCCATCCCGCGCGACTCGCGCACGCGGCGCAGCAGCGCGCCGCTGAACTCGGTGTCGGGGCCGAGCTCGCGCGCGAGCTCCGCCTGCAGCGACAGCAGCTCGGCGAGCTGCGCCTCGTTCTTGGCGCGCTCGGCGGGCGACGACGGGGCCGGGCCCGCGTCGTGGTCGGGGAAGACCGAGACGTCGTAGGCGCGGCGCTTGTTCGGATCGAGCAGGACGTCGTGCGCCTCCTCGAGCGCGGCGTGCTCGCGACCGAGCTCCTCGTCGGTGTAGAGCGAAACCGTCGGCAGCCCGTCCGAGGCGTAGATCTCGCGCTGCCGCTTGAACGCGCGCCGCACCTCTTCTTCGCTGGCGCCACGCTGGATGACCAGCCGCTCGTAGTAGTTGGGCGCCTTGGGGATGTTCCCCTGCGCGTCGAGCTCGCGCGCGCGGTTGGGGAGCACGGCGACCAGCCGCCGCGCGACGCGCTCCAGGCCGCGACCGGCCTTCGAGCTCGGGCCGTCGACCAGCAGCGGCCGGCGGCGCCGGTTGGCGAGCCAGACGGCGTCGTCGTGCTCGACGCTGCCGAGCGAGTCGAGCGGGATCCCCATGCGCCGCTCGCAGACCTGCGCCATCCACGCGCCGAGCTCGAGATCGGTGCGCACGCGCGTCTGGTTCACGACCAGGCGCGGCCGCATGCGCGCGAGCACCTGCGAGGCGATCTCGCCGAGCGGCGGCTCGACGCGCAGCAGGTGGCGCGTGAGATCGATCGGCAGCGGCAGCTCGTCGAGCTCGCCGAGGAGCCGATCGAGGGTGCGCAGGCGCATCCGATCGTTGCGCGCGAGGCGGCGGAGATCGCGCGCGAAGAGCGCGCGCACGAAGCGGTAGGTGGTCTCGATCGCCTGCGGCTCGGGGACGGTGACCAGCACGCCGACGTCGGCGGCGAGGAAGAGATCGCACGCCGAGGTGCTGGTGCCCGGGCCCACGTCGATCACGATGTCGTCGGCGACCATCGTGCGCAGCACGTTGATGAGGCGCGTCTTGCGCGAGGCCTTGAGCGTCGCCTGCGCGCTCGCTTCGAGCGGCGCGACGAGCAGGCGCAGGCCCGGCACGATGGTCGGGATCAGCGCGACCTCGGGCTCGTGCTCGCCGATCTGCAGGCGCTTGGGGCGCTCGACGCCGAGCGGGATGTGGAGGTTCGCGCCGGTGGGGTCGGCGTCGACGAGCACCACGCGCTTGCCGAGCTGCGCGAGGTAGACGGCGAAGCTCGAGGCGACGAGCGATTTGCCGACGCCCCCCTTGCTGCCGCCGACGGCGATGATCTTGCGCCCCGTGGGCGGCAGATCGTGCTCCTCGGCCGCCCCGCGATCGGGGGGGGCGAAGGTGCCGGGGAAGTAGTTGCTCATCGCGCGCTCACGTGAGCTTGGCCGCGCGGCCCGTCGCCTTGAGCGCGTCGACGACGGCGCGGACGTCCTGGGCGCGGCTACGCGGCATGACCAGGATGGCGTCGTCGGTCTCGACGACCACGAGCTCGTCGACGCCGACGAGGGCGACCGTCTTGCCCGCGGTCGCGCGCACGAGGTTGCCGCGCGCGTCGACGAGCACCGTCCCCTCCGGCGCGGCGTTGCCGTCGGCGTCCTTGGGCGAGAGCTCCCAGGCGCTCTCCCACGAGCCGACGTCGCTCCAGCCGAAGTCGCCCGAAACGACCGCGATCCCTTCGCGGCGCCCGGCCGCAGCCTCCTTGGCGAGCGGCTCGACGACGCCGTAGTCGACGCTGATCGAGGGGAGCGTGGGGAAGATCTCGTCGAGCTTCGGCGCGTGCGCCCCTTCGCCCATGCGATCGAGCCCCTCGGCGAGCGCGGGGAGGTAGGCGCGGATCGACGCGTCCATCTCGGCGGCGCGAAAGAAGAACATGCCGCTGTTCCAGAGGAAGTTGCCGCTCGCGAGGAACTCGCGCGCGCGCACGAGATCGGGCTTCTCGACGAAGCGGGCGACCACGTGCCCTCCCGAGGCGGACGCGGGCCCCTCGAGCGGCGCGCCGGTCTCGATGTAGCCGAAGCCGGTGTCCGGCCGCGTCGGCTTGATGCCGATGGTCGCGAGCGGCGCGTAGGCGGCGGCGTGGAGCGCGCGCGCGATCGTGTCGCGAAACCCCTGCGTGTCGGCCACGTGGTGGTCGCTCGGCAGCACGAGCACGCGCGCCTCGGGGTCGCGCGCGAGCACGGTGCGGGTCGCCCAGCCGATGCACGGCGCGGTGTTGCGCGGCGCCGGCTCGGCGAGGACGTTCTCGGCGGGGAGCTCGGGGACGGCGCGGCGCGTGGCCTCGGCGAGCGCCTTGGCAGTGACCACCAGGATGCGCTCGGGCGGCACGAGCGGCGCGATGCGCGCGACGGTGGCGGCGAGCAGCGACGCGCGCGACGGATCCTGCTCGCCCGCTGCGGCG